>CAYXPB010000093.1:0-16880 GCA_964466645.1 uncultured Acetivibrio sp. | reverse complement strand
TTTATTTTTTATGCAGGTTTTAGTTGCACGATCAATGTCGTACCAGAGTTTTACAATCTTTGTGTTAGCACTTCGCCAAGCATCTACTAATGGTTGTAATTCTTCTTCAGATATTCCCATACGGATGGCGCCCATAGATTTTAGCGCACCCACAGAACCGCCATAGCCCAAAGCGAGTTCAGCTATTTTACCTTTTTGACGAAGTTCACCATTGATTCCATTTTTCTCTACAGGAACATGAAACATTTGGCTAGCAGAAGCGCAGTAAATATCGCCGCCAGCTGCAAAGACATCTTGTCGCCATTGTTCCCCAGCTAAAAAAGCAATGAATCTAGCTTCAATAGCAGAGAAGTCAGCAACTAAGAATTCATAACCAGGTTTAGGGATAAAAGCAGTACGAATAAGCTCAGATAGTACAACGGGCACAGACTCATATAGTAGGTCTACATACTCAAAGCTACCACTACGCACTAATTCTCTAACAATAGCTAAGTCAGGTAGATGGTTTTGTGGTAGATTTTGAACCTGGATCAAACGACCTGCCCAGCGCCCGGTACGATTGGCACCATAAAATTGAAGCAAGCCATGAGCACGTCCGTCTTTACAGATTGCATTCTCCATTGCGGCATATTTTTTTACACTGGACTTTGCTAAATCTTGACGAAGAGATAGAGCCAGTTCTACATCACCAGCTGCATCTTCTAATAATTCTGATACTGCAAGTTTTGAAAGAGAATCTGTTTCTACGCCTTGCTCATTAAGCCAGGATTTTAATTGGGTTGTAGAATTTGGATTTGCAAGGCCTGTAATATCACGTGCCATATCAAGGTGAGTTTTCTTAAATTGTTCATCACATAAAATAGCTTGTTTTACAAATGTATCATCTAGTAAAATGCCACGATCATTAATTTCTTGGTCTAATATATAATGCTGCCATTCAGATTCTGGCACAGGAAAGTTCTGCAATTTTTGTTGAATACTCAGCTCGGTTTCAACATCACGTTTATTGTAGGTCTTGAAGAGGTCCCATTTTGCAGGATCATGTAGGGCTAGGTTTCTAGTACGTCCGTTATTTACCTTAGTAGGTTTACAGGGTATACAAAAATATCGTATTAGGTCTTTTCCCTCTTTTAATTTTTGTTTGTCTAGGCCAAGAACGGCACCAACACCCTCTAATGATAGTGGAAGTCCTAAAGTAGCAGCCCATACCAGCGTACATCGCCAAGAATTAGACGTTAACCAGGCACCTAAAAATCGAGATAAGCATACTCGTTCAAATTGAGCGTTAAAGGCCCACTTGAGAACGTTAGGATCACGTAAAGCTGAGGTGACATCACCTGGGATGGCCTGACCATTTGCTAGGTCTACTACACGTACTTCGCCGCCATCTATACTGTAGGCGAAAAGAAGTATTTCAAAGTCAGGGCTTTCAGCGTATTTATAAACACCACACTTTTGTAGATTTACAGAAGAGTAGGTTTCAATATCAATACTTATTGTTTTCATAGTTTGTCCTTTCTAAGAAGAAAGGCAGTGAAGTTTCCTCCACCGCCTGTTGTATTACTGAGATTCTTCTTTTTCTTTCTTTTTGCGTTTGCGAGTATCGATAATATCTTTAATAATGATTACCCAATTGGCAATGAAGGTGCCTATTACAGCGCCAAAGCATACAGAAAGCATCATAGTTTCGATTGTTGTCATAATAAGTAACCTCCTATGCTAAGAAATCATCATCGGCTAAAGTCCCGAAATCATCTGCAGCATTAGTGCGTCCACCAAGTGGTTCACCATCTTTTACCTTTTGGATATTTCCAAGACCACAGGCCACGCCTTTATTTCCGTTACTATTAAATGCGTAGAAGCTTAATGAAACACGTCCATAAACTCCGCTGTATACCTCGCTACGGTCAAAGATAGGGTTTACTTGTTGATCTACAAGTTGTGGAGCAGTAGTGCTGTTCGCATTTACAAAGTAGCAGTTATGATATGCCTCATCATCACGTTCTACATCTCCATCGCGAAGTGGAAGTTTGATTGCTGCTTTGTTTGGCTTCTTACCACCAAATTTAGAAATACCTTCCTCAATAGCGGCATCTACTGCTGCGTTAATTGCTGCGATAGTCTCAGTATCAGACTTAGGGATAATAAGGGAAACTGAATATTTTTCAGCACCACCATTGATTGATTTTGGTTCCCACACATTTGCATAGGAAAGACGTACAGTACCTGTAATTACTTTTGTTTTAGTTTGATTTGCCATAGTTAAAATTCCTCCTTGATTTTATTAAATTCATTGTTGGCGTTATTTACATTGATAGCCTGGCGCTTATCTGTGATAGACACTAGCGTTGGCTTGCCCGGTGGTTTGATTACAAGGTCACCGAGAACCTCATTGAATGTTGATTTGCCCATTAATTTTTCCATTTCAGTAAGTGGAATAAGGCTTTGTTTAAAGATATCTGTATAGCCGGCATCTTTTGCAGCTTCAATAACAGAAGTTTCATCTTTGTATTTTCGAATAGAGCGACCTGCGACAACTTTATGAAAGTTCCATTGCTTACCATGATTGATTGCGGCGTCACTTGCATAAGCCATAATGTCATTGGCCCATTTCGTCAGATCTGGAAGAAGGGATAAAATATCCTCAATTTCTTCATCTGATAAAAGTGGTGGAAGTGTAAATTCGTGTTTTGCAAGGTCTAGCTTAGCAGCAGCTCTAGCACGACACTTTACTGCAGCTCTGCAAAAGGTACACCATTCACCAGAACAAAACTCGCCAGTTCCTTCAGCTGCTTGTACAGCTTTGGGCTTTAGTACTTCATCAGCCCATTGCTGCAATTCATCTACAGAAATGGTCCAAGTAGATACATTCTCTCTACGAGGCTGGAAGATGGTCATTTCAATTTCATCAAAGGAATAAAGCATTCCATAAGCTTCTAAAGCTGCAATCGCATAAAGTTTAAGTTGTGTGTTGTCTGTTGCGTCTACTAGAATTCCAAGACCATATTTAAAATCTATAATATGCATCTTATTGTCGGAGACGATTAAACAGTCACAAGTTCCAAAGCTTCCAGGGATATAGTTTTCTAGTGATAACTTAATTTCAAGAAACAGCTGTGCATCCGGACAAGTTTGTTTTTCTAGTTCAAATTGCTCTAATACAAAATCACGATATGCATCAGTATGTTCTTCCATTTCATCAGAAGCATATTTGGAAGTAGGACGCTTGCTACGTTTTCGCAGGGCCTTTTTTACTTTATGCTCACATAAGTCATGGGCAGCAGTTCCTTCTGCAGCAGCTTCCGATTCCTTGTTTTCGAATTCTGATTCAAGGAGAGCCGACTTCGTGCAATTTAACCACCTGTGAGAGCTAGATGGAGATAGTAATGCGTGATTGTTTGGTGGCATTATAATACCTCCGCTTCAGCAAATATGGCTGCATACTGATTTGGATCTACATCGCTAAGTTTTGTAGCATCATATTTCTTGATTAGCTCACGTACTTCATTACCAAGACCAGCATGGCTTTTACTAGCAAGTAATGCTCGAAGATCTTCTAATTTAATAGAAGGCTTAGTCTTGTCTGTTTTTGGTACAGGGGCAGCAGCTTCGGTTGATTCATTTAATTCTGGTGATTCGTTATTTGCCATAGAGTCTGCAATAGCCTGCAGGTCATCTGCCACAGCACGAACATCGGTAATTAAATTAAGAAGTAATTTGATTTTGCTCATAGTGTTTTCCTCCTTCCTTAACTTCGTGAATTTCTACTGATTGAACTGTTTGGCCAGGTTTCAAAACTAATACTTGAGTACCTTCACCAAGCAGAGCAGTCAGTATCCTACGAGGAATTGTGCATATCCCAGTTTTAAGTACGGATTGCTTTCTTCCAGCAGGGCTTGTTACATTTACATTGACTTTGTGTTTTAAGCTCATGCTTTTCACCTCTTTCTGTAAGGTGTTGTTCCTTACAAATTATCCGTCAAAGAAAAGTAGTGGATATCGAAGCCCTACTTAAAAAGTTTTTTTAGAATGTTATCTTCAGCAATTCTAGCCTCTATTTTTCGTGCTATTTGGCGTACTCTTGCTTCTGAAATATTAAGTACAGCAGCGACCTCTGTTTTAGGAATACCTTCTAACAGCACCTGCTCGTAAATGAACTGCCAGCGCTTATCCATGCCTTCAATAATTTCATGGAGACGTTCTATATAAGATGGCTCGTCCGCTGTTTCGCTTGAAAGGCTGTATAACAATGTGCTTTTGTCGCCATAGCCATTGTTCTCTGTATCTAACATTTCATCTAAAGAACCAATCCAATTTTTAGGGAATGCTTCTAACTTTGCATCCATAAGATCATCTTTACTTGGTGCATAACCATATGCATTAGTAAAGGAAGTAATAAATCCAGATTCCCATTCAGAGATTTGTTGTAACTGCCAATCTTCTAATTTTGGTCTGCGGTTTTTAATGTTGTAGTAAACTTCAGAGTCATCAAGGCTGTGTAACATTTTAATATCAATTTCTGTAACACCATTTTCACCAGGACGTACTGTAACTGGCTTAGGTTTTCCGTTAGCATCAAAGAAATCAAAAGTATAAGTATCTCGTTTTTTAGAATGTGTTTTGTGTAGCTTCATAAAAGATCTCCTTTCGTTTTAGCGAGATGGAGAGCTCATAAGCCATGACAAAATAAGCCACAAGGCAGACTGGTACCATTGTCAGGAGAAAACTCCATCTCAAATTGGCACCAGCACTTCCAAGTGGCTGGATGCATTCATATTCAATTGTTCATCACCTAACGCTTGGAAGTGCCTGTACGGGGGCTGTTAGGTGATGGTGAAACTTTATTAAAAGTACTTATTAATCGTTAGCAATTTGTTCTAGGTCTGCGAAAACTTCAGAGTAACTAGATGGGCTTAGGTTGTAAATACTACTTGCGCCATGTCGCTGGAATACAGAATCAGCAACAGCGCTTCCGTATTCACTGCAAACCATAGCGGCTGAGTGTTCTATGTTGATAATCCACATGTCTTTTTCTTGTTTGGTCATATAAGGCTGGTCCTTTCTAAAATAAAATTTTCATTACGGCAAAATGCAAAAATAATATTTGTGTTCACAAATAAAACGTTGATTTTCACGATTACATTTGATAAAATAAATGTAAGTATTTTCGCGAAACGTTGTTTCGTATTTATATTAAAATTATAGAATTTATTAGTTGTAAAATCGTTCCTATGAAGTTAGCTAGAAGTTATACATAAGTTTCCGTTTTGGAGGTGGACTATTTGAATGAATTAGTTTTTGCGACCATTATTAGAGAATTGAAAACATCATGGAAAGATTCAACCATAGCCGATCCGGATTTGATTGAATTACTTTATGATGCCATTGCTACGCCCGCTAATCTTGTTAATAAATCAGGAGAAGTGATTACAGTTTCAAAGGCAGCAGCAAGTAAAATTGTTAATAGGCAAAAAGGCGGAAATCCTCTAAAAATAATAAAAGATCATTCAACGGATCAAATAGTTTTAAAAACAATAGATTCCTACTTTGAAACAAAAGTTGTTTCGAGGCTTATTCCAGGCAACGAAGATGACCTTATATATAGGTTGAAAACAATAATTGAAAACGATGTTACAATTTCACCTGAAGATAAAAACGAATTAGTTGCTTTAGCCAAAAAAAATACATTCGCTGAATTTTTAGCGAATGCTTACTTATTTTCTTTGAAAAGAAAAAATATTATTGATGAATCAAAAGAAGTAATTGAAGATTTGGAGTCTTATAAGCGCAATCCTTTAGCTGAAATAGAAATTCCAGAAAATGAACAGAAATATGAGCATGAATATATAAAAGCAATTTATGAAATTTATGGGCAAGCTGAGGGAATCACAGAGTTTTCCAATGAATTATTAGCATCATTTCCAAAACACCAAAAGCATTACAATGATCAACGATCATATTACTTTGCGGCTGAGGCAGTTAGAAGAGGAACACGAGATATTTATTCCGAAGAGAGTCAATTTCAAATTTTAAAAGATGAAACCTATGAAGGCGTAAAAGAAGTTTGGGAAGAACAATATAAAAATGGTTTAGTAAGATTAAGAAAAGTCCTAACGCAAGCATCAAATACGAGAGTAGATAAATGTTGGTTAAGCAGAGATACGGATTGGATCGGTAATCCACAGAAAAAAGGTGTATGCCATTTCTTAACCAATGAAAAACGATTGGAAGGATGGGTACGAGATGATGATGAAGATATTTAATTCAACATTTGAAAATATATTACGCCTTATTATTTTGCTAGATGTATTTAAAGAACCTAAAACTGAGGATATGCTGTATTCGATCGATTTTATCACTCAGTATAGTGCGGAGTTTAATATAAGCACTAATAATCTGCATGGAGAAAATGCATTTATGTTTAGTGAGTTTGCAACGCGAAAAGAGATAATTCGACTAGCCTTAAAAGATATGGTTTTAGAAGGCTATGTTAAACCAATAAATGGACAAAGTGGAATAACATATACATTGACTGGAGATGGAAAAGCATTTGCGTCAGAGCTAGATAGTGAATACGCAAGTGATTATCGACAGCTAGCTGAACTTATAATTGAACAGTATGGTTCAAAATCGGAAAGGTATATTATTGCAGAAATACATAAGATTTCAAAAGTTAGTGCGGAAAGGAGGCTGTTAAATGAATAGACGTTTTTATATAAAACAGATTTCAGCATCAGGCATGGGTAAAGAAGTTTCAACTATAACATTTAAAGATGGCGTTAATATTTTGTATGGACCATCGAACTCTGGAAAATCATATGTTATCAATTGTATTAACTTTATGTTTGCAGGAGATATCCCCTTTGAAAGAAGTGCTACAGGCTATGATACAATTAGCATTTTATTTGAATCTACAGATGGGGAATCTGTTTCTGGCACAAGAAAAATAGTGGATGGTAAAAATGGAGATACAGGCGCTGGTAATGTAGAGGTATTCAGTACTTTAAAAGATATTAGAAGTGGAGAATATAACATTTCCAAACTTGAATATAGCGATTTATTATTACTGTTGATGGGTGTTCAAGAGCGACACAGCATTATTTCCACACAAGAATTAAAATCACAAAATTTAACTAACAGATCAATCTTCCCAATGTTTTTTATTGATGAAGACTATGTTTTTAGAAAAACTACACCTATAGATCAACCTAAACATTCAAAAATCACAGCCAGCATCAGCTCGATGAAATTTTTAATTGATGGCGATGATATGAATGAATTAATACCAGAAGAAAGCAAAGAGGAGCGCGCGCTTAGGTTAGAGAAAAATAATGCAGTAGTATTGTATATAAGTAATAAAATACAACAGTTAAAAGACCAAAGTGGTGAATTAAAAGATTCCTTAATTGAATATAGCCAAATAGATATTGACAATGAAATTAATACTATTATGGAAGAGATATCTGTTATAGAAACAAGCATAATTAATGCTAGTGAAGCAAGTAAAGATATTTTGAAAGAAGTTTATCAAGTATCGTCGCAGTTAGAAGAATCATTATTTTTAAAGGATCGATATAAGGGGCTGCATTCACAATATGTGTCGGATATAAAAAGATTACAATTTATAATTGATGGTGATTCTAAAAAATCCATGCATAGAAAGCCTATTCACTGTCCGTTTTGCGATGGTAATATGCCAGAAGATGATGGTAGGCAAAGTGAATACATTGCAGCTTCTGAAGCTGAATTATTAAGAATAAAACTTCAGTTAAAAGATCTCATAGATGTAGAAGAAGATATTAATCGCAAAGTTTTAGGATTAGAAGAAGATAAGCGGCTATTAGATAATAAAAATAGAGAAATTGTATCGATTATTAATCAAGAATTGAAACCTAAAGTATCAAGCTTGAGAAATGAACTATATGCTTTTAAACGAGCTGTTGAGGCTAAAAAGGAATTGTTAGTAATAGAGAAAGTTGCATCAGATTTGGGAGTAGATGCATTCGATAGAACATTAACTAAAGAAGTTTGATCCTAGAACGAGAATAGATACAGAGGTATGGAAAAATTGGAATCTAATATTTGACGCCGCGGTAAAAGATTGTGGCTATCCTAATGCTTTAACAGCATATATAGATTCAGGTACAGTGGACGCAGTAGTAAATGGAAAGCATAAGAAAAATGAAGGTAAAGGTTATCGAGCGTTTTTAAATACTATAATACTATTTACGTTAATGAAATTTCTTGAAGAAAATGGAACCTATAAACCAGGAATGCTCATTTTGGATTCTCCAATCTTATCATTGAAGGAAAAGATAAAAGTAAGTGAGCAAGCTACTTCAGGGATGAAAGAATCTTTATTTAAATATATCATTGATAACTGTGGTAATAATCAAATTATTATTGCAGAAAATGAGATACCAAATGCAGATGCTGTAGATTATAGCAACGTGAATATGATTGAATTTACTCTCGACGATCAAAATGGTAGATATGGTTTCTTGAAAGGATACCGAGATGAAATTAATGATTAATTATAGCTATTACTACAAAAAGGAGAAAAATAATGGCTAATACAATAAGTTACAATAAACTTTGGAAACTTTTGATAGACAAAAATATGAACAAACAAGATTTAAAAAAGTTAAGTGGCATAAGTACAGCTTCTATTGCAAAACTTGGCAAGGGTGAAAATATTACAACTACTGTTTTACTAAAGATATGTTCTGCTTTGGACTGTAATATTGAAGATATTATGGAGGTCGTTAAGACAGAAGTTCCAGATGAAGTAGAAGTAAATGAATAAGTCCGTATTATAGGACAATGAAATTGATAGAATTAAATAATAAAGCTGGTAACAAGAGCTGGTAACAAGTTAAGGTTAACAAGCTTAGTATAACTAAATGGAGGAATTGAAATGTCAAGTGCAGCACAACGAGCAGAATTACAATCACAGATTTGGAAGATAGCAAATGAGGTCCGCGGATCAGTTGATGGATGGGACTTTAAGCAATATGTATTAGGTACACTTTTTTACCGTTTTATTAGTGAGAACTTTTCAAATTACATTGAAGGCGGAGACGATAGCGTTAATTATGCATCGTTAGATGATAGCATTATCACAAAAGAGATCAAAGAAGATGCGATTAAAACAAAAGGATATTTTATATATCCAAGTCAGTTGTTTTCTAATATTGCGAAAGAAGCAAATACAAATGATAGCTTAAATACAGATCTTGCTGGAATATTCTCAAGCATAGAAAGTTCTGCGAATGGTTATCCGTCTGAACTAGACATCAAAGGACTTTTTGCTGATTTTGATACAACAAGTAATAGACTTGGAAACACAGTAAAAGATAAAAATACACGTTTAGCAGCAGTGATTAAAGGTGTGGAAGGACTTAGTTTTGGCAAGTTCGAAGATAATCAAATAGACTTATTTGGTGATGCCTATGAATTCTTAATATCAAACTATGCGGCTAATGCTGGAAAATCAGGAGGAGAATTTTTTACTCCACAAAGCGTATCTAAATTAATTGCAAAACTTGCAATACATGGTCAATCTACAATTAATAAAATTTATGATCCAGCAGCGGGTTCGGGTTCTTTATTATTACAAGCAAAAAAGCAATTTGATGAACACATTATTGAAGATGGTTTCTTCGGACAAGAAATTAACCATACAACTTATAACCTTGCTCGTATGAATATGTTTTTGCATAATGTAAACTATGATAAATTTAATATGGCACTAGGTAATACGTTATTAGATCCACGCTTTGGCGATGATAAGCCTTTTGATGCAATCGTATCTAATCCACCATATTCAATACCATGGATTGGTAGTGATGATCCAACACTAATTAACGATGAACGTTTTGCACCAGCTGGTGTACTTGCACCAAAATCAAAAGCAGATTTTGCTTTTGTGCTTCATACATTAAGCTACCTTTCAAGCAAAGGACGTGCTGCTATTGTATGCTTCCCTGGTATCTTCTACCGCGGTGGAGCAGAGCAAAAAATAAGAAAGTATTTAATTGATAATAACTTTGTGGAAACTGTTATATCTCTTGCGCCTAACCTGTTTTTTGGAACTTCAATTGCTGTAAATATATTAGTGCTATCAAAACACAAGACAGATACTAAAACTCAATTTATAGATGCAAGTGGTGAAGAATATTTTAAAAAGGAAACGAACAACAATGTTCTAACACCTGATCACATTGACTCTATTCTTGCACTGTTTGCTAATAAAGAAGATATAGATCATGTTGCTATATCTGTAGATAACGATAAAATAGCAGCAGAGAACTATAATCTTTCTGTTAGTTCTTATGTTGAAGCAAAGGATACAAGAGAAGTAATTGATATTGTTGAATTGAACGCTAAAATTAAAAAGACAGTATCAAATATAGATAGACTTCGTGCTGAGATAGACGAAATTGTTGCAGAAATCGAGGTGCAATAAATGAGTAAATTAGAACAACTTATAGAAGAACTATGCCCTGATGGAGTTGAATATAAGTATGTATGGGAATTAACAACATGGGACAAAAAGTTTAACAGTGTTGATAGAAACAAACAACCTAATGTAATTAGTTATCCTTATTTACTTGCAGCAGAATTATTTAATTTGGAAGTTGAAAATGGTACAGTTTTTTTACTTTCTACCGGTGAAAAAACTGGGTGGACTGATGAAGAAACTGCTGGAAAAAATCTTTGTGAAGGCGAAGTAATAACAATTCCATGGGGAAAATCCAGACCGGTAAAAGAAGTGATGAAGTATTATAAAGGGAAGTTTGTTACAGCAGATAATAGAATCGCTACATCTTCTAATACGGAAGTATTATCAAATAAGTTTTTATATTATTTTATGCAAAGCAAAAGTGATTATATAGATAAAACATATCGTGGGTCTGGTATTCAACATCCGAACATGAATGATGTTCTTCATATGTCTATCCCACTTCCACATATTGAAATTCAACGTGAAATTGTACGCATTTTGGATGATTTCACAGAGCTTACAGCAGAGCTTACAGCAGAGCTTACAGATAGAAAAAAACAGTATGAGTATTATAGGGATAGTTTGTTTTCAGGTTTAGATAACTTATATGAGCCATTATCAACACTGGCGGACATTGGAACTGGAAGTAGCAATACTAATGAAGGACTAGAAATAGGAGATTACCCATTTTTTGTTCGTTCGCAAGATATTAGACGAAAAAATGAATATCAATTTGATGAAACTGCGATAATTACGTCTGGAGATGGTGTAGGGGTTGGCAAGATATTTCATTATATTGAGGGGAAATATGCACTTCACCAAAGAGCGTATAGAATCCATATAACAAGCGAAAGAATTATTCCTAAATTCTTTTACCACTATATGAAATCAACATTTTTGAGATATATTGAAAAAAATGCAGTAAATTCATCGGTTATATCTGTTCGTAGACCTATGATGGATAAATATCCAGTCCCAGTGCCTGAACTTGCTGAACAGCAACGTATCGTTGATATTCTTGATCGTTTCGACATACTTTGTCACAATATAGCTGAAGGATTACCTGCTGAAATAGCCGAAAGACAGCAACAATATGAATATTACCGAGATAAGCTTTTAACTTTTAAGAATATTAACGCTGAGGTATAAATATGGGGAAAAGTTTAAATGAGATTGCTACAGAACTGAAAGATAATAATAAAAAGGTTCAACTAATTTATGCATTTAACGGGAATGGAAAAACCAGGCTTTCAAGAGAGTTCAAATGGCTAGTTGCGCCAAAAGACAATGCTGAGGAAGCTGAAGAAGGAGGTTTGGCAAGTAAAAAGATAATATACTATAACGCTTTTACAGAAGATCTGTTTTATTGGGATAACGATTTAGAAAATGATGTAGATTTGAAACTGAAAATTCATCCTAATTCTTTTACAGAATGGGTGTTAAATGAACAAGGGCAGGATCAAAATGTTATTAGTCACTTTCAAAATTATACCAATCGTTCATTAACGCCAAAGTTTAATGAGGATTTTTCAGAAATTACATTTTCTTTTAGAAGAGGAAATGAAGAAATAAATGAAAATATTAAAATTTCTAAAGGTGAGGAAAGCAGTTTTGTCTGGAGCGTTTTCTACAGTTTATTAAAGCAAGTAATAGATGTGCTTAATGTTCTTGATCCTAGCGAACGAGAAACAGATAAACTTAACCAACTGCAGTATGTATTTATTGATGATCCAGTAACTTCTTTAGATGATAATCACTTAATTCAAATGGCAGTTGATTTAGCTGAAGTTATTAAAAAAAGTGATTCAGACTTGAAATTTATTATTACAACGCACAATCCTATATTTTATAATGTGCTTCACAATGAAATTAATAATAAAGCCTGTTATATGATAGAGCGTTTGGGCGATGGTAGTTTTGACATTAAAGAAAAGCAAGGTGACTCAAATAAGAGCTTTTCATATCATTTGCATTTAAAATCTATTCTTGAAGATGCAGTTGCAAATGAAAGTATAGAAAAATATCATTTTACGTTGCTTAGAAATCTCTATGAAAAAACTGCTAGCTTTTTAGGTTTTCCAAGATGGTCAGAATTATTGCCGGATAATAAAGAAACCTATTATAATCGCGTTATTCAGTTTACAAGTCATTCAACATTATCAAGTGAAGTTGTAGCAGATCCTACACCACAGGAAAAACAAACAGTGAGAGTGCTATTGGAACACTTGACAAATAACTATAGCTTTTGGAAGGAGGCATAAGAATGTACGAATATAATCCTATTGCGGAATCTAAGAATTTTATAGTTCTTGATAAATATGAAAAGTATTCACTTGTACGTGAAGCTGCTGCGGTTTATCAAACAGAGGCTTCTCTTGAAAAAGAATTTATTGGGGATTTAGTAAATCAGGGCTATGAGTATTTGCCAGAGCTAACAACGCCAGCAGCAATGCTTAATAATGTACGTGTGCAGCTACAAAACCTTAATGATGTCGTATTTAGTGATGTAGAATGGACAAGATTCTGTGAAGAATACTTAGATAAATCAAGTGATAATCATACTGATAAAACACGCAAAATTCATAATGACTATATTTATGATTTTGTGTTTGATGATGGACATATAAAAAATATTTATCTCGTAAACAAAGAAGATATAACAAAAAATAAAGTGCAGGTTATTTCTCAGTTTGAAATAACTGGCTCTCAGGCAAACCGCTATGATGTTACGATTTTGGTCAATGGACTTCCTCTTGTTCAAGTAGAGCTTAAAAAACGTGGTATTGCCATTAGAGAAGCATTTAATCAAGTAAATAGATATAGCAAAGAGAGTTTCAACAGCGATAATTCTCTATATAAGTATTTGCAAATTTGTGTGATTTCCAATGGTACGGACAGTCGCTATTTTGCCAATACAACGAAGCGCGATAAAAACAGTTTTGATTTTACTATGAATTGGGCAAAATCAGATAATTCATTGATTAAAGATTTGAAAGATTTTACAGCAACATTCTTTCAGAAAAATACTATCTTGAAGGTACTTCTACATTATTCGGTTTTTGATTCAAGTGATAATTTACTTATTATGCGTCCTTATCAAATTGCGGCAACAGAAAGAATCTTGTGGAAAATAAAAAGCTCTTACAATACAAAGAAATGGAAAACTACTGAGAGTGGTGGTTATATTTGGCATACAACTGGTTCTGGTAAAACACTGACTAGTTTTAAAGCTGCACGTTTAGCTACTGATCTTGATTTTATTGACAAGGTATTCTTTGTAGTAGATAGAAAAGATTTAGATTATCAAACAATGAAAGAGTATCAACGATTCTCCCCTGACAGTGTTAACGGTTCAGAGAATACTGCAGGTTTGAAACGTAACATTGAAAAAGATGATAATAAAATTATTGTTACCACTATTCAAAAGTTAAACAATCTTATTAAAGGCGAAGCAGACTTGCCAATTTACAATAAGCAAGTAGTATTTATTTTTGATGAAGCACATCGTTCACAATTTGGTGAAGCGCAAAAAAATATTCATAAGAAATTTAAAAAGTACTACCAATTTGGTTTTACAGGGACACCTATATTCCCTGAAAATGCATTGGGCGCTGAAACTACAGCATCAGTATTTGGAAGTGAGTTACATTCTTATGTTATTACTGATGCCATTAGAGACGAAAAGGTTCTAAAATTCAAAGTTGACTACAATGATGTACGTCCTAAGTTTAAATCAATTGAAATGGAGCAGGATGAGAAAAAGTTGTCTGCTGCAGAAACAAAAGAAGCTCTTCTTCACCCAGAAAGAATCAAAGAAGTATCGCAGTATATTATAAATAACTTTAGGTTAAAAACACATCGCTCTCATATCGGTGCAAAAGGGTTTAATGCAATGTTTGCTGTTAGCAGTGTTGATGCAGCAAAGTTATACTATGAATGTTTAAGTAACTTGCAAAAAGATAGTGATAAGCCTTTGAAAATAGCAACAATATTCTCTTTTGCTGCAAATGAAGAGCAAAGTGCTATTGGTGAAATTCTCGATGAAACTTTTGAGCCAACAGCAATGGACAGCAGCGCAAAAGAGTTCCTTACTTTAGCTATTAATAATTACAATAAAATGTTTAAAACTAACTTCGGTGTGGATAGTAAAGAATTTCAAAATTACTATCGAGACCTTGCTAATCGTGTTAAAAAACAAGAAATTGATCTATTAATTGTAGTGGGTATGTTCTTAACGGGATTTGATGCACCAACGCTAAATACCCTATTCGTTGATAAAAATCTTCGATTCCATGGATTAATGCAAGCATTTTCAAGAACGAACCGTATTTATGATTCAACTAAAACTTTTGGTAATATCGTTACTTTTAGAGATTTAGAACAAGCAACGATTGATGCAATTACACTCTTTGGTGATAAAAACACTAAAAATGTTGTACTTGAAAAGAGTTATAGAGAGTATATGGAAGGTTTTACTGATATATCTACTGGTGAGGCCCGTCGTGGTTACGTAGATGTAGTAAAAGAGTTAAATGCAAGATTTCCTGATATTGAAAATATTGTTACTGAAAAGGATAAAAAAGAGTTTGCTAAATTATTTGGTGAATATTTACGTATTGAAAATGTATTGCAAAACTACGATGAGTTTACTAATTTAAAAGCGCTACAGTCTATAGATATAGAAGATCCTAAAGCGCTAGAGGAATTCAAAGCAACTCATTATGTAAGCGATGAAGATATCAAAGCTATGCAGGATATTCAAATTCCAGAAGAAAGAGCTATTCAAGATTATCGTTCTACATATAATGATATTCGTGATTGGCTTCGTCGTGAAAAAGCTGGAAAAGATAAGGAAGATTCAACTATTGATTGGGATGATGTTGTCTTTGAAGTTGATCTGCTAAAATCGCAAGAAATCAATCTTGATTATATTTTGGAACTCATTTTTGAAAAAAATAAGGCTGTAAAAGATAAAGCTACATTAGTTGAAGAAGTTCGTCGTATTATTCGTTCAAGTACTGGAAATCGTGCAAAAGAAAGCCTGGTTGTAGATTTCATGAATCAAACTGATTTAGATGAGATTCAAGATAAGGCAAGTATCATTGATGCATTCTTTACTTTTGCTCAAAAAGAACAAAAAAGAGAAGCGGAGGAACTGATTAACGAAGAAGAACTTAATAAAGAAGCTGCCAAACGCTATATCCTTACCTCGTTAAAAAGAGAATATGCAAGTGAAAACGGTACGGAGTTAAATGAGATCCTGCCAAAGATGAGTCCACTCAATCCTAAATATTTGACTAAAAAGCAAACTGCATTTCAAAAGATATCTGCATTTGTAGAGAAGTTTAAAGGCGTTGGTGGGAAGTTGTAATTAGAAAAGCATTGTACAAGTCACGCTTGAATGGAGATAAATTGATGAGTCTAAAAAAAGTTCATGTTAAAACAAAAACAATATGGCATTGCCTTATTGGATTGATTGAAGTTGTGTTTATACCAATAGGTATAGCATTTTTGACTACTTATATTTCTCCATTCGAGTGTGAAAATATGCTATGGCAGTTGATAGAACGCAGTGTTTTTTGCTTTTTCTTTTATGAAGCAATATTAATTTATATTAGAAAAATGCAAATCGATACTAAAAATGATGCGCTACTAGCATTGAAGACAGCTCACGAAAAGGCGTTATTATATTGTGAGACAAACAGTCCAGATGTTTACGCTAGGTTAATTAGTAAAATTGATGAGGTTTTAGACAATGGAGTCTTGAATCAATTAGACATTATTAGGTCATATAGCAATTTAAAACAGTACCTGGAAACAAAGAATACCACTGGAATTAAAAATGAAATAATTAATATTGAGCACTCTATGAATGCAAACGAATTATTATGGAATTATACATTGATATTAAGGTTTTTTAAGTGATAACCAAGGAGGATTTAGTATGGCTACATTAGGTAAAATAGAAAAGATAGATGATTTAAGAAGTATCTGGCCGCATGAAGCATTGGATTTTTCGAAGTGGTTATCACAAGAAGAAAATCTGGCGCTTCTAAGTGATTCAATAGGTATCGACATTGTTCTTGAGGAGCTAGAGTCTCCGGTTGGTGGTTTTAGTGTAGATCTATATGCTACTGAAGAAGGTACTGGTAGAAAGATAATAATTGAAAATCAACTAGAAGATACTAATCATGACCATCTAGGAAAAATAATAACTTATGCTTCTGGTAAAGGAGCGGAGGTTGTGGTTTGGGTTGTACGAAGAGCCAGAGACGAACATAAACAAGCTGTGGAATGGTTAAACCAGCACACAGACGAAAATATCGGATTCTTTCTTTTGGAAATTGAGTTGTGGAAGATTAATGATTCATTA
>CAYXPB010000092.1:0-16901 GCA_964466645.1 uncultured Acetivibrio sp. | reverse complement strand
CATAGATATGGTGCAAAGGGTAGGGTTTAAGAGATATGAGTGTTATGGGGATTTTGAGTATTCACCCTACAAAGAGCATTCCTACATGCTTGTTTTGAAAGCTTTCAAAGGATAAAGTTGTGGCTAATAAAAATATCCCGATAATAGCAAGAATTATCGAGATATTTTTTATATATGGATTGACAAAGTTTATTATTATTATATTAAGTTAATTAGAAATGCAATATAATACAAATCTGAAGCCGTGTCAATATTAACATGAGAAAGTGGTTGTTATCCTTTTTTCTTTATTTTCTTAAGCTTATTTACTAACTTTTTAACACCCTTTTTGTCAAATTCTGATACACATTTGTCATTGCCGTGTGTATCAACAACGTCATTTTCTATAGTAAATGCACCGTTCTCAAGTCCAACAATCCTATAAACGCCTTCTTCGGCTTCTTCAAGCAAGAGAAGTTGATTCTTGTCTTTTTTTAGTTTTGTTTCCCCTTTATCGATACCAGCTTCGCCACGTTGTCGAATCTTAATAATCGAATTATTTAGAGAAATATCACCATCTATAACCTCTTCAATTTGGAAGTCAAGATATGTAAATGTAGATGCTAGAGGTTTGCCAAATTGACTTTGATATTTTTCATTTAATTCACTATTCTTTAAGTTGGTCTTTTTTACAGTTTCTCCAATATTTAAAGCTTGACCTTTAACAATTAGTTCAGTACGTTCAAGTAATGGTTCTAGAGTTTCAATCTCTTCCTTTATTAAGAAAGAGTCATCAGAACCAATATATTTTTCTGAAACTTGTGCATTCTTATTACCCTTGAAATATAAGGCTGTTGTGCCTAATGCAAATACACAAACACAAACTGATACAATTCCAATAATTTTTTTCATAAACTATTAATCCTCCTAATATAACTCTTTAATATCATTTTTGTCTTCTTTTTGACAAGAAGTTTTCCATCCTGTATTTGAAGACTTTGCAGACATAATAGATGCTGTAGATGAAGACGCAGTATGCCAAAGTCCTAAAGCATGACCTACTTCATGAGCTAAAATTGCTTTTTTTTCAGTTTTACTGTATTCCTTAACAGTTTCTGGATTCATTATTATAGAGGCATAGACTACTCGTCCATCAAAATCATCAAGGTCTCCACCGTTCAAATTTGTTCCACCAATGTCATACATATTTGTTTCGCCTACGCATCCAGCATCAAAATCATGATTGTGACCAGTTACAAAATCAATTTTTGACTTACCAAATGTAACTTCCGTATTTGTTATTGGACTACCCCAATATTTCCATAATCCTACACCATCATCACCCAACCCTTCCCATATTCCATTAAGATACTGTTGATTGAACAGTAATTTTGTTGAGTGAAAATATATAGAGTCTTCTCCACTTCTGCCAAGAAGTTCGTTAAAGGTTCTTGCATTAGCAACAAACCCTGTCGAAAGTAAACTTAACGAAAGTACAATACTTAAAATAAATTTTGATTTTATTTTTATCATAAGTTCTCTCCTTTTTCATTTATATATTCCAATTACAGACACAAATGTATTTGTTTTATATTATACTGATTTTGCCTAGGCAACCATTATTATATATATATATATATATATATATATATATATAATGTCAAGTGTTCTGGTTGAATTTGGGTGCATAAATTAATCGTGAACCATATATTTACATTTAGGCTGCTTCTGACTTCTTTAATATAACCTTTTCAACATCTTCCCAGCGATTACTTTCATGTTTAGCTCTTAACACCGCCATATACTGAGCTCCATCAGTACTCCACCTCATACCAGCCTGCTTCATACGCTTTTGAACAACGGTCTTGTTACCACTTTCTATCATCCCGCTACCAATGTAGTAATTTTTGTTTTTATATTCAAGATAATGCATCTTATCCATGTTGTTTTTGAGATAACCTTCAAGATTCACTGTTTTGTTAGCCTTATCCACACTTATAGTACTTCTTGCAACCTTTTTCAATGCCTTTTTGAATTGTTCTGCCTTTATATAGTATATCATTGTATCTGCCCATTTTTTATACTTCTTTTCATTTCCTCTAGCAATGGGAAGTAATAAACAAAAAGCAAGTATTAATGGAGTTTGTTTTTGTATACCTGTAATTGGTGTTTTTTATTTTATAGCAGCTATGTCAGAAAGTACAAGAGTGTTAGGAAAAGAAAGAACACTTCGACATCCTTTTATAATCTATATAGGAATTATTACTCTTGTATCAATATTAATGGAAATATGATTTTGTTCTCCTCTAAAAATTGCAATCAAAAAAGTGTGTTAATTTCCGAAAATATCCACATGTTAACTTTATACCTTTATGAATACTAAATAAATACCCTTTTGGCACTTTTAAAAGTAACCAAAAGGGTTAGCCTAAGAATAAAGTTATTAATTTTGCGTTTTTGCATATATTGACAAATGCTGATTACTATGATAAGCTAAAGGCAATCTCTTTGCACTGCATTTAATCTACAGTACAATCTGATCAGGCGATGAATGCGAATTCATGGTGCCGGGCTGCTTTAAATAGCGGCAGTGGGTGAGTAATTCACATCTACGGGACAGTAGTAGTCCTGAGGTGTGTTTTTTTATGTCGTACAGGACTACCATCTGAGATAATTTAGTGCCATAGAGCTATCAAAATTAAGCCATTTAAGGCTAAGGAGGTAACTTTTATGGAACGTAAAGAATCGTTTATTAGCATCAAAAATCTCATGAAAACCTATCGATCGGGCGGCGAAACAATCAACGCCGTTGACAATGCCAGCATTTCAATTGAAGAGGGTGAACTTGTAACTATTTTAGGACCATCCGGAAGCGGAAAATCAACTCTGCTGAACATAATTGGCGGAATTGATGAAGCTGACGGAGGACGGATTGTTGTTGCAGGTGAAGAAATCACTGCTTTAAAGCCACAAAAGCTTGTAGAATACAGAAGAAGCTTTATCGGTTTTGTTTTTCAGTTCTATAATCTGATCCCAAATCTTACTGTGTACGAAAACGTGGAGGTTGTTGCAGATATATGCAAGTCACCTCTGAATATTGATGAAATACTCGGAGTGCTTGGTATTGCTCAGCTAGAAAAACGTTATCCGGTAGAGCTTTCGGGTGGTCAGCAACAGCGTGTCGCAATTGCAAGAGCTATTGTTAAAAATCCAAAGCTGATGCTCTGTGATGAACCAACAGGTGCCCTTGACCTAAAATCCTCACTCGATATTTTAAAATTACTAAAAGAGGTAAATGAAAAATACAATACAACAATTTTGATTATTACTCATAATAGCTCCATTGCTCAAATGTGCAATAGAACTGTAAAAATCAGTGACGGAAAAATATTTTTAAATGAGATAAATCAGAACCTCATCTCCGTTGACGGAATTAAGTGGTAGGGGGGTGATATTATGAAATTGAACAAGCGAATAAAGCGGGTTTTCATAGAAAATAAGTCATCTTATATAGGCATGATTGTTTTAATTGTATTGTCTACAGCATGCTATATTGCGTTCAAAACTGCAACTGAAAGTTCACAGGATATGGTTGTTAGAAACCGTGTTGAACAAAAGCTGGAGGATGTTAATTTTGAATTGGCTGTACCCATCGATTCAGGCAAAATAAAATACCTTGAGGACAAATTTGATGTGATGATTCAGGAAAATAGATACATAAATTCAAAGTATAAAGAGGCACAGCTTAAAATTATTCCTGAAGCTAAGAAAATCAATCTTCCTTTGCTGTCTAAGGGGAAGTACATGGTAGGTATTACGGATATTATGGTGGATAATTACTTCTTTTCTGCTCAGAAGCTTTCTTTTGGTGATAAGCTTAAAATTGAGGGAAAAGAGTATTCAATCTGCGGTACCTTTACAACTCCAGACACACTTTCGCTTTTAAAATCCGATATCGATTTTATGTCGGATGGGAAGAAATATGGATACTGTATGGTGAGTGAACAGACCTTTGATAAATTTGATAAGAGCAGTGTAAAAGCCAATTACAGTGCAATATTTCAAAAAGACAATATGGATGACTTCCGTAGGGAGATTTCAAAGTCAAATTATGTGGTGGAATGGGTTTCAAGGGACAGCAACGTTTGCATAACACGATTTGACAGTGAGGCACCCGCCACTTATGCTGCGAGTATAATTGCACCATTGTTCCTGCTTATAATAAGCACACTTATAATGACGGTTGTTTTGTCACGTATGCTGAAAAAAGAATATACCTATATCGGAACACTTACAGCCATGGGGTATCGGAAGCGTGAGATAATAAAGCACTATCTTTGCCTGCCGGTGATGATTTCACTGTTTGGTTCAATAATTGGTTTAGGAGTAGGTTTACTGTTGATTGAGCCGTTTCAGAATATAGTAACCGTGGAATACAATGTCCCAAAGACTCAGTTTTCTGTCCAAGGGTATGATATTGTACTGGTAATACTTTTGCCTGTGATTCTTAATGCAATGTCGGCACTGATGGTTGTCAAAAAAGCATTGAAAATCAATATTGTAGCACTACTCAAAGCCAATGGTGATAAAGAAAAAAGGAATATATTTTTAAAGGCTGTTCCTCACAAAAAGGGTCCATTCAAACTGCGTTTTAAGTTAAAAGAAATATTTACAAACATTCCGAGGAGCTTTTTAATGCTTGCGGGAATAACAGCTGCTTCAATGTTTTTGATGACAGGATTTTTGTTTTACAGTTGCGTAAATTTTGTTATTGAAAACAACTTTAACGCTGTGTTTGGCTATGATTACCAGTATGTATTCAATAAGCTTCAAACAGAAAATTTAACAGATGGCGAGCCCTTTATGATTTCTAGTTTTGAATATACGTCAAAAGGTGAAACTATAGGCATTGAAATAAACGGTGTGCCTGAAAATCCAAAGTTTGTGAGGCTTCGCAATAAAGATGGCGAGATTATTCCTGCTGATAAAACAGTAATTACTTCGAGCGTTGCAAAACGGCTTAGACTCGAAAAGGGAGATACAATTACAGTCAAGAATGTTTCAAATATGAAAAGCTATAATTTGACCATTGATGAAATATGCAATATTAAATTCAGCGAGTATGTTTATTTGCCGATGAAGAAACTTAATAAAATGCTGGACGTACCCCAAACTGCTTATGTTGGACTTTACTCGGATAAACTATTAGACGTTGATGACAACATTGTTGAAAAGGTTCTAACGGTTGATGACAGTAAAGCGGGACTTGAAGCATCCATAAGTTCTTTTAGTGCATTATTATATCTTCTTGCCGGCTTTGCTGCGGTAATTGGAATCATTATTGTGTATATCGTTACAGTTATGCTGATTGAGGAAAACCGAAAAAACATATCGATGTTAAAGGTAATGGGATATCGCAACAGGGAAATTTCGAGGCTGCTGATTAATTCAACATCTATGCTTGTTTGGGTAGGTTTTTTCCTGGCTGTTCCTGTTACAATTTGGCTTATACAGGTATTTCTTGATCTCCTGACTAAAACAATGTTTTATAATTTTACCACAAGTCTTGCCTGGTGGCAGGCATTGATTTCCTTGGTGTTTATTCTAGCAGTTTATTATACTACTCTGTTTTTCACCAGAAATAAGACACTTAATATAAATATGGCAGAAAGTCTTAAAGCAAGAGAATAGAAACTCCAGGACGCTGAATGCCTCTGCTTTCGCCTCTTTTACTTCAGATATGCTTTCTAACGATTATGATGAGCAAATGAAGCAGTATTTCCAGTCTAATATTATAAGTACTTGCCGGATAGTCCGGTTTGGCTGTGGGCATGAAAGGCTACAGAATTCAACGCTAACCCAAGAGTTGGCAATGCTCGTTCGCAAAGAAATTCCACGAAACGCGTTCTACATAACATCCTTGTATATGGGGACGCTTTACGAACATCCTTGTTCGTAATCGTGGAATTTCTAAGCTCACTTCGCATGCCAACTCTAGGGTCTTAACGCTAATGAATTCCTCCGCCTTTAATGCCCCCATCCAAACCTAGGTAGTGGCTGGAATTAGGTTTTAACATAAAAAGCAGATCACGGCAATTTGTTATATTGCTGTGACCGGCTCTATGTTTTTATATTTATTTTTTATCAACAGTATAAGTTTTTGTAATTGACTGTCCAAATATATCAGTAATTGTTATGGTTATATTATATTTTCCAGAGCTTAAACCTGATATTTCATGAGATCTTGCTTCTGGTTTTGTAAAAGTAGTGCTAGAGTAGTAGAAATTGCTTCTGAATATAGTAACTTTGTAGCTAAATTGTGGAGAGCTATTTGCTTCGTAATCCCAGTTTAAAAGTATTTTGTTGTTTTCTTCGTTTATGTTTATTTTGTTATCTTTTAAATATAGTGTATCATAAGTAGGTGTTGCACTTTGGGCTATTTCAAATAGTAATCTGTTCGGTTTCTCGTTGTACGCAAATTGGTTAGTAACACGTCCGCCGGCTTTTCCCCAGAAATAATTATAAGCAGCACCAAAATCCCATTTGCCTTTTTTTGAAGTGTCATCAGTAATAATTGTACTTGAGCTTAAGAATGAACTTTTCAATGATAGCCAGTTGTTTGAATTGACTCCTTTGCAATACATATTTTTTATATTGAACTCTCTTTCTAGATCTGAATAGCCATCAGAATAGTTTTCTTGAAACTGACTTAAACTACCCATTATTGAGGAGCCTTTAAATCCCATATCAAAATAACTTATAAGTTTCCATTGGTTTTTTTCGACATCTTTTATCCACTGACCTACCATTGTGTTTTTTGTTTGAGCATCATTCCATGAGCGCAAAACCATTCTATACCATTTGTTGTCTTCCCATTCGTAATCTGTGATAAAGTTGTTGCCTTCTCCTTCACCTCCGAAATTACTTTCAGTACCTTTTGGATAAACTCTTTGTGCTCTATGTTTTTTTTCAATACCATTTTCTTTATATTCTATCTCCCAAAATGACATAATGGCTTTTCTACCAAAAGGTGTATTTTGTAGTCCTGCATATGCTCCACCTCCGGTAGCGTTTTTACCAAAAGTAGAAAGGTCCATTCTAAAGGTGCATAATGCCCAGTATGTATTTGGTGGAGTTTTAACACCTCTAAAATCTATAGAAAATGTATCATACTTATTTGTGCTCGATTGAATTAGTGGATCTGAATATATATTATGGGCCATTTTGTGGTAGAAATGATCATCTAGAATATTTCTTGTGTTGTTATCTATTATTACTCTTGGGAATCTATTTTCTTTATAATAATTAAAATCAAAAGATTTTTCAGAAATATAGGTGCTCATATAGTTGTTTGAAGTTTCTTTAATATAGGTCTTTAGTACTTCGTATTTTTGTTCTGTTATATAATCTATATTTGTGCCAAAATCGGAGGCTTTGAATATTTCGCCATATTCATTAGTGAATAGTACGTTTTGAGCAGGGCAGCCCATAAAAGCAAAATTTTCAACAAATCTTGAGGAATTGGGATATTTAAAAATAATAGTTTTCAAATTTGTGCAATTATTAAAAGCGTTAGAACAGATTTTTTCTACATTAGAGCCAATAATAAGTCTAGAGAACTTTTTGCTTTCAAAAGCGTAGGGTTCTATTGTTGTTATTTTATATGTTATGCCATCGAATGAGACTACATCATTTATAGTTACTTGAGTTTTGCTCATTGAATTACTTGTAATAAGCGTAGCCACTTGTTCTGATGTATTAAGTAAATATTTATTTCCGAGGCTATCTTCACGAGTTATGAGTGCTGCATTAACGGTAGTAACTCTTGATAAATCATGGGTTACTAAATTTGGCATACTTAATGACATCAGTATGAATGAAAATGCTAACAGTTTTACTGCTTTATTTTTTATCATATATTATTCTCCTTTTATTTGGTGTGTTTATTATTGATTTTGATATTAATACCACCATTGAATTATATGTTTTATATTTTGGCATACTTCTGTCGACTTCAGTATGAGGGGATTCTAGCATTATAAATTTTTGTTGTCAATGTAGGGTAATACGGCTACAAAAATAGCAAATTGTCATAATAAAGAGACTATATTTTGTAGAAAGCTTGGGAAATAAGCGTTGTACAACTGTTAATTAATGGGATAATCAAGTTTCTTTCAGTTTATGTTCAGAAAAATATCATAAAGAATTCAAACGATTAATGAGGGACCGTTTCATTTGCAAAACATTCGGATAATTCTTTTATTGTAGAGGATAAGATGTTAGAATATACAGAGTAATAGATAGATATAGAATAATTTATTTTAGGGGGAGCAATTAGTGAAAAACAAAGTATTGAAAGCAGTGATTTTTTCAACTTTTATTGCAGCATTGCCTTTAACGGCTATGGCAAGTACACAAGACTTAAGTTTACGAGTTAATGATGTAGAAGTGAAATTTAATACCCTACCTTATGTTGAAGACAATAAGCTATTAATGCCTGTGAGGGAGCTTTTTGAGCTTTTTGGCTATAAAGTTAATTGGGATAACGAGAAGAGGACAGCTGTATGCACTAAAGCTGAAAAGACAGTTGTTTTTTTTGTTGATACTGGAAAGATAACTGTTGAAGGTAAAGAAGTAAAAGAAGATATTATCATTACTGACGGAAGGATTTTCACATCTTCAGAATTGATAGAATTGGTTTTAGGTGCTTTTGTTGAGTTGGACAAGGAGCTAAACGCCGTTTTGGTGAATAATAAAAACAGCGATGGTCTTGCAGTTAGCGGCAATAATAATATTATAGCCGTCGGTGAAGACATTATTGCTAATATTGTAAGGTTATATAGTACAGACAAAGTAAGTGAAAAAATTCTTGAAGCGGATAATTTATATGAGAACCTAAACATAAATGGGGCAATTGACAAATATGAAGAAATACTAAGAAATGTTTCTAGTTCAAAAAATCCCGAAGAATATGCCTATGTTATGGTAAACCTTGGAGGTGCATATGTAAAGCTATCTACAATGCAAGATTTTGAAGAAAACCTAATTAAGGCAATATCGATATATGAGGAAGTTTTTGAAAAATATCAAGAGGATAAATACAGGTCAATAAAAGCTGACGTGCAAAAAGGTCTTGGAGTAGCATATTCCTTACTGTCCTTGGTAAGAGATGTGGATAGTAATTCTTTAAAAGCAATTGATGCACTAGAGGATGCTTTGTTGTTTTATAATAAAGATCAACATCCGTATTACTATGCAAGCTTTCAAAATGTTAAAGGTATGACCTTAATAAAGTCTTCAAGGGGAAACGATGCAAAAGAAAAACTTATAAAAGCATTTGAAGCATTTGAGCTTGCATTAAACGTATTTAGCGAAGAAAAATATTCTAAAGATTATGCCTTTGTAAAAAGCAATCAAGCTGAAGCTTATACCTATCTTTTCAGATTAACGGGAGATAGTGAAGTACTTCAAAAAGGTATAGACTCTTACAACGAATCCTTAAAAATTATAACTGAAGATAGTGAGCCTTTAAGTTATGCTAAAATTAAAACTGGCATTGCGGCCTTATACCTTCAATTTCTGATGATGATGCCTAATGAGGAAAACTTAAATAATGCGGTTATGTCGACAAAGGATGCTTTAAGGATATATACAATAGAGGAGTATCCCTATGAATACGGTGTAAACAATAACAATTTGGGCTTTGCATATTTTGTGGGTGTTGTTGCAAATACTAACCGGGTTGAAAACTTAAATAAAGCTATTAAAGCTTTCGAAGATAGCTCTAAAGTATTTACTGTTGCGCAGTATCCAATTAACTATGGAATGCTCAAGATAAATCAAGGAAGAGTATATGCAAATTTAGCAGAGTATGTTGATCTAGAAACTAATTGCATAAAAGCTATTGAATTTTTTGAGGATGCACTAAAAGTTTTTAAAAAGGAGAAGTATCCTTTATACTATGGGGAAGCTTGTGCACATTTGGGCTCTGCATATGGAATTTTAGTCGGAAATGAGAATTCTGAAAGTAATATTAGTAAAGCGATAGAATGCTACACTAAAGCTTTGGAAATTTATAAGTTTGAAACACATCCTGTTTATTATGCCGATATAAACAAATCTTTAGGAACAACTTATTATCGGCTGGCAATGCTAAAAGATCCAAAGAAAAACTTGGATTTAGCTCTTAAGTCTTATGACAATTCGTTAAAGGTTTTTCGTGAAAACTCTTTTCAATTCATTTATGCTGATGTTGTGAGGTTTATAGGTGATTGTAATTCGCTTAAAGCTAAGTTGGAAGATACAAAGGAGAACTCATTGAAGGCCATAGAAAACTATGAAAAAGCATTAAAATTTATTGACAAGAATGAAGCGGAAAGACTTGCATGGGTTCAGCTTGATATAGCTGAAAATTATCTTGATATGTCCTCTGTGTTTGATAAAGAGGAAAATGCCAATAAGGCTATAGAATTATCTGATAAAGCTTCAGCCTTGATTGCTTCAAAGGATGACACTACACTTTTTGGGCGTATACAATATATAAAGTCTAGTGCGTATTTAAAACTTTATGAACTTAGTAAAGATGAAACTGTTTTTAAGAAAGCGATAGATGCAAATAAGCAAGCGATGGATGCGAATATGCAAGTTACAGAGTATATAAGCAACAAGGACATTTCTGAGCATGATTTATTGTTAAAAAAGAATTCTGGTGACATACATTTAAAGCTTGCGAAAATTAGTGATAAGGAAAATAATCTTTTTAAGGCATTAGAGTGTTACGAGGAAGCACTAAATATACTAAAAAGCGGAAATAATCCTTTGATAAATTTGTATAAAGATTTAATTAGCAGTAAGATAGCTGTATTGATTGAGCTTTCAGATGTTAAAAACAAAGAGGATAATATTAATACAGCTTTAGAATTATCCAAAGAGCACCTTGAAAGGTACTCTAATGCGGAATATCCTTTGTACTATGCTGAATTTTGCCACCACTTAGGAGATGTGTATGCAAAACTATCAGATATAGAACATAAAAAAGAAAATACAATAAAAGCCATAAAAAACTATGAGGAAGCTCTGAAGATATATGACGAAGAAAATTATCCTATTATTTATAAGGAGATAAGCGAGAAGAAAGCTGTTTTAAGGTGATTCTATGAAAAAGTTTATACTAAAATTTTTGATTGTAATGCTTATAACTGCATTAACTTTTGAAGTGACTACATTGAAACTTTATGCACAAGACAAGAAAGTAATAATAAACAATGATAACCGAGTGATAGGTGTTCCTCAAATTAAAATAAATAATACCGTATATGTTTCAATAGTTAAGGCATTAGAGTTTATTGGTTGGAGTCAGAAAGATGATAGTACAAAAAACGGGCTTATCTTCACAAAGAATGATAGTACTATTTGTATTGATGTTGCTGCTTCAGTGGTAAGTATTGATGAAGAAAAAATAATGCTTGAAAAGCCTTTTGAAATTATAGATGGAGAGATATATGTACAAAGCAAATTTATTGCTGAGAGATTTGGCGTACAAATAAGATGGAACAATAAGGAAAATTTAATAATTTTGTCTGGGTATGATGAAAAAAGTGTATACGTCGAGGGCGAAGGGAATATAATTATAGCCGGTAAGGGCATTATAATAAATGTTTTTGAGGCATACACCAAAGATACAATTTACGATATGTTAAGTTATGCTGACAGACTTTTGAGCAAAAATAAGTTGGAAGAGGCTATTAAAAAATATAAGGATATACTCAATAATATAAGTCCTGACGAAAATCAGGACTTATATGTACATGTTTTGATTAATATGGGAAATGCTTATGGATTACTTTCTGAAACAAAAGACACCAGCATAAATGTAAGTTATGCAATAAAATATTGCGAAAAAGCACTTGAGCTCTTAAAAGCTGGGGATTTTTTAGATAGTTATATTTCTTCACTAAACAATCTTGGAAAGTTATACAGGGCTTCGTTTGAAATGACTAACGATAGAAAAAAGCTTGATAGATCCTTAGAGATATTAAATGAAGCAGTTGATTATAAAGAAAACATATCAATACTTGGAAAGGCCTTAATATTTTACAATTTGGGTTTGACCCAAAAAACAGCTAATATGAAAGAATTGGCGTCTGAAAATATATTAAAGTCTATTTCTTTCTATATAGAAGCACTAAAGTTACATAAATTAGAAAAAGAATCGGCTACCTATGCTCTTATACATTATGATATAGGAAATTGTTATGTGCATTTATGGGATATGCAAGGTGATGAAATTAGACTCGATGAAGCTATAGAAGCTTATAAGGAAGCAATGGAAGTATGGAGTGTTGAAAGTTTTCCTGAAAGCTATTCAAAAGTTAGTAAAGCTTTAGGTGGAGTGTACAAGAGAAAATTTAGTATAGATCGCAAAGTTGAGAATTTGAAATCGGCAGGGGCATTTTATAAAGATAGTTTAATGATATTTTCAAAAGAAAAATATAAATTAGATAATGCACAACTTAATGAAGAAATAGCAGAGATTTATTATGAATTTTCTGTCATCAGTAATGAAGATGCCAATATTGAGAAGTCTATATTTTGTCTAAATGAAGCGTTGTTATTTTTTTACCGTAATGGATATGTTAATGACCTCAATAGAGTAGCTTTAAAACTCAATAAAGCGTATGGTCAATTTATAGTTAAAAAATTTTAAAATAACTGCAAATTCAGCCTAATTTATTAGTTCATATCAGCAAATAAAATATATAAAATACAGAGCCAAACTTAAAAAACACCTATAGAAAATTTAGAACTCAGAATAATGAAAAATTTATTATTCTGAATTCTGAATTCAATGATTTTAATTCTAAATTCTTGCGGTTATACCATGGTATGACCAAAATTAATTGGCTAATATAAATTCCCAAGTAAGGCAGCAGTACCTGCAACAATAGGGGTAGCGAATGAAGTGCCAGTTATAGATTGTATGGATTGTGTAATTGGTGAATACCCAACCATATCTTCACATCCCGCAATTGCAACATGATTGGGACTATAATTGTAGGATGTGCGGTTCATATTATAAGAATCATAACCACCAACAATTACGATATTATCATATTGACCGTTTTCATACCAAAAAGACATAACTTCATCTTTATTATTTGTATCAATTAGAACTCCGTCATTTCCTGCTGATTTGAAAACAAGTCCGTCAAAATTTTGTAGTGCATTCAAAGTTTTAGAGTAATTATTTACACGCCCAAGGGCTGTACTGATAACAATAATATCTATGTCATCTGCAATAGCACGGTTTGTAATGTCTTCAAACATTTTATCATAATCTACAGACTCTGTGTTAGGGATTGTATATCTGGAAGTATTGCTGCCTTCTGTATGTGTATCATAAGCAAAAATTGTTGCATTTGGACAACTCAGTAGAACACCTTGAGCAACTACTGTTCCATGAGCACTATCACCAAATTTCCACCTACAGGCACGTATACATTTACGGTTGAGACGGTTACATATAAGACAACACGGGACGAAACTAAAGATCATAAAGATCTTGTACAGGCTGTTACAGATTCCTTCCGCTATGAGTCTGATATGATGTATGTAAATAGCAATAAGGAACCCGTAAATTTACAAAACGAACCCATATATAAAAGCGGAAAAAGCTATGAAAGACGGTCAGCAGCATTGACAGCAAAGGACCCTACAGGGGTTGACGGAGTGAAGATGTTGACGGTTGAAAAATTAGACTATACTAAAGATGACGAGGAAATAAAGCATAGCGAGAAAAGCGGTGAATTTACCCATGAATTCCTGAAAGAAATACTTGAGGGATATCAAGGGTCTGGTACATTTGAAAGTAGTGAAAAGTATAAATACAGGGAATACATTAAATACGGACAGAAAATTTTCAGAGTAACTGAAAAAACAACAGTATCTATTAAAATTAATCCAGAGAACAGAAAAGTCTACACCTATATTAACATGCCTGACGGTAACTACACTGTTGCAGCATGGATAGGTGATATTCCATTATCAAATTCGGATAATGCCTATAAAAACCTTGGAACTCTAAAAGGTATATATAACTTTGATGTAATCGAAGTAACTGTGAATGGAACTTTTTATGACGACCAAAACTCTATAGTAGGAAACTGAGATTTTTAAATTCTTGCTTTAAATATTTTTTAATTTATATGGATACAATAACACTATAATATAATGCAATGGGGAATGTTGTATGCTTGTAAGACTTGGTTATGTTGCAATGACTCTAAATTTGGAAAATTGTTCACCTTCCGGTACTATTACGGTTAAGACGTTTTCGAAGCTGGCAAGTGAAGAGGGTAAATTACACAGACTTAGAGAAATAACAAGGGAAAATCTAAATAATACTTTAAGGATACTTCGGTATAGCAAAGCCTATAACATTGATATTTATAGATTGACCTCTAAGCTTGTTCCCCTTGCAACCCACCCAATAACAAAAGAGTGGGATTATATAGGTGACTTTATGGATGAATATATAGAAATAGGGCAATTTGTAAAAGAAAACAATTTTCGCATAAGTGCTCATCCTGATCATTACACCCTTATAAACTCATCTACTGATAAAGTCTTTGACAACTCTTTAAGAGACCTTGATTACCATGTTAAATTATTTGAAGCTATGGGCCTTGAAGATTATAAGTACAAGCTTGTTATGCATATAGGCGGCGTATATAAGAACAAGGAATTGTCTATAGAAAGATTTAAAGAAAACTTTGTAAAGCTTCCAGATAGAATAAGAAGGAGGCTTATATTGGAGAATGATGACAAGGCGTATACAGCAAAAGATGTTTTAGGAATATGTAAGGAACTTAGAGTTCCAATGGTTTTAGATGTGCATCATCACAATTGTGCAAATGAGAGAGAAAATCTAGAAGATATACTAAGTGATGTATTTGAAACTTGGAAAGATGAATATTTTGTTCCAAAGGTTCATTTTTCAAGTCCAAAGAGCCAAAAAGAGTTTAGAAGCCATGCTGACGATATTGAGCCAGAGGAGTTTTATAGTTTTTTGATAACAGCTAAAAAGCTTGATAGAGATTTTGATGTGATGATTGAGGCAAAGAATAAGGATAATGCTCTATTTAATCTATCGAATAAATTAAAGGAATTTGAAAATATTAGATGGATAAATGAGGGGCACTTTGAGGTATTATAGATAAACGAGGTTATTGTAATACACCACTGATAGAGGTTTTTCTATTTCTAAAGAAAGTGAATTGCTTTCTTCAAAAAGACAAACTGTTGAATCACAGAAGAGAATTCTTGCGACTATATCGGGCTATGGTATAATTGAAGAAAATATAGTTTTTTGGAGATTATTATGATTACAACTGTGGTTTTAAATCCTGCGGTAGACAAGATATATTTTGCAGATAATTTTCAGGCCGGTGGTTTGTTCCGTGTAAGAGATACAATAAAGTCGGCGGGAGGTAAAGGTATAAATGTTTCACGAGTTATAAGAGCGTTAGGTGAAAATGTTTTATCCATCGGATTTAAAGGTGGTCATACTGGGGAGTGGTTGGTTGAACAGTTGAAAAAACTTGGTGCTATTACAGAGTTTATTGAAGTTGAAGGTGAGTCTAGAACAAATAACAATATTATTGATAAAATAAATGGAACAGAGACAGAAGTACTAGAAACAGGACCTTTGATAACAGAAGAGAATATGGGAAATTTAATTTCAATATATAGAAGAGCACTTAAAAATACCAAAGTTGTTGTCTGTTCGGGTGGGCTTCCTGCAGGTATTGGAAATGATATATACAAGCTACTTATTATTGAAGCAAAAAAGTATGATGTAAAAGTTATTCTAGATGCTAGTGGAGATGTTTTAAAACAGGGTATTGAGGCAAAGCCGTATTTGATAAAACCAAATTTAAGGGAACTTGAAAGTCTTGTCAATAGAGAATTAAAGGATATTTCTCATGTGTTAGAAGCCTGTAAATCTATCCAAAGAGAGGGCGTAGCAATTGTTGTTGCTTCATTAGGTGAGAAAGGTGCACTAGTGGTAACGAAGGATAGAAGCTTTAGGGCTTATGCGCCATTTGTTGAAGTGGCAAACACCATAGGGTCTGGCGATTCAATGGTTGCAGGTTTTGCAGTGGCATTGTCGAAAGGGCTTGAAGTGGAAGAGGCATTAAGACTTGGTTCTGCTTGTGGTGCCAATAATGCACAATATGCAGAGATTGGTATTGTAAACAGGGATGAAGTGTATAAATTGATTAGAGAAGTCCGAATTGAAGAAATGTAATTTTAAATAATTGCTCCAATATGAAGTTCTAACATGACCAATTAAGTGTAGAATCAATATCGAGAAGAATATCATCTGGAGTTAATTAGGAAACTACCCATAATGATAAAAAGTCATTATGGGTAGTTAGTACGATTGTTTAAACTTGCAGCAAATAGACATCAATGAGTAAACTTATCTTTTGTATCCGCAAGCTCTGTAAACAACCGCTTATACTTTATGCTATCATCAATACAAATCGCACCTAATTCATTAGTATGTACAGCAACTCTGTTACGTCCTGAAGCCTTTGCCTTATACAAAGCCAAATCCGCCTCTTCAATCAGTTTAGATGAATTAATCTCACCCCCCACTAGAGAAGATGAAGACATACTACTTAATCCTAAACTAATGGTCAATTTAATATCAAAGCTACCTGAGTGGAATATTGTATTTTGCACGTTTTCCCGTATTCTCTCGGCAAGTATTGCAGTTCCACCGATGGAAGTGTTAGGGCATACAACAATAAATTCCTCTCCACCGTATCTAGCAACAATGTCAACGTCTCTAACTGATGCTACCAGTATTTTTGCTAGTTTTCTTAAAATGTTATCTCCAGCAACATGACCAAAGG
>CAYXPB010000091.1:13221-17134 GCA_964466645.1 uncultured Acetivibrio sp. | reverse complement strand
CATTGTTGTTTTGTATTCCCATAAAGGCGTCTATGTCTGACAATCTCACGGTAATTCTCATCCATTACTATGATAAGGGAAGATGTTATTTTAAGATTCACTACGGTGTTTACATACTTTGGTGATACGGAGTACTCATGCATTCCTTTATTTAAATAAAATCTACCCCATTTATTGGTCCTTGCAGTTGCTCTTCCACTTAAATCAAAAGGTATTTTAGGAAGTGGATGACAATGTTTGAGGTCTAAAGCAAATAGCTCTTCGATGGTTTCATTATGGCGATAGTGTTCTCTGTCTGCATCTTCTTCACACTTATCCAAAAGTTGACGGTTAAAATCAATAAGTGATATGAAACGTGGTACAGGAACAAGGAAGTTTCTTCTCTGATATCCAACCTTGTTTTCAACGTTCCCTTTTTCGTGACCCGCATTTGCGTTTGTAAATATAGCTTTAAAACGATAATGCTCTCGAAAACGATTAAATCGATCTGTAGTTTCACGTCCACCACCACGAATGATTTTTGTAACGATGGTTTTTGTATTATCAAACCATATTTCATTTGGAACACATCCCATATGACGAAAGATAGCATCAAGGCCCTCTAAGAGACATTCCATGTTTTCACCATAGTTTAGTTGCATATAACCCTTATTACTCTGTGGAAATGAAAGCTCAAGATATTTACCTGTAAATTTCATGCCATTCTCATAAAATTCTGCAGCACCAAAATCGGCTTGGCTTTCTCCTGGATGATGTTCTAATGGTAAAAAACCATCCTTTGAACCGCTAAACAGTTCCTTGTGTTTATGCTTATAGTAGTATGCCACTGTTCTATATGAACAATCAAAACCTTCAACCTCCTTTGTTAACCTATTGTATACTCGCCTTGCAGTATGTCGTTGTTTACGAGGCACCTGCTTGTCCTCTTCAAGCCAACGGTCTATAGTAGGCTTGTATGGGTCCAGCTTCGGGTGCATTTTTTTTTCTGAAGCTGGTTTCGGATCGGGTAAATTAAAATCTGTCTTATCAACATATTTCTGTACCGTCTTCCAATCTAGATGCAACGCATTAGCTATTTGGGAAATATTCTCCCCTTTCTCGAAGAACCTAAATCTGATATCATGTATATGATCCATTGTAAGCATTCTCCTTTCCTCCTTAATCTTTAGTCAGAATTAAGGATATAGGTTTTGGGTAATGCCTGCAATGGTTTTTTGCAATACTATGGAATTTCCGCCTGCAACTTTCTGGATTTTACTTCAGAACACTTTCGGTATTTTTATTATACACTAAACATATATTTTAGCTTTACCAATTTCTATTCTTATTTCAGTAGATGGGGTAATACTCTTAACACAAGGCAACTTGTTTTCCTTATCAGAAATATTATTTAAATCAATAGCATGAAATTTTGTTTTGTTCTTATTTTTTAATTTCATTCTTTGATTATATAATCTATGAACATTCACATCATGCTCTTTACAAAAACTAATTATTGTCCCCTCATGTCTAGAGAACTTTTCCAGAATATCCTTCCAATACTCAGTGGTTTCTATTTGTTTCAATTAAAAAACCTCCTATCAAATTTGATACTTCTATTTTAAAGACGATTTTTTATTATTTATATACATTAATTCTTTGACGCTTACCTTTTGCTTATGGGGGTGATATTCTTATAATGGATGAACCTTTTAAGGGGCTGCATTTAGAAATAAAAAAAGAGGTTATGAATTATATTGGAAATAATATGGCAAATAAGCTTGTTTTTTTAATCACTCATGATGTGGAAGAATCTTTATACTTAGCAGATAGTATTTATATGTTTAAAGGTCCTCCCTTAGCATTAGAAAGACAGATTGATATTGATATTCCATTTGGTAAAAGGCAAAGCAATAGGAAGGAACTTGAAAATATAAAAAGCAAAATTTTGTTCTTTTGAAATTGTTCATCTCTACTATTCAATATTTTTTGCGCAAATTGCCTGATAAATAACAGAAAACGAAGGCAGTCCTACCAGCAATATCCATCCAACAATTTTAACCATGCAACCTGGGCTTTCAGTATCAATATAGTCCCTCCCAAATGGACCTGTATAGGCACCAAGTTCATCGCTGATCCAAATTGCAGCCATCGGGAACACCAAATATATAATTGTATATATTACATAACTTCCTTCAAAAATTAGTGTAAATAATATATAAATAAGGGCTATTGAAAATAGTCCTTTCCTTGTCAATATGGAATGTATTTGGCTTTACTTCATTTGTAATTACCTGATTTCTTTCGTACAGCATACGCTTATTATTATCCATTAGTACTTCATAAGCTTCGTTTATATCTTTCATCTTTTCTTCAGCCCACTGTTTTTCGCCTTCACTTTCAAAAAGATCTGGATGATACTTCTTGGCTAATGCCCTGTAAGCATCTTTGATTATTTTCTTGGAAGCACCAGGGTAAACTCTTAGTATTTCATAATAATTCACATTAAATCTCCCCAAATCATATCAAATTAATTTTCAGATATTTATATTATACGTTTATGTAACGTTCTCATAAATAGTAGTCGCACCCGAGGGGGTGCATTTTCTTATACCCTCTACAGAGTCATATACTGATTACCAAATTCAATAAGGTGTTGAGTGTATTTTTTATAACCAGAATATGCTTCTTTATTTGATTTTTATAAATTCTTATGCTTTAATCATTATATTACATTTCCATTGCTAATGTTTAAATTGATACCATTAATATAATTACTGTCTTCAGAGAGCAAGAATTTAACAGCGGGAACAACATCCGAAACTCTGGCATTAGTATTTCCAACACTGTTTTTAGCATTCATTTCAATAATTCTACTGTCTACATTGTCAAGAAATTTAGTTTCTATCATTGAAGGAGATATAGCATTGATATTAATTTTCTTGCCATTATAATCTGATGCCAGAGATTTCATTAGCCCCAGTAATGTGTGCTTAACCATTGTATAACTCATTGTAAATTTTGGCGGTGATGATATTGTATATGAAGATAGCATCATTACTATTTTATTGTAGCTTTTTCTTTTAACCATAATCGGTATAAAAGCCTTCAGTATCTCAATAAGTGAAAATACCTGTATATACAAATCTATGCAGAATTTGTCCCAATCCATATCTTTAACTCTCGTATATTCAAATTCGCTTGCCGGTAAATGAACAATATGTGTCGGTGCACCATATTCTCTATCAACATCCTTTATCAGAGAGATTATATCTGAACCAATCGACAAATCCGCCTTAATAGATACAATTTTATTACCATTGATAGGTGTATTTTTTTTAATATTGCTATCACAAGTTCGGTAATGTGCTAAAAAAACAGCATCACTGCAATCTTGATTCAATTGATGTATTAATTCGCATCCAATATCTGATGAAGCACCTAATATTAAATAAATTTTATTATTATCCACTAGTCTTTCTCCCTTATCCTTATATCTTTCCAAAATTATCTATTTCGAACTCTTCTTACTATGATATTAACGTAAACAGCCCACCATGATTTTTGCTTTACTTGCTTTTTTGCCCGACTGGTTAACAATTATAGCTGAAATCTCTAAGCTTCGTACAGCATTATATTTTTCTGTGACCTTACCTGATACAAATAACCTATCCCCCGGAAAAACCGGATAATGAAATGAGGCATTAACACTTTGTAAAATACAGTATTTCCCAGGAAGATATACTCCAACAAGTCTAGAATAAAAAGCTACTTCCATCATTCCATAAACCACCTTATTATCAAAACCATTACTCTTTGCATAATTCAGATCTGTATGAAGAGGATTTGTATCACCGGATATATCCAAAAAGCTATTCATCATCTCCTCAGTTACAACAACTTCAAAATCCGCTTGACATCCTATACTAATGTC
>CAYXPB010000091.1:0-13211 GCA_964466645.1 uncultured Acetivibrio sp. | reverse complement strand
CCTTTCCTTCTATCAATTTTATGAACCCTCCAACGTTTTCAAGGGAGTTTACTTCAACCGTTGTAAACTTAATCCCAAATGTTTTTTCTGTTTTAACTATTAGCTGAATATGGGCCAATGAATCCCAATCTTCTATATCATTTGAATTCATATTTTCCCCTATTATAATTTCGTCATCATCAAAAACATCCCTAAAAATCTCTTGCAACATCCCTTTTATATCCATATCCCCCATCCTTTCTATACTTTAAAAAAAGTAACCTTTTCAAACGGTTTTGTTATATCATATATATATTGTTTTGCACTATCCTCAGTCTTTAACTGGTTTATTTCACACTTCTCAAAACCCATGTCCTTATAGAAATTCATTACAAGTGCATTCTTCTTTGTTTGGATATACTCACCAATTATATTGTTACATCCCAACTCTTTTGCTACGTCTAAAATATGTCGAAATGTAAGATATTCAACTCCTCTTTTTAGTACTCTGCAACTCATAACCCATGTATCAATAAATAAATGGTTACCCATACTTTTTAATATAACACATGAAATAAGTCCATAATTTCCAAATCTGTCACTGAGCTTAACAGCCAGAAGTTTATTCTTCGGGTTCTGATACATGTTTGTAATATCCGACTCAGTATATCTTTGAGTTCTCAAGTTAAATTGATTGGATTTATTAATTAACTGTGTAAATCTTTCTATATTACTATCATGCATTTCATAAACTGATGCCTGCATTTCAAGAGAACTCAAATATTTATTGTAATCATTGCTCGAATTCCTAAGCTCAGTTCTTTTTACATTATTTTGATAAGAATAATTACGTTGCAAATCTTCTTTTGTTATCTGCAACCACTCAAAAGGAACTGCCAATTCCAATGCCTTGACATATTCTGCCGGGTCTTCGGGTACATCAATAACTTTAACCTCTGGCAAACACATTCTAACAATTTCTCTTTCTGCAGGATTATCATCAAAAAAAACGAAGCTGTCAGTTCCAATATTTAGTTCTGCAGATATCTGCTTTAGATTTTCTGCTTTGTTCTCCCAATTTGCAATGAAAGATGCAAAATCATCAAACTTCAATAACATATTTTCATTTTTAAAAAACACTTCTTTAGCGATTTGATAGTCATTCTTACTACAAACTGCCAAAATAACACCTCTGCTTCTCAATTCGTAAACATACCTCTGAAATGCAAGAAACGCTTCTCCTACAGCAGTATTTGGATCCAACTGAATGCCTTCATATCCATCTTCACCTACTATTCCTCCCCACAAAGTATTATCCAAATCCAGCACAAGACATTTAGTGATTTTTCCCTTCAAAGCAACAATCTGACAGGCAAAAATATCTCCCACTATTCCAATATACTCCAGTGCAAAACCTGACTTATTCACCATATAAGAAGCATTATCAAACCAGTTCTCTTTCCCGATAAACGACGCAACATACTCTAAATCAACTATTGTAACATAATTATATCTTTGTCTCATAAGCTGCATATTCAGTAGCATAAGACAGGATCTTTTAGAAAAATAATAATTACATTCCAGATTTCCGATAACTCTCTCTACAGGAAGCACAATGTTGGACTGAAAAATGTGACATCCAGGTAATTTGTTGGAAATATGCTGCCATATGGATTTATAATACATCATCCACTTATCAACCCATTCATCTACATCTTTATCTTCAGAAAGTATCTCAGGAAATATCTCAAATGCTCTATAATCCGTAATAATAATAACAATATCCGGGCAGAATCTATATAAATCAGATTCATAATCCATTGTATCCATATTTATCCCATTGAAATGGCCTTCATATATACAATAACTTATTTTTTCACGATAAAGCATAACCCTCAGTGCTGATGTAAAAAATTGCAAAGTGTATGTCCCGATAACAGCAATCCGCACATTGGCATTTTCGGAACTTTCAATTTTTGATAGTTTACGCGCACATTTCAATATTTCTGAAAAGTCGTTCTTATCAATGCTTTTTGCATACTCAAATATATCATTTGCTAATCTCATCTGTCCTCAAGCCCTTTAACATCATTTTTTTCAATCTCAATAATTAGATTCTTGATTTCTTCGGTATACTCTTTCCATTTCTCATTAATAAAATAGTGTCCCCCTTCAAAAGCATAAAACTTGACTGCTTTTTCAGAAAATCTGCCCCACTCAAAAAATTCTTCGGCCGAGTAAAACGCATCCTCTATACCGTACATTACATGAAGACTACTTTGGATTAAATTCTTTTTGGGTTTAAAAACATAATTTTCACCAAGCAATGAATCTGCCTTAATGGGTGCCAATACAAAATTTTCTACATATTCAAAAATCTCTTCATCCATCATACTACTGTCAATAGCTCCATTAGTATATAAATACGATAAAAGTTCACGATTATCCATAACACTGAGTTGTTCAATATTTTTTAAATTCGGTGCAGCTTGCCCCGAAACAAAAATTGCTTCCGGCAATTTAAACTCATTACAACTCCTTATCAGATCGTATATTTCAAAAGCAATAACTGAACCAATACAATGCCCGCCCAAATAATAATTTTCATATCTGCCAACATTATTTTTTAGTATTTCATAAATATCATAACAGGCTTCTTCCATCGATAAATAGAACTTCTCATTTCTACGCTTTCCATGTCCAGCATAATCAATTGGAATAAAATCAACCTCCGGCGCAAAAACCTTTGTCCAACGGTTAAACGTCATACTGGAAGCACCTGCATAAGGAAAATAAAACAATACACTTTTGCTCATAATATAGTCTAATGATGTGTTAAAACAAACACACCAATTACTCCTTCATATTTTAATATTTGATACTCCCTTTTTTCTGAGAATTTCCAAAAATGCACCCACATTACGCAACTGCTTAACCTCATTTAATGAAAATTTGACCTTATAAGTCGTTTGTACTGCCGAAATTAATGCAATATGCTTCATACTTGTCCAGCTTCCATTTGTTGCCGGACAAGTTTCTTCTGTTATTTCTTCCTTTCCAATCCCAATTACTTGGGAAATAATATCACTCAAATCCATTATCCTTCCCCCCATCACATATTTTTTAAATCAAAGCACTAAATCGTACTTACTCCTCTTCTTTTGTTAATTCTTCATAAATTAAATCAGCAACCTGCCTGACTGTCGGTCTATCCATAAACTGAGTCATATTCAATTCAAGACCAAAATTTTCCCATATTCTTGCTATAACCTGTGATGCAATGAGAGAATGCCCTCCTAACTCAAAAAAATCATCTGTCACCCCGATAGGATGTATTCCCATTATTCCTTCAAGAATGTTTGCAAGAGTTTTTTCCAATTCATTATCTGGCGCAACATATTGGGATAAAGAGTTTATTCGATTATTAAGCAATTTATCACCATCATTTGCCTCATGTTCTTGTTGAACTTTTGTATCTTCAGTTTGATTTGTTACCACTTCACCAACCCAATACGATTCTCTTTCAAATGGATATGTCGGAATAGATATTCTTTTTAAATTGTCCTCTTTAAATAATCTATCAACATTAAAACTCATTCCATGTAACCATGCTTTACCTAATGTATTTAGTAAATATGCCATATCATTTCCCGCGTTCTTTGCATTATTTATAGTATCAAAAAACAAAGCATTATTTACTCCATAGAGATTATTTCTCATAAAAATTGTCAATGTGTTTCCAGGTCCCACTTCAAAGAAACATCTCTCTTTGCTGTAAATAAATTTTTCAGCTCCCTCACGTATTCTAACCGTTTTAACCAGATGACTAACCCAATATTCAGTATCCATGACATCTTCTTTTTTTATCCAGTCCCCCGTCACATTAGATATATAAGGTATACTTGGTTCCTTAAATTTAACCTTTCTTAATGCAATTCTAAACTGTTCTGCACCAGCATTCATCATATGTGAATGAAATGCATGAGATGTATGCAGAATCCGGCATTGAATCTCTCCATTAATTTTTTCTGCCAATTCATTTATCGCATCAATATCTCCCGAAAGGACAGATAGCTTGCTTGTATTTTCAACTGCCAAAGATATACGCTCATTGCAATACTTTTCTGCTTCCTTAGCACAAAGATTTACAGAAAGCATTGCCCCCTTAGGAAGCCCTTGAATAATCCTTCCCCTCTCTGCAACTAAAGTAAGTGCCGACTCCAAATCCAAGGTTCCACTGATACATGCCGCAACATATTCACCTAAACTATGTCCTATCATAGCTGACGGCTTAATTCCTAATTCCATTAACAGCTTTGCTAAAGCATATTCGACAGAAAATAACGCAACATGAGTATTTTGTGTCTCTAACAAAAACTTTTGATTCTCTTCATTAGGTTCACTTTTAAATAAAACTTCACATAAGTTATAACCAATAATTTTCATTAAAAAGTTTGAACAGTGATCTATTTCATTTTTAAAGTATTCAACTTTCTCATAAAGTTCTCTGACCATACCAATATATTGAGAACCCTGTCCCGGGAACATAAATACAATGCCAGATAAATCATCGTTGCAACAATGTACCGATTCAGAGACCTTGTCCAGTTTATTGATGCACTCTTCTCGGCTATCACATACAAGATAGCTTCTAAACAGAAATGATTTCCGCCCCGTACTCATAGAATACACTGCATTTTTATAATCAACATCAGCATTATTTTTTAAGTTCTTTAACAAATTCACCGCCGTAGTCTCAACAGCTTTATGTGTCCTTCCGGAAAGCAGCATAAGTTGAGGCTTTTCCATATTACCTGATTTTCTTTCATCAATAGCTTCTTCCAGCACAACATGCACATTTGTGCCACCAATTCCAAAAGAACTTACTCCTGCTCTTCTCACACCACAATTGGGACTCCATTTCATCAAATCCTTATTGATATAAAATGGTGTATTCACAAAATCAATATTTTTGTTTGGTTCCTGAAAATTGCAGTTTGGCGGAATGACTCCATGTTTTAACACCAGACAAGTTTTTATAAAACCTGCAATACCTGCTGCAATATCCAGATGTCCAATATTTGCTTTTACCGCCCCCAGAGTACAAAAGTGTTTTTTATCTGTAGATAATTCAAAGGCCTCAGTCAACGCCTGTATTTCAATAGGATCACCTAATTCTGTTGCTGTTCCGTGTGTTTCAATATAGGTTATTGTTTCAGGATCCACCTCACTCAACAACTGTGCGGAACGAATAGCTCTTCGTTCACCACTTACGCTAGGTGCAGCATATCCAACCTTTAAGCTTCCATCATTATTTACAGCACTGCCTTTAATGACAGCTATAATTTGATCACCATCCTGAACAGCTTCAGACAATCTTTTTAACACCACAATTCCTGCTCCACTTCCTGTGACAGTTCCATTTGCCTTTGCATCAAAAGGGCGGCAATTGCCATCTGAGGACAGCACTTCACCCGGCAAATACATATATCCTGTATTCTGAGGAACAGCAATTCTACAACCACCGGCCAATGCCATATCGCACTCATAATTGATCAAGGATTGGCATGCCATTGATACTGCCAGTAAGGAGGTCGAACACGCACTTTGTAAACATATACTTGGACCCGTCAAATTTAATTTATATGATATCATTGTTGCAGTATAGGTAATGTCATTTCCATTCCATATAGGTCGCATCTCTTCAATTTTCTTCGAGCCATAATTTGAAAACAGGTTCTTCATTAAATATTGACTGCTGCTTTTTCCCACAAACAAACCTATATGACCTTCATAACTATCATTGGCATATCCTGCATCTTCCAAAGCATTCCATGAAACTTCTAAAAGAATACGCTGCTGAGGATCCATAAGTTTGGCTTCCTGCGGAGTAAAGCCAAAAAAGGAAGCATCAAATTTATCCACATTGTCTAACTTATATACAGCCTTAACGTAATGAGGATTGTTAATTACACTATCTGCAACACCTGCATTCCTAAGATCTTCATCTGATAAATCGGTTCTTGATTTTTTCCCAGTACAAAGATTTTCCCAGTATTCACTACAATTACTGGCATCAGGAAATCTACAATCCATTCCAATAACAGCAATATCAAGATCTCTATATGTGTTTTCGCTATTAATTCTCATGTCCCTATTCCTTTCAAATAATAAAATTTCAATTGCCAATCTTATTCTTAACATCCTCATCACTCATATTTTCCAATTCATTAAGCAGTTTTTCATATTCATTTCGTCTGCTTTCAATCTGAGGCAATAGTAACTCATAACTCTTATTTGCTATTTTATTTAGACTCAATCCCCCAAGTATATCGGTAATAGCAATTGTAATGCCGCATTTTTCACTTATTTTATTTCTAATCTCGCTCGCAATAATGGAATCGACTCCAATCACATTCAATGGTTCATCCAGATAAATCAGTTCACGAGATGTATATGTAATTTCTGAGACAATATCAATAAAGAAATCTGCAAGCCTTTGAATCCGTTCTTCCATACTATCTTTTAAGGCAAGCGCATCCAATATATCTTCTTCGTCTTCATCTGATTTATTTTTCTCAGATCCTGTATCAAGATGATTAAAGAGAGGAGGTTTGCCGGGATAATTGGTCAATGCCTTGGTCCAGTCAGTACCACATATAACCACATGAGTTTCATTCTGCCCCAGAACACGCTCTAACGCTTGCATACCTGTTCCCGAATAGATTGGCTCCATACCTCTTACATTCTTATAATAATCTGTTAATTTCATCTCTTCAATCATACCAACTCCCCATGGACCCCATCCAATACTCTGCCCAGGTTGTCCAATAGAACGGCGATAAAACGCAAGTGCATCCATAAATGCATTGCCTGCTGCATAATTAACTTGTCCTACCGAAGATACCACCGCCCCAGCTGATGAATAAGTAACAAAGAAATCCAGATTTTCATCCCATGTACATTTGCTCAAATTCCATGCACCTTTCGATTTCGGGTCATATACCTCGTCAAATTGTTCCTGCGTCATGGACATAATTAACTCATCACGCAACACACCAGCAATATGGAATACTCCTCCGATAACTGCATTTTCCTGCCTTTTCAAATTTGTTATGAATTCTTTTACAGCATTCTCATCCTGTATATCAAGGGAAATATATTTTACGTTGACTCCCCTCTTTGCAAGATTATCAAGGAATATATTTTTCTGTTCATCCTTAGGATTTTCAGGTGATACCTTAGACCGTCCAAGCAGAATAATATTACACGCACCTTTTTCAACCAGCCAGTTTGCAGTAATCTGTCCTAATGATCCTAATCCTCCTGATAAAATATAGTACTTATTCTTGTCAAGAATTAAAGGTACAAACCCACTCATATCCTGAATATGCATAAGTCTTGAAGTATATCTCTTTCCTTTCCTGTAGGCAATTTCATTTTCTCGAGATAAATGTTTTAAATCATAACACAACATTTCAAGAGCTTCCTCAGTACCATCAACGTCAATATTCGCTCCCCATGTAGTTATACATTCGTTTTGAGCTATAACACGGCACATTCCAAATGCGGGAGCCTGATTTACATTTATTTTATCCTCATAGTTGATTTCTACAGCATTCTGAGTAACAACCCACATATGGTAATTAATATTCCTTTCATTAAATGTATTTACAATATGCCTTATAGGATTAAGCATAATTGTTTTTGTATCAGTAATATCCTTTATAGTTGTATCCTGCTGATAAAACTGTACATCACATCCGCACATAAACAATATGCCATAATGAATATTTTTCTCAAGTCCATTACAAATTTCATCGTACGCACTTTTATCTTCTAACGAAATACTGTTTAAATTTTCTTTCTTATTTTGATATTTACCGTAAATTAGCCTGCATGCTCTTCCTGAATTTTGAAGCATCTCTGCTACTTTCTCACCTATTCCGTTGCTGTCAGAGAAAATAATCCATTCATCACATTCATTAATTTGTGTTAAAAGAGGTTCATCATCTACATTATTTCTTTCTCTCCATTCAACTCTGTACGACCAGTCATACAAATCCCTTTCACTTAATACAGCGTGCTCATTGTCATTTTCAAGTGTTCTTGCAGTAAATCCCTTAATCTGTGCAACAACACTGCCCTCATCATCAAATAATGTGATATCGCCAACTATCTCCTGTTCAGAACTATTTAACAAATAAGCATGCGCATATAATCTTGCTGAACTTTTCCTATATACTGTTATTCTATCAATTGATATCGGTAGTTTTAAATCATCTTTTTGAATACAGTTCGCATCTTTATATTGATTTAAAATCATACTCTGAAAAGATGCATCGAGTATTGACGGATGAAGCACCGAATCAAAGTCATTATTTCCAATCTCCTCTAAGGAGCATAACTCGCATAATGTTTCGTTTTCACCAATCCACGCGTTCTTAATTCCCTGAAAAGCAGTTCCATACTCGAACCCAGCATTTTTAAAAACTTCATAACACTTGCTTCCGGTCATTTCTATACTGCATCTCTTTTGTAATTGTATAATATCGAATTTTTCTACAGGCATTGAAATCTGTCTACGGCGCACGGCTGTCTCGAAATTGAGAACCGATGTTTTTCTATCCGCTACATTATTGCTAAAAATCCTGATTAATCCATTCTGTTTATCATAATTTATTGATATATGTGTCACATTGTTCTCATCTAAAAATACTGCTTTCAAAAACCTAATATCTAGAATTTCATATATATTGTCCGTACTTTTTTCGCACTGAGATTTTAAAAGCTGAAATGCCGTTTCAATATAATGTGCACCAGCAATTACGCCTTGTCCATTGATGCGATGATCTTTTACAAAAGGAAGTTCGTAATCATTTATCTCTGCTTCCCATAAAGGAACTGCGCTATTAGTCCTGTATCCCAACAGGGGATGATCTTTTAATCCAAGACGCTTGTTTTGATGTTCCATCGGTTCTTTCCAGTATCTCTTATGCTCCCATTGATATATAGGCAATTTTATTGTTTTAAAGGTTCCGCTGTAAACCTTGGACAGATCAACATTACATCCTGCATTTATTAGATCTGCATACGCTTGAAACATGCAACGCATCTCGGGCTGCTTTCTTATAAGAGAAGCTACGATTATTGCATCAGATTTTAACTCATCTGCAATTTCTTTGATAGATTTTGCAAGAACAGGATGTGGACCCACTTCAACAAAATTGATATACCCTGCTTCAATAATCCTTGTTATTGCTTTCGAGAAATGAACAGCCTGAGATATATTCTTCCACCAATACCACTTATCCAGATTTGTTCCGTCTGATAATTCTCCATCTGCAGTTGTATACAAGCTAACCTTGCTCTTTTGGGGATGCAATTCACCTATTGATTCAAGAAAATCATCCTTAATCTCATTCATAAAAATGCTATGATAAGGAATATTAACGTTTAAGAATCTATTAAAAATCAACTTTTCTTCTAATTGTGTTGCAATATTCTCAAGACTTGAAATTTCACCAGCCATTGTTACACTTGTATTACTATTAATTGCAGCAATAGAAACGCTGTTTTCCATACCTTTCATATATTTTTGAGCTTCCTCTTCAGACAACCCCACAGCAAGCATGCCACCTTTACCAGTTAACCTGTACTGACATCTGCTTCTGAGATAGGATATCCTAATAGCTTCATCCAGGTCATATACACCGGCAACATAAAACGCTGCCACTTCTCCTACGCTATGTCCAATAATTAAATCAGGTACAATTCCCATGCTCTTCCACATTTCACTTAAAGCTACCTGTATTACAAAATTCATAGGCTGAGCTACATCTGTTCTTGAAATACGGGAAGTTGCTTCATCAAGCATCATTTCATCAACAATTGACCAAGATAAGTATTTAGAAAATTCCTTATCCAATTTGCACACAGTCTCTTTAAATACTCTATCTGTGTTATAAAGTTCTCGCCCCATAGCATACCATTGAGGTCCCATTCCTGTAAAAACAAATACTATACGTGTATCCTTACTTTCGTTCCTACAACGTACTCCGCTACATTCCTGCCCAGAAGTATATTTATATAAATTTTCAATTAATTCCTCTTTTGTATCTCCTATTACTGTTATATTTACATTATGCTTTTCACGTTTTGTCGCTACATTATAGCAAATAGTATCAACAGATGTTTCTGTGTTTTCCATAAGTTGAGTGTATTTCTCCACCATTTTTTTCAGTGAGTATTCCGATTTTGCGGAAATGTTTAAAACTTTTGGCCGTTTGGGATTAACTAAAGTTCCATTACATTCAACATCATCTTCTTCATGATATTCTTGTAGAATTACATGTGCATTAGTTCCTCCAAATCCAAATGAGTTAACACCAACAATCTTAGTTTTGCCATCCTTAGGCCAGGGTTCTAACCTTTCAGGAATCCTAATACTTAACTTATCAATGTCAATTTTGGGATTTAGCTCCTTCATTCCTATATGAGGTGCTATAATATTTTCCTGCATACTGCATACCGCCTTGATAATGGAGGCAATACCTGATGCTGCCTCCAGATGCCCTATATTAGCCTTAACAGATGAAATAATACATTTACCTTCTAAACTATCACGCTCAGCACCAAAAAAGCCAGCAACAACATTAGCTTCAATAGGATCACCCACACTAGTTCCTGTGCCGTGAACTTCAACATATTGAACATCTTTTGGTTTAATCCCTGCCCTACCATAAACATCTTCAAGAAGCATTTTCTGCGCTTCACCATTTGGAACCGATATACCCACTGTCTTGCCATCCTGATTTACCATGCTTTCACGTATAACAGCATAAATATTATTCTTGTCCTTTATTGCCGCATCAAGCTTCTTTAAAATCAGAATACCTCCACCTTCACCACGAACATATCCGTTCGCCTGTGCATCAAAAGTTTTGCACCTTCCATCTACTGAAAGAAATCCTCCCTTGCTTTCCGCAATATAATATTCCGGGGTATATATTAGTTCCATTCCACCTGCAACAGCCATATCACACTCATTGTTTTTTAAACTCTGGCAAGCTTCATGTAAAGATACTAATGATGATGAACATGCTGTATCAATACTCATAGAAGGCCCTCTAAAATCAAATACATACGATATGCGATTTGATAGCATTGTCATCATACTTCCTACGGCAGTGTGCGTTCCTATACCTTCAGTATCTGCAAACTGCAAGATTTTATAATCAAGAGTAAAACCTCCAATAAAAACTCCTGTTCTGGAACGAACATAATCACATGGCTTAAGATCAGCATCCTCAAAGGCCTCCCATGTAATCTCCAGAAGCTGCCTCTGCTGAGGATCTATTTGTTCTGCTTCCCTAGTATTAACTCCAAAGAATGGTGCATCAAATTCATCAAAATTATCAATAAAACCACCACATTTTGAGTGAGACTTACCGGGTATTTTTTTATTATGATGATAAAATTCATTTATACTCCATCTATTTCCCGGTACATCCGTAACACAATCTTTACCATTCTTTAAATTGTTCCAGAATTGCTTAACACTGTTGGAACTTCCTGGAAATCTGCAAGCCATACCTATAATTGCAATAAGATTCTCCTTCTGTTTCATAAAAATTAATCCCCCCATTTAAAATACATATTATAAATTAATTATCGCAAATTAACTGCCATAGTTTCCATACGGAAAGGCGATTGGCTTCCGACATTAGTGTCATAGTTGGCAGATTTGCCGGACATACCTTTTCGCAGGCACCTATTTTGGTACATATACTATATACTTTGTTTTTATACTCTTTTTTTATTTCTTGCTTATGTTCACTATTACTATTTAGTTTAAGAATATTCATGGCATTTAAAGCCCCAACAGCTCCTGCAAACAAATCACCCTTTGCATAATTCGGACAAACTTCAAGGCAGCATCCACATTGCAGGCACTGGGATGCTTGATACTGTAATGAATACGTTGATTTTGAAAACCTAGCACTTCCTTCAACCCAGAGCTTCATTCTTTTCATTGCCTCAAACATTTCGTTGCGATCAACAATAAAATCACATATTATAGGAAATTTACTCAAGGGTTCAATGGTAATTCTTCCATCCTTTGTTGCTATCTCATCACAAAAAGTTTGACAAGCCAATACAGGAGTATCATTTACAACCATTGCACATGCACCACACAATCCCTGCTCACAACTACTTTCATAACTGATAGGGCGGAAAGATCCGCATGTTTTATCATTTTGGGGAGGATGATTGTTAAAATGCTCAATCAAATTAAGTACTGAAATATGACAGTTTCCCTCATATACATAATCTTGAATATATTGTTTTGATTCTTTGTTTTCTTGTCTATGAAAGCAGATATTTAATCGATTCATACTAATCCCCCTTTATTTCTTCAAAACAAACATTTATATCATCTCGACCTAAACTGACAACAGTAGTCTTTCTAAACTCAGAGTCATTTGTCTTTGGAAAATCTAACCTTTGGTGAGCACCTCGGCTTTCTTTTCGAGCAAGGGCCGATTTTATAATCGCCTGAGCCATTAATACAATAGCAGGCGTTGCTACATAATCATAATAGCATTCCTTCGAACTGATCATTTCACATTTTTTGTAAAGGTCTTTTATAGCATTCAATGCTTTTTCGAGATTCTTTCCATCACGGTATATTCCCATGCTTTCATTCATAATGGAAGCCATTTCATTTTTTATTTCAAGGCTTGTATAATATGATTTAAAATTTCGTTCGGACCATTTTGCCAAGTTATGTTTTGCCTTGATTAAGGATGCCTTACAAGCTTTTTCCCTGTTTTGATAATTTGAAACATCTGCTTGAGCACAACTCATTTCCGCTGCAACCATACCTCCATAAATTGCCCCCAGCATTGAATTTCCACCCAAACGATTGGCACCGTGGTACTGAGAAGAACATTCCCCGGCTGCGTATACCCTTCGTATATTTGTCTTATGCTCGGCATCTGTTTTAATCCCTCCCATAAAATAATGAACTCCGGGATAAACAGGAATAGGCATACTGTGAGGATCCAACGCACGATATTTTCTACAAGTCTGTACAACTTCATCTAAGGAATTGTCAATAGTACGTTTCGGCAAATGAGTAATATCAAGATATACCTCATTTCTACCTTCTACCTTCAAACCCATCTCATTACAAACTTTATATATGCTCCTGCTTACTACATCCCTTG
>CAYXPB010000090.1:627-17290 GCA_964466645.1 uncultured Acetivibrio sp. | reverse complement strand
ACATATCATTGGCTGTATTTTTGGTAGAGTTAATTCATAGCGTATCCACTATAATAGGAGGCGATTAAATCGCCTCCTATTATAAGTGTTATTTATGAAGTTTTACCTTCTTACTGTAAAGTCCAAATCTGCATATGCGCCATAATTTGTTTTGTTAAATTTAAAGTAATAAAAAGTATTCGCATCTAAATTATAAAATCTAACAGAACCTGATTCGTATTGTGAGTCAACAACTCTAGTATAAGTAGTAAGTGAGGAGCTAGATGTTGTCTTGTATAAAACAATTTGAAATTGTCTATCAGGATTCGGGTCAAAACCATAATCTAGAGAAAAATCTACATATATTTCACCACTTGTAGTTGGTATCAACATCACCTGTAAATTCAAAATCCCCATATTACTGGTACACCTTTTTCTTGCAAGTATTTCTTCACTTGTCCTATAGTAAATGTCCTGTAATGAAATACTGAGGCTGCAAGAAGAATGTCTGCACCACCTTTAACAACAGCTTCGTAAAAGTGTTCTAAGGTACCAGCTCCACCAGACGCAATGATTGGTAAATCAACAACCTCTGAAATTGCTTTTATAAATTCCAAATCATATCCAGCCTGAGTACCATCACCATCCATACTCGTTGGTAAAATTGTTCCAGCACCAAGTTTCTGACACTCTTTAGCCCATTCAACAGCATCTTTACCTGTGCATTTTGTTCCACCTGAGACAACCAATTCAAAACCTGATGGCATTTCCTTATTTCTTTTTGCGTCAATCGCAACAACAATTTTATGAGAGCCAAATTTCTGAGCACTCTGTTTAATTAAGTCAGGATTTGCAACAGCAGCACTATTCATTGAAACTTTATTGGCTCCAGCTTTAAGAACCATTTCAATGTCATCAACTGAAGATATGCCTCCTCCTACTGTCAATGGTATACTTATTTCCGAAGAAACTTTTTTAACCCACTCCAGCCTTGTAGAACGATTTTCCAGTGTAGCTGCAATATCTAACATTGCAAGTTCATCTGCCCCCTCTTGTTGATAGAATATTGCATTTTCAACAGGATCACCAGCATCTTTTATATTTTCAAAATGTGTTCCTTTTACTACTCTCCCGTCTTTCATATCAAGGCAAGGCATAATTTTTACAGTTTTCATAAATACCCCTTTCGCAATCCAGTAATTACTTTCTTATTTTAGAAATCCATAGTATATAAAAGTCACAAATTACATTCCAGAATATTAAATATATAGATTTTAATATAGTTTCGTTCCTTATTTACTTAGATGTCTATGTCCAAAGTTATTTAAAAGTTTATCATGTCCAAACTATTTTCAGCAATAGTTTTAGTAAAAAATTCTTTACAATTACAAAATCATAACAAAGAACTTTATAGATTACTTTTTGAAATGGTCTAACTGAAAATTCACTTGTTTTTATTAATTGTCAGTTCGGAATAATATTGTCCAGGAGGTATGCCTTCGTATTTCCTGAACATTCGGATAAACGTCACCGCTCCACTGCAACCTACTCTTATTGCAATTTCATTGATTCTTAAATTACTCTCCTTTTGCATAAGCTCTTTAGATGCTTTAATCCTGCAAAGGTTCAAATATTCTTTAAAATTCTGGCCCGTATAGTATTTAAACATTGTACTAAGATATGAAGTAGACATATTGAAATGTTCTGATATATCATTAAGTGAAATATCTCTTATATAATTTTCTTGTATGTAATTAATCATTTTATTAGCCATTGTCCTATCATACTTTTTATCATCTAAAGCATATCCTATCGCATGTTTCAAACTCATACTGCTACCCTCATTCCATGATAATGAAAAAGCATCCGCATCCATCTTTAGTCGAAGGGTATTAAGCCGGTTCTGAAATGAATCTATATCACCTATTGCCAATAAATTGCCTACTTTGTAAAATAACCTGTCTGCTGCTGCAAATAGACAAGCACCCCTGTTGTAATCACCAAGCATAGTGGAAACGGCAGCAAGCCCTTCAAATATCAGAAAAATATAGCTCAAAGTATTTTGCTTAATTTCAATATAAAATTTTAATCCAATTAAAAATAATTCCTCAGCTTTTGAATAATTTCCCTGCTCTAATTCCAACTCTGCCAAACTTCGGTATACCCAAGGTACATCTCCTTTATTACCTGTTTCATTGAATAAGGACAAGCTTTCATTGAATAATTCATATGCCTTGTTCACTTCACCTATATAATGGTATATTTCACCCAAGTCCTTTTTTATACGCGCAATTATAGCCGTATATCCCAGTTCGTAACCAAGGCTTAAACTTTTCAAATAATAACTTTGTGCAAGTGCATAATCACCCTGGGAACGAGCCAATTCTGCAATATTTATTAATGCAAACGTTATTTCAACTCTATCAGCTATCTCTTCACTGCCCAAAAGATAGTTATTGAACATTTGCATTGCATGCTCAAACTGCCCCTTACCCCTTAGAACCAGGCCCATTCTCCCATACGACCTTAATATGCCATACTTGTCGCCATATTCTTTATATATACCAAGACTTTCATCTAAACACATTTCTGCCATATCATGCGATCCGTTAAAATAATAAACTTGGCTAAGCTCTTCAAGAACCTCTGCAATACCACGCTTGTAATCAACTTCACGGTATATGCTCAAGCTTTGATTCAATAATTCAACTTCATATTGTAAATTGCCAGATATATTATTTGTCAACGCTAAATTATACTTAATTGTAGCTTCTCCCATATGGTCATTTGTTTCCATCGCCAATTTCAAGCCTTGTTCAAAAATCTTTACCGCTTTCTCGCAATCACCATTTAAAAAAACAAATCTACCAAACCATTGGTATGCCTTTATATAATATTTGATATTTAAAGAATTATCCTGCCTTTGAATTATAGCTTCTAATATACTTTGGCCTTTATCCCAATATCCTCTTGCCTCCCAATAGTATCCAATTGATACAGCTAGTTCTAACTCTTTTTCAAAATAATTTGTTGTCGTGTAATACTCCAATGCACAAATTATGTCCAGATATGCTTTATTCAGCATATTGAAGCCTGTTTGACGGTTGAAATCATAAAAATTCCTTTGGGCGTCAATAGAACAAGAGAAAAAATAATCTGCATGGCATTCTTTTATGTATTTTTCATCACTGTCTGCTGATAGTAACAATGCCGCATATTCCCTGAATATTTCAAGCATATTAAAACAGCATTCATCTCTTTCCTCGAATTCTGAATCTATCATCAAAATGCTTTTATTTGCTAATGACAATAAATTCTCATGTAAATTGTCAATATCATTCTTTTTGTTTATTACAGCGGATACAGCCTTTAAGCTAAATTTTCCTTTAAATGCACCAAGCCTTATAAAAATTTTCTTTTGGCTAATACTTAGTAGGTTATATCCCCATTCGATAGTATTTTTCATGGTACGCTGACGATCTGGCAAACTATTTGGTCCATCTATCAGCCAATTTAAACAAGTTTGGCCCTGATTTAGCATTGCGTTTACTGATAATTTTGTAAGGTTTGCAGCTGCAAGCTCAATAGCCAATGGTATTCCTTCAAGGCATACACATAGCTTTGCTATCTGTGAAACATTTTCTTCAGAAATATTGAAATCATTATTGATGGCTCTAGCACGTGTTAAAAACAAACTAACAGCAGGCTGTTTTTCCAACAATTCAACTGTAAGCTCACTGTTCAGGTTTGGAATTTCTAGCGGTGGAACATTGAATAAATGCTCTCCATATACTTTTAATGGCTGACGGCTTGTTACAATTAACGATAAATTGGCTGCTATAGCGAGTAGGTCTGTTAATATTGGGGCAGAATCTATGAGTTGCTCGAAATTATCAAGAACAATCAGTATTTTTTTGTTCTTTAAGGTGTTTTTAATAGCATCTAATGTATTCTGTCCCTGCATTTCAGGTATATTTAAAATTTTTGCGATGCTTGATATCAGCATTTCCGTTTTCGTGATTTGCGATAAAGAAATCCAAAAGACACCATCCTTATATTTTAAAAGGCATAATAAAGCAACCTTAAGTGATAATCTGGTTTTTCCTATTCCTCCAGGGCCAATAAGTGTCACAAGTCTAGCTTTTTCTAGCAAACTTAATATTTTTACGATCTCATCTTTTCGTCCTATAAATTCTGTTGTCTCAGCTGGTAAATTGTTTTTTGGGGAATCACAATTTTTATTTCTGGTCTTGTTAACTAAAGTTGACAAATAGTCTTCATCTGTACTCCAACCGTTCTCATTATCATAAATTATTATTTCTTTTTCAATCAGAAATTCAATTTCAGATTTTATGTATTTGGGCAATCCTAAGGTCTTGTTATATAGGTATTCAAGTATAGTCTTCGGAGGCTTGTCCCAAACAAGTGCTGACTCTAGCAATTGATGCAGCCCTTTTGGTGACAAGGGTTCTAAGAATATGGTCTTATAAACTGGGACATCAACATAGTCAATATTTGTAGTTAGATTGGAGTTCGTCGAATAAATCAGGGCTAGAACAAAACTGTTTTCTTTAGATAAGAGTTTTGTCAGAATCATTAGAACTTCTTTATCCATTTGATCAATTCTATCAATTATAATAATTTGTCCAGTATTTTTATTTATTCTTTTGGATGAACAACTTTGTAGATTTTTAGAATCATTAATATTGCAGACTTTCATTTCATTCGTTTTGTATAATAATTCATAAGCTTTTGATTTATCAAAACTATATTCATTTATGTTAACAACTTCATAATTATGCTCTAGAGCAATAGAAGAAGCTATATTTAGAAAGCTCGTTGCTCCAGAGCCATGTGCCGCAACAATTCTTAATATCCCACACTTTTCGGTATTTAACTGTTTTATGAATCCCGTAAGAACGCTAATATCAGCATCTCGTTCTATTAGCTTGGAAATATTATTGAATTTTAAGTCTTTATTTTTCATACACATCATCTCAATCTATATTAGGCAATATCCAAATATGGCTTTTAAGTTTTTTAGTTTCTAAGGATATTATATCATACCTTCCACTTATCAAAAAAACAAAAATAAAGTGTGTTTTTAGTCAAAAAAAAGCTGCTGTAAAACAAATCGCTTAACAGCAGCTTTTTTAAAACTTAGTTTTGACTTGGTAAGAACTTTACTTGCCCAATAATGAATTTTCTAAGAACTGCACAATCGATAGAATTTATACTTCCATCCATGTTAGTATCAGCCGACTGTTTATTTTTTAGAGTATCGGTTCTACCAAGCAAATAATTTATAAGTGTACCACAATCAATGGAATCAACCAAATCATCTCCATTGACATCTCCATAAATTATTGGAGTTTCATCAACAATCCAGACCTCAAAAGTCTTACCATTAACGGAAAAATCCAAATCGGACTTATGCACAGCACCTGGCGTTGTTGAATTACTCAGTGGATTATTATTCAATTCCAAGCTTTCAATTTTGGTTAATTTGCTAAGGGATGAGATATCCTTTATACCATTGTCGCTAAGATATAAAGATTTTAGCATTGAAAGATCACTTAGGGAAGATACGTCGATTATCTCATTATTTCGCAAATCTAATTGGCTTAAACCTGTAAGTTTGCTTAAAGGAGTAATATCAACTATTTTATTGCCTTGTAATTTTAGTTCTCTTATACTCTTAATTTCAGAAAGTGGTACTATATCGCTTACAGAGTTATATGATAAGGATAAAGATGTCATATAAGCAACCTCAGTAAGTGGAGACACATCATTTATTTTATTATTAGATAAATCAAGCGATTCAATATTGGTTAAATTACTGATTGAGGATATATCACTTATGTAATTATTACTTAGATTCAAAACATTTATATTTTTTAGATTAACAAGTGGAGAAACATCCTTAATATTGTTTTTACTAAGTGATATATCTCTGAGTTTTGTAAGATTAGCAATCGGAGCCAAATCACTTATCTTGTTATCATCTAAATATAAATCATTCAAATTTGTAAAATTACTAAGAGGTGTTATGTCTGTTATATCGCTGCTTTCGAGATATAAATGCTTAACATTTAAAACATCGCTCTTTAAAATATTCCCTTCCGCTTTGTCAATTTCACAACGTATTGCACATTCCAAATTAGGATCTTTGAAGTATATTACCTCATTATCATCCTCTACATTAGTAATGGCTATCTGTGCATTGATATCGGTTTCTGTACCTAAAGCAGCACAAACCGGCACACACGTTGAGCCAATAAATAGTACTGTGGCAAAAAGAGCCAGTACTGTTCTTTGTTGAACCTTTTTTAACATTACATTTCCCCCTTTATAAAATAAAGCTTCTCTCTTCTTTGTTTGTAGTGCTTTAAGACTCTTGCAACTTTTTAACTGCAGTGTCAAATTAGTATCAAAGGTAAATTCGATATACATGATCTATATATCATTCGAAAATTGTTTTTATTTTTAGACGTTAAATTATATTTTTCTTCATCATAATATTGTATATACAAAAAAGTTTACATCAAAATTTGAATACTATATTTGCTACCTTTCAATTTTTCTCTTCGAATTTATTCCTCCTCTCAAAACATAAAAAATCAAATCAGAATTATATTATCATATGAATTAACTAATTAAAAGTAAATTCTTTAAACAACTGTTATACCTCTATCTTTATGAACAGTAGATCAATAGTTTGATGCCTTCTTCAACAAAAATAATCACTGCTCATTCAAATCCGCCTTTTTCTCAATTTCAGGCGACACCTTTTCCAATTCATTAATAAGCCTTTTAGCATCCCTGTTCTCATTGTTCAATATAAAAGCTTTTTGGGCATACGCTGAAGCCTTTTCGTATTTACCTACATAGTAATACTCCCACCCTAAAGCTGCAGCCAAAATATCATCATAAGAACTTATCTCCATTGCTCTCTCATAATAATTTATAGCATCTTCATGTTTTGCTAAATCAGCATAACAATTACCGTATTCCTTTAAAACGTCTGGGCTATCTTCAATACCTGTGCTCTCTAAAGTTTTAAGACATTCAATAGCCTCTTCATATTTTTCTAAAGCTCTTAGTGACTTTGCCTTATATAATAACGCCTCATAATCATAATGATCTTTTTTTAGTACTTTATCGCTGTACATAACCGCCTGTGAATAATCACCCTCATAATAACTATTTATCAGGTCAGAACCTAAATAAGGCTGATAAATAAAGGGCGAAACTATAGACATAATAAACCTTATAACGAAAATAATTCCTATTATTGAAAAAATACCACCTGAAAAAATTTTCCCAAACCTTACTTTTCTGCTATTATGAGTGTATCCATAAAACCTTAATTTAAAGAGGTTATTGCTTAGGACGCCCTCGTCTTGCTTCTCTTTTGACTTTAAATCCTTTTCAACTTCCTTCATTTGCTTTTTAAAATTTTTCTGAACATTATTCTTTCCAAACATTAAAAACCCTCCAAATTAAAAATCATAAAAGCAGCTAGGAGAGTCTATCCATAAACTGCTTTAAATTAGGTGATTTCAAAAAAACTTTGCACTCGCCATTTCAAAAAAATCCGATTTACATTCTTTGCACTGCAAAATAATATAAACAAATTTATAATACCACAATTTGAAAACTAAGCCAATATTTTTTTTTGAAGACAATTTATATCCTCCGTTTTTATAGCTTTAAAAACACAAAATAAAAAGCCCTATTGTCTAGGACTTTTTATTATCTTCACGTTTCTTCATATGCTTCTTTTACTCTTTTAGATTTATTAAAATAGATGTACCACGATATACTAAAAAGCAAAATATAAATAAGCGGAGTTACCAAAACCATTGCAATAATATCGTTCACAGACTCAAATTTGCCATAACCTGCGCCAATTGAATTTTTATCATTTATTATATATGAAAAAATTACTGATATAGAAGGTATAAGATAAAACAATCTAGATATTAGGTAACTCTTAGCTATAATTAGTGCATGTCTTTCTAATTTAAAGAGAAATACTATTGTAACTAAAATATACACCAAAAACACTAAGGTCAAAACTCTTGCAATTATCCGGGCTAACGGAATACTAACCAGAAATTCGTTTAGCTGAAATATACATATAACGGAAAGAAACGCTTCTACAGAAAGCAATAACATACAAAATATACGTATGGGCCAAATAACTCCTGTGTCTTCTTCATATTCATAGGGTTTTCGAAATTCATCTAACATAATCATACCTTTCTATGCAGTGAAATTTTTATAAACATTCTACCAATCAAGGAAATATTTTATCATATTCAGCGTTAATTTACAACAATATATAATTATACCTTTTCGTGTCATTAACCGCTTTACACTTGAATTATACCGAAAAAATTGTATAATATATTAAGGTTTAAAAATCAACATAAATACGGAGAATTTTAATGGAAATTATTAGACAAGCGGCACTATACTTTCTTGGATTTGAATCCTATGTTATACTTTCAGTAATAATTTTTATACTTGCACTTGTATTCAGAATAAAACTAAAAACTGCCATAGTATCTGCCTTCACTATAGGAATCGGTTTTATTGGTATATTCATTATATTTGATTATTTTGTTGCAATAATAACACCAGTTATACAGGCCCTTATTCAAAGGACAGGTCTTCATCTAAATGTTCTCGACGCAGGCTGGCCACCTTTAGCAGCAATCACCTGGAACTTCGGATTCGCACCTTTATTCATACTTATAATCATGGCGGTTAATATAGTTTTGTTGTTAACAAAGCTGACTAAAACTGTGAATATAGACATATGGAATTACTGGCACTTTATATTTACCGGTGCTCTGGTTTATAATGCTACTCAAAATATATTTCTAGCTTCACTCGCTACTATAATAATCAGTATAATTACACTTAAAATAGCTGACTTAAGTGCACCTATGGTAAGTAAATTTTCAGGCATGGAGGGTATATCCATACCTACACTATCCGCTGCAGCATATTTCCCTTTTGGAGTTATAGGAAATAAAATTATTGATAAAATACCGTTTATTAATAAAGTAGAAGCTAATCCTGAAAAAATGAAAGAGAAAATAGGGCTTGCTGGAGAGCCTATGATTATAGGCTTCGTTATAGGAATTATCCTCGGTATAAGCGGAGGCTATGATCTTAGGAAAATAACAGAACTCGCCTTCGGAATTGCTGCGGTGATATATATATTACCAAAAATGGCAAGCATTGTAGGCACTTCTCTAGTACCTATCTCCGACGGAATGAAAGAATTTATCAAAAAACGTTTTCCCAGTATCGGAAAAACATATATTGCCCTTGATGTCGCAGTTCTTGTTGGTTTTCCCTCAGTGGTAGTAACTGCAATATTATTGATGCCCGTTGCTTTGATTCTAGCCTTTATTCTCCCCGGTGTAAAATTTATACCCCTTGGCGATTTGGTCAATATTGTAGGAACTGTTGCTCTTGTCTGTGTTGCTACAAAAGGCAATGTCATACGCTCCTTTTTAATAGGAGTCCCAATAGTTATAATACACCTGTATTCCGCTTCTAATATGGCTTTAATGTATACTAAACTTGCAGCGAGTTTAAATTACAGCCTTGAGAATTACCAAGGTACATTTACCAGCTTTCTTGATGGTGGAAATGTAATAAGGGTTTGGTTGGTTAACCTCTTAACAGGAAATAATTATGCTCTAATGCTAGTTCCGGTATTTATATTGATGTTCTTTTTGACCTGGCAAATTGCGAAAAAAGAGTAACTCGTTTTTTTAACATCAGCCGACCTTTATAGTCTAATAACAATAAAATCGTGTTAACACTGTTCTTTAAATTCAGGATTGTACTTACTTCTTAAATCTTTATTAGGACTGTATTCACAGCTTGTCTTCTTTGATTTATATACAAACTCATCATAGTTTGCCGATGTAGCATGGTCATAATACGCCACATACAAGCATACTATTTGTATATATTTTTCATCCTTTAAATATATCTTATAAGAGCTCATATTATCATAGACAACCTTAGACTTTTCAATCAATGCGACTTGCCTATCCCCTATATATATACAAATATATTTGCCCTCTTTACTCATTTCTACTTCATAGCAATTGAGCAACTCGGCATTAAAATTAATTTGAATATATTTATATCCTGCCAGGAGCCTTTTTACCACTTTCAGAGCAATCTCTCCACATATATCTCCATTAAGCTTTTTTATGTTATATAATACTTTATCTCTAAATAATATCCCCATTACATCAATTGGAACTTCATCGCTGCTGAGCAGCAAAATCTGTTCATTATTCTGTATTAAAGCAATATCCGGACCTTCTCTACCAAGTCTAACCTGTGCATGATATAATTCTAAATTCTCCGAGACAGAAAAAACGAAATCATCATCCACATTTGACCGTGTTTGTTTCATATCAATAATCATAATAATTCACTCTTTTCATTTTAATATTCTAAAAGCTCCCTGTTTATCAAATTCCGAAATTTAATTTCCTAAAGATACTATCAGTAAGAATTGTTTCATTTTAATCTCTCAACTAATATTAAATACACTTTTTTGAATTTTGTCAAATCATATTTAAATTTGTATATTATTGCTTATTATTAAGTACAACAATAACGAATGCTAAATTTAGAGTATGAAAGACAACTTTTTTACATATTATGGCTCTTATCATTGAAACTTAATTATATCTCTGTTATAATTAATAAGGAATTTTTATAATATTTAAGCAACTTTTTCTATCAGAATACATTTGAAATACAAAATTAACGTATGAGGTGATTACATTATGAAAAGGAACATCACAAAGAAGGATATAGAAAGCCTTACAGAAAGTCAAAAAGTAGGTCTTCGAGATCTCTGGCTTCCGGAAAAGTACGACCTTGCAGTAGCCTATATATGTAAAAATGCTGAAACTGAAGAGTATGATGAAATTGATTTTGTTGTGGGTGGACTTGTATTGAATCGAAATCGCATTACATTGGTTGACATTAGACGTCCTGAAAATGATGATAAAGCCGCGGATGAAAACACTACGACGGATGATCTAGATAATACGGAACCGAATATTGACGAAGAAGCAGAGTCTGAATTTGATTTTGACGGAGAATTCGGAGATGAAGACTTTGAATTTGCCTATGAAAGGCCTACTACCTTTAGCAAGGAAGATTGCCTGCCACTTGTCAGCATTACTCAGATGATTGAAATTTTTGAAAGAAGAAACTTTAAAGATGCAAACTTTTATATCACTTCAGCTTTTGATGAAAAAGGTTGTGAAATGGGCAATAACGCTTTTTCTTTAGAAGATTACGGAAGCAACAACGAATCTGCCGAACTTTGTGATGTACTATGGGAAAATCTCAAAGGTTTATTATAAGAACAGGAGAATATTCTCCTGTCTTTACAACAAACCGGTTTTTTGGTAAACAGACTAATTTGATTAGGTTGTTTTTTAATTTTAACCTTTTTGAGCTACTTTTTTTTAACCAACTTATAAACTATATATCCTGCACATATTAATATTGCAACAGGCAATAACTTATAAGCTAGCCAAGATGCAAATCTAAAGGCAACTACAAAGAGAATAACTATCAACACCAATGATAATATTTTTTTCAATTTATTTTGATCCATATCAAACACCTCATTTACTATTTTAATATATTATACTTCAAAATCTAATCAAAGTCTGAAAAATATTAATACTTTTTATTATACTATAAATATATTCAAGACTATACACAAATACCCCAGTTTTTTAAACTGGGGTACTAAAATTCGTTTAATTTTTAGAAATAAAAATTATAGTGAAATTCCTACTGAGTTAATAAGATAATTTAACTTATCTTTATCAAGATTTTTCTTTAGCTCAACGCCTTTTAAGTTAAGAAGACCTACAGGATATACTGGCACATTAAATAGTTGGAACAAGTATTGGCTAAGCCCGTTTAATTGGGAACCCCCACCGATAATAAATATCTTCGATATCGGAGTACCGTAACAACGGTCTATATAAAATTCGAAACACTTAACAATTTGTTTTGCAAGTCTTTCGATAAAGGCACTTATCTTGCCATAAGCTACAACATGATCTCTCTTTGAAAGATTGTTTGGAGGTACCATACCATAAGTCTTTTTGATTTTTTCAGCTTCAATCAAAGGTATTCCCAATTCTTTTGAAATGTGATCATCCATGTTTGAACTTCCTGAAAGAATAACCTTATTAAATTCGAGTACTCTATCTTTTAAGAAGTTTACAATGGTTGTCTCCGATCCGAAATCTAGAACTGCATAAGTGTCACCTTCAACTTTTTTATACTTTCTCTTTGAATAATACTCTTCCATATCCTTTGTATATATTTCTCTGTTAAAAAATTTCGCGGTACTGTTTGCAGGAATATCAACGGCCAGAGGTTTTAAGTCCAAACCCTGCAATACATCAACATAACTCTGAAGAATGTTCCTAGGAACTGCAGTTACGAATACTTTATATTTTTCTTCATTTCTTTCTCTAATTGTTTGAAGGATTTTATAATCAACTCTGTAATTATCTATATCAACAGGCAAAAATTGAGGCATAGAGTTTCGTATTGTGAAATCTTCATTTTCTCCAACTACCTTGTTTATCAAATAGATACGTGTAATAATATTTGTACCTGACATAATTATCTTAGCATTCTTTGCCTTCATACCCTGATCTTTAACAAGAGCTTTTATTGATGTCAAAACCGTGTCTACATCATATATAGCACCATTCTTTATACTGTTTTGTGGTGTAGGCACAATACCGTAATTTTCAATAAAAATAGAGTTGTTTTTCTTAACCGAAACTTCCACAACTTTTATATTTCTATACCCTACATCAATACAAACCATAGAAGTTTTACTGCTAAACAGATCCAATAGCATCAAATAATCCCCCTCAAACTCCATATCTTTTTAACATTGTACTCTTAAATAACCAAACACTACAAAATACACAACACATATATATGATCAGTATCATGCTTTACAGTACTGTATATTATTTTTTAAAAAATGAATCTTATATAATATAGAAACGATTTTATTCTATATCCTATATCCTATATTCTTATTTTTACTCTAAATATTATTATAGCATAATACCTTTAGAATTTCCAACATATAAATTTTATGGAGCAACATTTTACATACTTACATATTATGTCAATCACTAATCATTCAATTTTAAACTATCGGATATTTCTTTCAACGCATTTAATAACATATCAATTTCACTTTTTGTGTTGAAACAACCTACACTAAGTCTAACAACGCCACCTTTTAGAGTACCTATAGTCTTATGAGCCATAGGTGAACAATGAAGTCCCGCACGTGAAGCGATACCGTATGCTTTGTCCAGTACATAACTAACTTCAGTAGATTCAATTTCTTTGAAATTGAAGGCTATAATACCGGAATTATTACTAGATTCTTTTTTACTATATATTATAACTTCATTTATATGAGAAAGTCCATCATATATTTGTTTAACCAATAAACTTTTGTAACTTTTTATATTCAACAGTCCAAAAGAATTTATAAAACCTACACCCTGACCTAATCCGACTATACCAGGAGTATTTAGTGTACCACTTTCCAATGCATCAGGCAATATTTCTGGTTGAAACAAGTTTTCCGAACTGCTTCCGGTTCCACCTTGCAATATTGACTTTATTTCAAGCCCTTCTGCAACATAAAGTCCACCTGTTCCCTGTGGTCCAAGTAGGGACTTGTGCCCGGGAAATGCCAACATATCTATATTGTTATATTCTACATCCACTTCTAAAGTTCCTGCACCCTGAGAAGCATCAACTAAAAAAATAATATTACTTTTTCTGGCAATACCCCCTATTTCCTTTATCGGCATAATTATACCGTTTACATTTGAAGATAAGGTGCAGACGATCATTCGTGTATTGCTCTTTATGTTTTTCTTTATTTCCTCAGCATTTATTTCACCAAATTCATTCCCTTGTATTATCGTAAGTTCAACACCTATATCCTTTTCAAGTGTCTTTAAAGGTCTTATAACTGAATTGTGCTCCATGCTTGTAGTTATTACATGATCGCCCTCTTTTAGTACTCCTTTAATTGCAATATTCAATGCTTCAGTTGCATTTTTCGTAAAAATTAATCTCATGGGGTTTTTTATATTAAAAAAATTTGCAATAATTTCTCTTGCTTCCATGACAGCTCTACCCGACCGGATTGATAGTTCGTGCCCTCCTCTTCCGGAATTTGCACAGTATTCTTTCATGCATTTAAGCATTTCTTGATAGACCTTGTCGGGCTTAGGGAAGGAAGTGGCAGCGTTATCAAGATATATCATATAGATTCCCCTTTTTATAAATATAATTCTAATATAAAATACTAATTGAGTTCATTATATACTGAAGGGAAGGGTTTTAATGCCCTATTCAATATTCCATGCACCGATGCAATTAACATACCGTAATTTGTAATTGCAATTTCTTTCTGACGCGAAAGATTTATTCTGTATTGCATTTCCATTCTATTTAGCATACACCCTCCACAGTGTACAATTAAATCAAATCTTTCAAGGTCCTTTGGAAAACATGTTCCTGATGCCCATTCAAATTCTATCTGTGCACCAGACATTTGCCTTATCCAATATGGTATCTTTACTTTTCCGATATCCTCCTCCTGCCGGTGGTGAGTACAACCTTCTACAATTAATACTCTACTACCTGCTTTGAGCTTCTCAATCCTTTTTAGTCCCTTTACCATCTCAACAAGCTCACCTTTATACCTTGCAAAAAGTATTGAAAAGGAGGTAAGTCTTATATCCTCCGGCGTATCAGCTGATACTTTCAAAAAAGCCTGCGAGTCGGTAATAACCAAGGATGGTTTTTTTCTTAAACTTTCAAAAGTTTCCTTCAGCTCATGTTCCTTTGTAACCACAACTATAGCGTCATTGTCTATTATATCTCTAATGGTCTGCTGTTGTGGTAAAATCAAGCGCCCCTTAGGAGCAGCTTTATCTATTGGCGTTACCAAAACAACAACATCACCGGGATTTATTAAATCCCCTACAATGGTAAGATTCGCTTCTTCAAATTTTGCATGTTTGGCAATAAGTTGTTTTAATTCCTCAATCCCGTTCTTATTGATTGCACTCAGTTCACATATTGGCACTCCTAGTTTCTTTTTATACTCATTAATTTCAGTCTGTTCTATTCTTTTCTTGTCACTTTTGTTTAGGGCTACAACAATTGCTACTTCCTTGCTTTTTATTTCATCTATGAACTTTCTGTCAAATTCGGTTATTCCCTCTTCCGCATCAACCACATAGATAGCGAAATTTGTCTTTCTTAAGACATCATATGTTTTTTCCATTCGTAAGTTTCCTAAATCACCCACATCGTCAATTCCAGCAGTATCTATAATTACAACAGGACCTAAAGGCAGTAACTCCATCGTCTTATAAACAGGGTCTGTCGTCGTTCCGGGAACCTCCGACACCACTGCAATTTCCTGTCCGGTAATGGCATTAATCAAAGTCGACTTTCCCGAATTTCGCCTACCAAATATAGCTATATGGATCCTATTTGCAATAGGAGTATTATTCATTCTAGATTCCACCTTTCCTACCGTGCATTCTCGGTTTCGTCATATTAATTACATTATATAGACCACAAACTGTTCTCATGAGAGTACCTCCTCCTGCTTAACCTCCAACTTAATATTTGGGAGCTTTAAGTAAGAAGGAAGCCTCCTGCTTGCTGTCTTCTCGACGGCATAAACAGCAGAATCCAAGTCCACCATGTTTTTATTGTCATAGATATTGTAACTCGACCTATAATCTTTAGGTGTGTTAATCAGCATTATAGTATTTGCCCCAGCATTTAATGCCCACACTTGTGCATCTTTACTCAACGACGCAAGAGCTGTTGTAGAAGGGATATAAACCTTCTTACAGACTATTCTTGTAACCGCCACCGTCCTAAGTGTAAGTGCTATATCACCGGGAGAAAGTTTTTCATAAGATGATCCCTTAGCAGGAATGAAGGGGCCTATCCCAATCATATTAATGCCCATATCCCTAAAGAATTCGATATCCCCAGCTATATCTTCTACCGTCTGCCCAGGAAGTCCGATAATATTACCCGACCCGTTGATATATCCAAGCTCCTTTAACCATTTAGAGCACTGAAGCCTTTTGTCATAGTCGTCATCGGGGTGAATTTCTTTAAAGATGTCTCTATTTGTAGTCTCAATTTTTAAAAGAAAGTTGTCGGCACCGGCATTTTTGAATTGGGCATACTCTTCATAAGACTTTTCACCAACACTTAAAGTTATCCTCATGCCTGTAGCCTCTTTGATTCTCTTTACAATGCTCACTATTTTAGGTGTAGTCCAATAAGGATCTTCTCCAGACTGAAGTATTACAGTCCTAAGTCCAATGCTTTGAAGATACTCGACAACCTCCATTATCTCGTCTTCACTCATTCTATATCTCTTAACCTTTACCAGAAAAATCACCTCAAATGCAATTCCTACGCTGCAGATACAGCAATACAAAAAAGTTTTGTCTTCTCTTTTAGCAACTGGCTGTTTATCATCATTTTCTACAAATACACCTCTTACAAGTAG
>CAYXPB010000090.1:0-617 GCA_964466645.1 uncultured Acetivibrio sp. | reverse complement strand
CTTCTTCCAATACCACAGTACTTGCAGTTTTTCCTGCAGTAATTAGAAAATTCAATTGCCCCTCTTATTTCCACTACATCGCCCACCGTCTCTTTTCTGATACGATCGGCAGCAGCAAATATTGTGTCAATTTCCCTTTTTTTATCGGTAGCTAAAAGATATACGATCTCTTCTTTTGCAAGCTCTTCACCGTTTTCAATTTTTTTAAGGATTTTGATAAATTTCTCTGACACAACTAACCCGAGCTTTCTGTCTATAAGACCCTGAAGCTTCAATTTGCGGTCCTCTAGTATTTTGGCAGCATAAAAACCGGCCAATTGAAGCAGATTTTTTGATACCTCCAGCTCTTTCTCGTTAATCCTGATTGCAATTGCGCATACTGTTCCCCACTCTGGAGGTGCGGGTACAAGATCTGTTTCTATTTTATTCTCATGTAAAAGTTTATTTATAACAAGCATTTCTGATGAATTTTGAGCCATTATTAAATAGTATTTAGTATCCAAAATAACACTTCCTTTCAGCCGGTATTCTTATAGGAACATCTAATGTGTTTCAAAAAAACTCATTAGTCAAAATTTATAGTTCAAACCCAATCATGAAAGCTTAAAAGCTTTCAA
>CAYXPB010000089.1:0-17314 GCA_964466645.1 uncultured Acetivibrio sp. | reverse complement strand
GCCTTTCTCACCAACCGACGCAGGACGCGTCGGAATACAGGGAATATCATATATCTTCCAATCTCCGTACCAAGTTCGGTAATGTACAGTTTTATCTTGCATTACCGAAAAAACTTTCGTATATAAAACTATGGCTTAACTTTGTTCATAATTCGATCTAAAGGACTTTGAATTTTTGCAAAGCTCATTTCGCTCACATGCGTATATCTTTCTGTTGTAGTGGGACTTGCGTGTCCTAGCAATTCCTGTATGTATCGTAAATTAGTTCCATTATCTAGTAAGTGGGTTGCAAAAGAGTGCCTCAGAGTATGAACTGAAACCTTCTTTTTTACACCCGCTTTAAAAGCAGCTCTTTCAAAAACTTTCTGTATACTTCGGTCTGTTATATGATCTTTCTTATTTTGACCTTCAAACAACCAGTATCCAGGTTTGTATATCTTAAAATATTGCCTTAATAAATCCAAAGTAATAGTTGATAAAAGAGTATATCTATCCTTTTTACCTTTCGCATCCTTAACATAAATCAGATTTCTGCTACTGTCTATATCTTCAACCTTTAGTCGAGCTGCTTCACTCACTCTTAATCCTGCAGAATAAATCAACATAATAATAGCTCTATGCTTTAAATTATCAATCGATTCAATAACCTTATATACTTCATTTGCATTCAAAACACTCGGTAGTGTTTGCCCCCTTTTTGGACACTTGATATCATAATCTGTATCATTAGCACCTTTTAAATTGACATATAAAAACTTAAACGCACTTATTGCTTGGTCTATATATACTGCTGACCTGCCTTGATCAAGTAATTTCAGCAAATACATCTTTATATCTTCTTTTTTTATCTCGCTAACATCTTTCTTTTGAAACTGCAATAATCTTCTCACATGACCTAGATAGGCTTTTTGAGTCTTTGTGCTATAGTTTCTAAGCTTTAGTTCTTCTTTCAACTCAATCAAAGTACCTTTGTCATATTCAAAGGTTTCAAAAAAAACATTTTCACTACCAAATAACCGGGATAATAAACTAACTGTGTCCTTATTATCCGGTACTATCCATATTTTATGAGACTTTACCCACTTTCGTCCAGAGACTTTTCTAATTTTTTCAACATTTTCCACAGAATAAGGTAATTTAACCGATAAAAAACCTTCAGAATACTTCTTTACATGCATAAACATAAAACTTACACCCACTTTATTACACCAAACATCTGTTCGTTATAATAAAAGTATACATCTGTTTTGCATCAAAATCAATATTTAAATAAAAAAATTTATTACATTCTATGCACAAAAGCTCATTCCCCTTGTTTCAACAGCATTTACAATATTCTTTATCCTACCTAGCAAATAATCAATTGAATCTGCACTGTACCCTAACCCTTCTTCAGCTTCGTTCCGGCATCTTTGCAAAACATAGAGCTTTGCTCCTCTTATTTGTTTTGCAATTTCCACTATATCATCTAAATCAAGTCCTTGAGCTAGTGTTGTTCTGAACTCATAGCTGATACCACTGTTAATAATCAAATCTACGCTTCTCATAATATTGTCTAAATCCACTTCTGTTCCGCATATATCTTTATACTTATTTAGAGGAGCCTTGAAATCCATTGCAATATAATCCAACAACCCTTCATCCAAACATTCTTTTATCACATCTGGGTTTGTACCATTTGTATCAAGCTTTATAGGGTATCCTAGACTTTTTATGAGCCTTAAAAAGGGCAGGAGCCCCTTTTGGAGTGTCGGCTCTCCCCCGCTCACAACGACTCCGTCAAGGAACCCCTTTCTGCTCTCTAAAAATGTCAAAACATCTTTAGAACTAATTAAATTTTCATAACTGCCGTCTAACAAAATTCTGTTATGGCAATAAAAACAATCCATATTACAACCGGGGGTAAATAGCACTGCGCTAATTTTCCCTGGGTAATCCACGAAGGAATTCTTCTGCATTCCATTTATCTTCATGATATCTTCTCCGCTAATACAAATTTCTTTCTTCCTGTGTACTCTTCTTTTTTTCCTATATTATAGTTGGCTACCGGTCTTAAATATCCCGTTACCCTTGACCATACTTCGGTAATTTCACCGCACTCTGGGCAGCTAAAATGCTCCCCTTTTATATAACCATGATCCTTACATATACTAAAAGTAGGTGTTATCGAAATATATGGCATTTTATAATCGCCAAAAACCTTCTTAATTAGATTTTTGCACACCTCAATGTCTTCAATGCTTTCTCCAAGATACAAATGTTGCACTGTCCCCCCTGTATAAAGCGATTGCAATTCATCTTGCAATTGCATTGCCTCGAATATGTCATCAGTATATTCGACAGGAAGCTGTGTTGAATTTGTATAATAGGGAGTTTCCTCTCCTGCTGTTATTATATTAGGATACTTCTTCTTGTCAATTTGAGCAAGTCTGTAAGAAGTACCTTCTGCCGGAGTAGCTTCAAGGTTATAAAAGTGTCCTGTTTCATTTTGAAACTCTACAAGCACTTCTCTTAAGTAGTGCATTATTTCAATTGAAAACTTCTGGCCTTCTTTTGTAGTAATATCCTTACCCATAAAATTCAATAAAGCTTCATTCATGCCAATAATACCGATTGTATTGAAATGGTTGTACCAATATTGACCTGTTCTTTCATTAATATTCCTCAAATAATGTGTTGAATAAGGATATAGACCCTTTTGCGACTGCTGTTCGATAATTTTTCTCTTTATCTCTAATGAAGTCTTACCAATGTTGGCAAGTCTCCAAAGCCTTGCCTTAAATTCACTTTCCGATTTTGAAAGAAAACCTATCCTAGCAAGGTTTATTGTAAATACTCCAATTGAACCGGTAAGGGGATTACTTCCGAATAGGCCTCCTCCTCTTTTCCTCAATTCAGTTGTGTCAAGCCTTAGACGACAACACATTGAGATTGCATCCTCTGGCGAAAGGTCGGAATTCACATAATTAGCAAAGTAAGGTATTCCATATTTACAGGTTATTTTCATGAATTCATCTACCACAGAATTATTCCAATCAAAACTTTTAGTGATATTAATTGTGGGTATTGGGAAAGTAAAAACTCTGCCCTTTGAATCGCCTTCAAGCATTACATCACAAAAAGCCCTGTTGAAAATGTCCATTTCCTCCTGGAAATCCTTGTAACTTTCTTTCATATACTTTCCGCCTATTATAACCGGTTCGTCCTTAAGGGTGCCAGGCACCGTTATATCAAAAGTCAGGTTTGAAAAGGGGCATTGAAAACCCACTCTTGTAGGTACGTTTATGTTGAATATAAATTCTTGAATACACTGTTTTACCTGACTGTAAGTCATGTTATCATAGTGTATAAAAGGTGCACAATATGTATCAAAGCTAGACCATGCTTGTGCTCCTGCTGTTTCACCTTGAGTAGTGAAGGTAGAATTTACAATTTGTCCTAAAAATGATCTCAAATGTTTGGCCGGATTGCTCTCTACTTTTCCTTCAACACCACCAAAGCCATCAAGTAAGAGCTGTCTTAAATCCCATCCTGCGCAATATGGACCGAAAAAGCCCAAATCATGAATATGGCAATCTCCATTTTCATGAGCTTCGCGAACCTCTGTAGGATATATTTCATGAAGCCAGTATTTCTTTGTAAAAGACTCTCTTATATAATTATTAAGACCATTAACACTCTTTTGCGTATTGGCATTCTCCTTAATATTCCAATCTCTGTCCCCAAGATAGTCGGAAAACATATCTATTGTTGCACCTACTAAAGCATTAAGGTCTCTGGCACTTTTGCGTTTTTCTCTGTATAATATAAAAGCCTTGGCAGTTTTAGCATGTCCGTTCTCGATTAAAACCTTTTCAACAATATCCTGCACCTCTTCAACTGTGGGTGTCGCATCCTTATATGTAATCTCTGTCAAATCCAAAGTTTGCTTACATATCGCTTCAGCTTTGGTAAAATCTTCTCCACCACATGCAGATGCTGCCCTAAAAATAGCCCAAGTGATCTTCTCCGGTTGAAATTTTTCTTCTCTTCCGTTTCTCTTAATAATTGTTTTAATCATTAGAACATCTCCTATTTTTATTTTTCTTGTGCAACTTGTAATACATCATTTATAATTAATTTTGCTACAAATTTGCTTAATAGGTTCTAATATACACACTAAAACTTATACTTTATAGGACAATCAAATACAAATTTCCAGCTTTAGATGGTCACAAAAAAAGATAATAAGACGTGAAAACTGATACAACTATATAAATCAAGTTGCATTTGAATACGAATCCATCACACTATCACCGTAGAGTTAAAGGCATTTTGCAAAGACAGGTCTTCTGGCTCGGAACTCTTGATATTTCATCCCTTCCCAGTTTACATTATTTAACCAGTTATAATTATGAAACATCTCCTCTTTACAGCGGCGGAACTGTGCAGGGTTTTCACCTGCTTCCCTTTTCAACCAATATTATATTGGCGACCTATTTCAACTACATTTTGTTAGCACAATTTTATCACATACAATATATAGTGTCAATATGTAAAAATAGAATTTTTTCTTAAATTATTTTTCTAACATTATTTATAAATCAGTTTTCCAAGATTAACTATCTCTAAGCTTTTTACACCTGCAATACGAGGTGGCTTCTATTCACAAATAGCTCATTACATTGCAATAACTTGACTTAGTTTCTTTGCATTGGAAAAGCGCTTTCTATGTTTAGAAGCCTAAAAGTCTCTATGACGGTCTTTGCTACATAAATATCGTGTAAGTTATGTTTTAAAGTGACTACTATCTTTAGCATCAACTTTCTAAAAGCCTATTTGCAAGTTTTACAGCACTATATGCGTCTTCCGAATATCCATCAGCGCCGATTTCTTTTGCAAAGCTCTCAGTTACAACTGCACCGCCCACCATAAACCTAGCAGTTAAACCTTCTCTTTTAGCTAATTCTATTACTGTTTTCATCTCCATCATAGTTGTAGTCATCAAAGCTGACAAACCTATAATTCTAACCTTCTTCTCTTTTGCCACATTTATAATCTCTTCAGCAGATACGTCTTTTCCAAGGTCATAAACCTCAAAACCATAATTCTTAAGCATTAAACCCACAATATTTTTTCCTATATCATGAATATCACCTTTTACTGTAGCAATTACAATTCCGGCCTTTGCCTTTTCCTGCACGCCATCCTTTTTCAGCATGGGCTCAACATACCCAAAAGCTTCTTTCATAGCCTCGGCACTCTGTATTAGTTGTGGTAAAAAATATTCTTTTTTATCATAGAGGTCCCCCACATGTGTAATAGCAGGTATTAAGAATTTGTCAACTATATACGATGGCTCAAGTCCTTCTTTTAAACCTGCTTCAATATAGGCTCTTATATTTTCTCTGTCCCCTCCTACTACAGCTCCGTAAATTCTTTCAGTTACAGTCTGTTCCGAATTTTGAGCTTGAGTAGGTTTTACATTTGTACTATTTCCGAAATACTCAATATACTTTAAGCTGTTTTTATCCTTTGCGGTAAGAACATCCCCCGCCATTTTTATACTCATAAGAGCTTCGCTCGAAGGATTCATTATGGCCATAGTCAAGCCTCTTCCCATTGCCATAGCAAGGAATGCACTGTTCACCCAGTTTCTTTCCGGCAGACCGAAGGATACGTTAGAGAGCCCTAATATAGTTCCACATCCGAAAGTGTTGGTACACCAATCTATTACCTTCAAGGTCTCTATAGCAGCTTTTTGGTCTGAAGAAACCGTCATAACCAGTCCGTCTACAACTATATCATTCTTTTCGTAACCATATTTCGCTGCACTTTCAAACACTGTCTTTATAACAGTGTACCTCTCCTCGGCAGTTGCTGGAACCCCTTCATCACTCAATGGTAGTAGAATAAACATAGCACCGTATTTTGCTGCTACAGGTAACAATTTTTCGAGTTTTACTTTTTCTGCTGATATAGAATTTATAAGAGCTCTTCCAGGATAAATTCTAAGAGCTGCCTCTAGAACTTCCGGTGATGAAGAATCCAAACACAGCGGAGCATCAACCATAGGAACAAGAAGTTCTACAGTCTTAATCATTGTTTCCTTCTCATCTATTCCGGGCATCCCTACATTAACATCCAAGATTTTTGCACCTTTTTCAAGCTGTTCTACTGCAAATCTTCTGACCTCGGAGGTCTTTCCTTCCCTTAGTTCCTCTTGAAGCTTCTTCTTGCCTGTAGGATTAATTCGCTCACCAACTACTGCTGTGGATTGGTTAAAGCCCAAAACAACAGTGCTTCTTGCTGATGTAACCGCACTAATGTTTTCAGCCTTAATTTTAAGCGGTTTTAGTCCCTTTATATTTTTCTTTATTTCTTCAATGTATAAAGGAGAAGTTCCACAACATCCGCCAAAAAGATTCACACCACTTTTTGCAAATTCCTCGACATAAGTTCCAAATTCTTCAGCTCCCATATCAAAAAACGTTTGCCCATCAATCAACTTTGGCAGCCCTGCATTAGGCTTTGCTATTAATGGGACCTTTGCATAGGGCTTCATTGTTTTAATAATTTTAAGCATATCCTTTGGTCCTGTAGAGCAGTTGCAACCAACCGCATCAGCACCAAGACTTTGAAGTGTTATTAATGCCGTTATAGGGTCGGTTCCCATAAGTGTCTGCCCGTTTTCATCAAAGGTCATGCTTACACAAACAGGAAGATCACAGCTCTCCTTCACTGCAATAAGAGCAGCTCTTGCCTCCTGTATATCCATCATAGTCTCAACTACAAAGAAATCCACACCACCCTCTAAAAGCCCCTTTACTTGCTCTTTGTACACCTCAACGCAAGTCTCAAAGGGCATATCTCCAAAAGGCCTTACAAACTGTCCAGTAGGAGCGAGATCACCCACAACAAAGCCTTTATCTCCGACAGCTTTTCTAGATAACCTTGCCAGTTGTGCATTTATCTCAACAGTCTTATCTCCCAACCCAAACTCTTCAAGTTTTATCCTATTTCCACCAAAAGTACATGTGTATACAGCATTAGACCCTGCATCGATATAGCCTCTTTGTACCTTTATTATAACCTCTGGATTTTCAATAACCCATTTTTCCGGGCATACCCCTTTAGGCATTCCCCTTTTTTGGAGTTCTGTGCCTGTAGCACCGTCTAAAATCATTATATTGTCTTTTAAAAAACTAAAAAACTGCTCTTTATTCATTTTATTCAATCCCTTCTATTCCAGCTATTGCTATTACAGACTTTTCAGGTATCAGCATATATCTTTCAGTAATACCTATTTTAAGTTTCTCCAAACCCAAAGTATCAAAAATCTTTTTTTGATTAAGTAACGGAAGGTCTCCGTATCCCGGGCTATATCTCATTCTTGTAAGGGTTCTGCCCTCTCTTCTGATCAATTTGTTTATAAAGTCAACCATCCAGTCTAAAGCTGCGTCCGCTGTCTCCGATGCCACAGCATCTAAAATAACCCCAAAAGAAGCATCGCCGCTTTCAACTTCCGAATGAATTCTATCGGTTATATCACTTCCAACGGTAGATGCCATTAAAACGACCTCAGTACTATTACTCAAAAGCTTTGCCAAACCAGCACTTTCAAATACCAGTTCATTTTCAAGCATAATGTGTTTATCACTTTTTTCGATAATAGAATATCTTCCGAAAATACCTTTAGTATTACACATCAGAATACCTTCTTGTATCATCTTATTCAACTTATGCTTATATTCTTCACTAAAAACCGTCGTAGTTTTCCGGTAGCCAAGCCTTGTAAGGATCATGCCTTCACTCGGGCTAGAGGGAATATACTCAAAACATCTTATTTTAACAATATCCTTCACTTTTTTACGCATCTCCCGTAGATTAAATTGCAAAGTTTCTTAGTAATCACCTAATTCAAAAACATTATTTAGTAAGTATTATATATTATTATTCCAAAAAATCAAATCCCTTAGGCCATTTCAAAAAATAACCTATACAATATTTAAGTCACAAAGCCCATCAAATCAAATTTTTTAGAATGGCAATTGACCAGTTATTTTTTGGGAATAACCTTAATATTAATTTACTGAATATTTTTAGTCAAATTGATAGAAAATACTATTGTACTTGATGGATAGAGTACAAATACCAAAAACCGAAAGGAGAGTATATATGACTCAACTAAACCAACAAGAACTTCAAAATTTGAGACACCTTATAGGATCTCATGAGACATCGGCTAAGAAATTAGATGCTTATGCTCAGCAAGCTTCAGATCCCCAAGTAAAACAAATATTTCAAAAATCTGCACAGGATGCAAAGAACACCAAACAACAATTAATGTCATTCTTAAGCTAAGGAGGAATCGAATATGCAAGAAAAAGAAATGGTGAACGACCTATTGTCACAGATTAACAGCAGCATTACAGGATATGCTAATGTAATTTCTCAAACAGAAAACCAACAACTTCGTCAAACTATACAGCAGATAAGAAATAACTGTGAAACATTCCAATATGACTTATTTAAATTAGCTGAGCAAAAAGGTTATTATCAACCTGCACAAAAAGCAAATCAAGATGAAATTATGCAGATTAAAAGTCAATTAAGTAATAGTTAAAATGCTTATTAGTATCAGTGTGTCTCAAAAACAAGGTGATTCTTAGAAAACAATTGACCAATAACTTTTACAAAAATATTGTTCTACATTTTTTTGTATAGCTAAATAATGTTCTTATCATGTTTTAAAAACGGCAATTATAAGCTTCTTTAAATCACCTTACTTACTAAAGGCTGAAAAGTATCAAGTCACTTTTCAGCCTTTTATTTTATATTTCGAACAAAGTATTTCAATTTGCTATCAGTCTACCACATCCCTACTCCGATAAGCAATTGATCGTACAATTCACGTATTTCTTCATAATAATCTAAATTCTCCGATTCATTCTCTTCAAGAAACTCCTCTAGCTGTTCTAGATCGCTTATCCTCAAATCCATATCTGCATCCTCTAGAATATGGTTAATTTCTTTGAATATATCCTTTTCTCCCAATTTCATCACCTCCATATGACAAAACAAATATAAAATCTATCGCAGATTCTATTTTGACCATTTTAAAAACAACCTATTCAATACTAACAGTATCGCCCATAAAATTTTTAGAAATAGCAATTTACCAATATTCCTGTTAATTGCCCTATTTTAATCAGGAAGCTGCTTTTTATAGGCTTCATTTGATATTGTGTCCATATCATCAACAATGCCCTGCCTGTCTATCTCATTCGTATAGTATTCTTCATAATCGTAATAACCTCCCATGTCCTGAGGGGTATCCGATGAACCGTACTTAACAAGATCAAAAAGTTGATCTAATCCTTCGAATTCGTCATCTTCTCTTTTATTCAAATATTTTCTTCCAAAAGGTGCATCCCATATTAGCTCTTCTACAGGTCTTTGTCTATCTAAATTCTTCATAGTTATTTTCTTACTGGTTTCACAATCTATACACAATCTGCTATATGGTAATGCTTCAAGTCTTTCCTTACCAATATCCTTTCCGCAAAAATCACATTTTCCATAGGTTCCATCGTATATTCTTCCTAATGCATCATGTATATCCTTTAGCAAATGCTCCTCATGCACTTTGAGTGCATTATTCAACTCTAACTGAAAAAGTGCTGTTCCTAGTTCTGCCGGATGATTGTCATAACTTGACAACTCATCCGGTTCATCTCCCTCTTGCTCACCTATTCCATGTTCCTTCATGGGCTTAATTGTCCCCTCAACATCCTTCCCCTGATCTTGGAGTATTCTTTTAAAAAACTTTATTTGCATTTCATCCATTTAACGGCTCCTCCTCTATACATAAAATATAAATCTTTTTTCAAACGCCAATGGACGGGTTGTTTTTTTGAAACACCTAACCTTATATTATGGAGTGACTGTTATAAATTTTAGAAATAATGCTCAAATTAATTGAAACTTATTTATTTTATAATATAATAAAGTATAGTGAAAATACTGTTTTTTAAAAATATTGTTCACATCATTATGTTTATACAAAACACTAATTTTTATAGGAGGTTTATCATGGAATACAATATCGATATAGGAGTTTTTGGCGGTTCAGGATTTTATTCATTTTTGGAAAATGTGGAAGAAATCGAAATTGACACGCCCTATGGAAAGCCTAGTGACAAATTTGCTATTGCAACCTATGAAGGAAAGAAAATTGCATTTTTGCCACGTCATGGCAAAAAGCACCATCTTCCACCACATATGATAAATTATAGAGCAAATTTATACGCTATGAAACAGCTTGGAGTAAAAAAAATTCTTGCCCCCACTGCCTCCGGGAGTCTTCAATCAGAAATTAAACCTGGTGATTTTGTCATATGCGATCAGTTTGTTGACAGAACCTCAGGCCGTAAAGATACATTTTTTGACGGACCTGAGACAAAACATCCTAGTCCTGCTCACCCTTATTGCCCAGAACTTAGAAAATTAGCTATTCAGGCCGGAAAAGACTTAGGCATTACAATACATGAACAGGGAACGGTGGTAGTAATTCAAGGTCCTCGTTTTTCTACCGTTGCAGAAAGTCGCTGGTTTAACAAGATGGAATGGGACGTAATAAACATGACTCAATACCCGGAATGCTATTTAGCTAGAGAACTAGGAATCTGCTATGCAAACATCGCTTTAATTACCGATTACGATGCAGGCCTAGAGGGCCGTGATGACATTGCCCCCGTTTCAGAAGAGGAAGTATTAAAGGTATTTGCAGACAACAATGAAAAAATCAAAAAACTTCTATTTGAAGTAATTAAGAGAATAGATCTGTCAAGTAACGACTGTAAATGTTAATGTAAGGTGTTTCAAAAAATTCATTAGTCAATGTATATAGTTTCAACCCAATCATGAAAGCTTAAAAGCTTTCAAACAAAAGAACATTATTTCGCATTGCAAAAAATGTAAATCAGCTTTTTTGAAACACCCATTGACCAGTTATTTTTTAGGAATCACCTAAAATACTAAATCAGGAGAAAAAGCATGAAAACTTTGGAATTTTGCAATGGAGTATTAAAACTAGTGGATCAGACAAAGCTACCACTAGAAAATAAAATAGTTGAGCTATCAACTTATGAAGAAATAGCTGATGCTATCAAAACTATGATAGTGAGAGGTGCTCCTGCAATCGGAGTTACTGCTGTATACGGAGTAGTAGTTGCTGCCAACTCAATCGACGCCAGCTCAACCGAGGAATTTTTTAATAGGTTAGAGAAAGCATGTGCCTTGATTAAAAGCACACGTCCAACAGCAGTAAACTTGTTCTGGGCTGTTGATAGAGTTTATAAGAAAGCACTTTCGAATAAGGACAAGTCTATAGAGCAGATAAGAAAAATAATTGAAGCTGAAGCGCGTCTCATGGAAAAGGAAGATATTGATTCCAACAAAGCAATAGGCAAGTTTGGAAATGAATTAATCAAACAAAACTCCACCATACTTACCCATTGCAATGCTGGAGCATTAGCTACCTGTGACCATGGCACTGCATTAGGCGTTATACGTTCGGCCCATGACGCAGGTAAAAACATCAATGTCTTTGCCGATGAGACACGACCCTACCTTCAGGGTTCAAGGCTAACTGTTTGGGAACTCATGGAGGACAATATTCCCGTTACACTCATATGTGATAATATGGCAGGACATTTCATGAAAGAAGGCTTAATAGACTGTGTAATCGTCGGAGCAGACAGAATTTCGTTAAACGGTGATACTGCAAACAAAATCGGGACATACTCGGTAGCAGTACTCGCAAAGGAAAACAATATTCCCTTCTATGTTGCTGCACCAATTTCCACAATTGATTTTACAATAGACTCCGGTGAGCAAATCCCCATAGAAGAAAGGAACAGCGATGAAGTAACTCACATTAAAGGTGTAAGAATAGCACCAGAAGGGATAAAAGTAAGGAACCCTGCTTTCGATGTCACTCCAAATAAATATATTTCTGCAATAATAACCGACAAAGGGATTATATATCCTTCCTTTGATGAAAATATCATAAAGTATAAAAATGCGTAAAAATCAAGCTCATCAAAAATATAAAATTTATATAACTAATACTAAAAGCGTGTTGGATAATTTACCAACACGCTTTACTGTTTATAAAAAGTCTTAATGATATTCAAAAAATAAAAAGTTCATTCCTATTGCAATAAAACAACCTAATAAATACTTTATTTAAGATCTGAAATTGCTCTTTTTATAAGTGCTTCATCATCTATAGTACACTGAATTACTTCACCGATTTTTTTCCTTGGAAGTATAAAAGTGAGTTTATTCCCCTTCATTTTCTTATCAAAAAACATTTGATTATATACCTTGTCGACATCTATACCCTCAAGCCGCACCGGAAGCCCAACTTTTAGCAATGTACCCCGAACCTTCTCCACTAAATCCGGTTCAACCATTTCAAGATATTGAGCCATTTTGCATGCAGCTACCATACCTAATGCAACGCACTCTCCATGAAGCAACTCAAAATTCATAACTGTTTCTATTGCGTGTCCTATTGTGTGTCCTAAGTTGAGGTTTGCTCTTAATCCACTTTCCTTTTCATCCTTCTCAACTATATCTCCTTTTATTGAACAATTTACCTTAGCAAGATACTGCATTACACCTTCATCAAAACCGAAGATTTTATTTACATTGTAATCGATATATTCAAAAAAATCTAAATCCTGAATAATTCCGTGTTTTACTACCTCTGCAAGTCCCGCTTGGAGTTCTCTTTTCGGCAGTGTTTTTAAAGAATTTATGTTTATATATACAAACTTAGGTTGATAAAAAGTGCCGACAATATTTTTGCTGTCATTAAAATCTACTCCAACCTTACCTCCAACACTACTGTCCGATTGAGCTAGTAATGATGTTGGAATCTGAACAAAATTTATTCCTCTTAGAAACGTAGCAGCAGCAAATCCTGTTATATCACCAACTACTCCGCCACCAAGGGCTACAAGAGTTGAGTCTCTGTCCAACTTCAAATCTATCAAAAATTTATAAATATCCTTGATGGTATCGAGATTTTTGCTCTTTTCCCCTGCTTGTATAACATATTTATGAATTTCACCTTCATAATCCTTTAAAGAATCCCTGCACTCATCAGCCTGACATTTATCTACATTCGTATCTGTTATCAAGATAACTTTCCCTTTTATTTTAGCGTTATTCAAACTACTCCTAAGATCACCATAATCAGTTGTTATGTAAATAGGATAACTTCTTTCACTTAAATTTATGTTTAGCTTAATCACCTTCTAGGTCACTCCTTAATACTTGCATAGTCAGGTAAACTATGCTCATGGTCATCAATTACTAACCTTAACACTTCAAGTTGCGAATGAAGAAGCACTTCTGCCTTACTCTTATATACATGCAGCTTCTTCTTTGTATCTTCATATTCAAACTTTATCTTTATAACTTCCTGGTTAGCATCATTAATTATCTTTTGAGCTTTTATTTCTGATTCCTTAATAATGTTTTCCGCTTTCATGTAACCGTTTTTCTTTATGTCTTCGCTCGTTTGCTGTGCAACAATTAGAGTATTCTGCAAAGATTCTTCGATATTTTTATAGTGTTGTATAGCCTGATTTAAAGTTTCGAGCTTGTCCTTAAGCTCCCTGTTTTCATGTATATAGGCAGTATAATCCTCTATAATCTTATCAAGAACCCCATTTACCATATCTTCACTATATCCGCGTACACTCTTTTTAAAAGTAAGGTTTTGTAATTCATTGGGAGTGTAATTCATTCCAAACACCTCTTTTATATAAATTTCTTTAAATATATACTAATCCTATCTTTTTTTGTAGTCCTGCCAACTTCTTGCAATACAACCCGACCTTTTCCTCTTATGGAAATCACATCTCCCTCTTTAACTGTTTTCGTAATACTAGAAGTATTTTCCCAGTTTAGGCTTACCTTTTCCGCCTTGATATAGTCCTGAGTTTTGCTCCGTGATATACCAAAACCTACACTTGCAACAGAATCAATTCTCAGTGATGCAACTGTTGTTCGTATTTCTTTGAGTTTTGGCTCATGTGCCACAAGACAATCAAGCTCTGCATAATCCACTTCAACTTTTATATTTCCCACTTTATCTAGGTTGTATCTTATGAAATCTGCAACATCATTTAGGACAATTACCAAACATTGTTCATCCTTAATTAGAATATCTCCAATTTTCTCCCTTTTAATTCCTAAACCCATCAAAGAACCAAGGTAATCCCTATGCGAAATATTTCCTCTGTGCATCAGATTTATTTTTATTACTTTAAAAAGACCGGCTAATTCCGGTTCTTGACTTGTCAACATATTACTAGGGCAGAAAACTACAACAGCTCTCTCTGCCCCTTCATAGCCTCCATAAAACAAATAATTATTAATATTACTTGAATTAAGACATACCGATATAACATTTTGAATATGTGGGTCTAAAAAATCGGTAGTCGTCAACTTGTTGGTTTTCTCAGATAAATATAGCTTATCTAATACTTTTGCAACAACCAACTTATCTTCGCTCTTTGATACCTTTTTTATTATCTCTTCTTTGTTCATATTTTAATAATCACCTTATAAAAACGCAATGAGCACATTATATACTATCCTTCTTACTACATCAATAAGTAAAAAGGCAATCAAAGGCGATAAATCCAACATAGAATTCCTTCCAAAAGAAGATTTTTCGATCAATGCTCTTATCGGACTTAGAATAGGCTCTGTAACCTGATGTAAAAGTGCGACAAAAGGATTTTCCCTTGATATATTAGGAATCCATGATAAAACAGCTCGTATGATCAATGCCCATTTGATCACTTCAAGCAGTATATCTAATGCTTTAATAAGCGTAATCATTTAAGTCCTCCATTATTTTGCCCAAGGGAAGGCTGTCTTATTTGACACCTCTCCATTAAAATCTCCCATAATGTCAACATTATACGGAGCAACGATAAATATCTCACTAGATACCTTTTGGATAGATCCATCTAGAGCATAAACAGACCCACTTAAGAAATCAATGATTCTTTGGGCAAGATCCTTTTCTAATCCTTCAAGATTAATTACTATTGGCTTCTTATTCTTCAAATGATCGCATATATCCTGAGCGTCGTCAAAGCTTTCAGGTTGTACAACAACCACTTTAAACTGTCCTGAAGAATGAATGTTAACAACCTTTCCAGGTGAAGTCTTTTTGTTGAAGGTCTGAATAAATTGAGGCTTTTCTATCTCTTCCTTAATTTCTTCGTCCCTCTCTAATAATTCCTCTTCTTCTTCGTCCGTTTCCCATCCAACAAAATTGAGTACCTTGTTAAATAATTTCGACATACTAAATTACCTCCTATTTATCTTTTGTATAATACTCCTATAAATACTGACGTTCTCCAAATAACGCAGTACCTATCCTAACCATATTAGCACCTTCTTCTATAGCCACTTCAAAATCGTTACTCATACCCATAGAAAGATATTCCATACCTATATTATTAATATTTTCCTTTTCAATGTCAATAGACAATTTTCTCAAACCGGAAAAAACCTCTCTTACAGCTTCGGAATTCGAGGCAAAAGGAGCTATTGTCATCAGTCCTCTAACCCTTATATTTTCAAGTCCCGCTATCTGCCTAATCAGCTGTCTAGCTTCATTTTTTGCCACTCCAAATTTGGTTTGTTCACCGGAAATATTGACCTGTACCAATACATTAATTTCTTTTCCTATTTTTTTTGCCCTGTCATTTATCTCAACAGCTAAATTATATCTATCTACTGAATGAATTAATTTGACTTTTTCAACGATATACTTAACTTTATTAGTCTGCAAATGCCCAATTAAATGCCAATTACAATCTCTATTAATTATATCGTATTTTTTTGTCAATTCCTGAACCCTATTTTCCCCTAATTCGGTGATTCCCTCATCAATTGCCCTAAGAATTTTTTGAGATTCAACGGTTTTTGATACAGCAACTAGTGTAATATCCTCAGGTTTCCTACCGCTTTTAATTGCAGCCATCTCAATTTTTTTACTGATAATTTCAAGATTTTTTCTTATATAATCGTAATGCTCACTCATCAGTTTATTGTCTGCCCTTCCTCAATATTAATAGGATTTACTATATAGCTCGAATACAAGCTAACACTATAGCCTTTTTCCTTATATATATTTTTTATAATAGCAAATTCTTCATTTTTTCCAACGATCTCAACTTTTACATATCTTGCACGGTTGGCTTTAACCAAGCAAATTTCCGCTGTTTTGTTTTTCATATCAATCTTTGCAAGACTTCTCAAAGGCACTTTAAGACCGCTGTATTGACTTTTTATCAAGTCAATATTCAAAACTCTCAACGCGGCTGTTTCACTAAGGTCATTACTTACTTTCACGGAGAGTATACTCTCTCCTTCCATATTGTTAGACCTGTAAAATACATCACCGGTAATAACTTTGCTAAATTCGTTTAGTATTATGTTAATAGAGTCATCTACTTTGTATTCTTTAGCCAACTTAGTGTCCATGCTCATAAGTATAAAATACTCTACATCTGTTATAACCTTTGCAAAAGGTTTGCCCGCTTCTACCCCTATTTCCTCAATATCTTTCTGAATTCCTTTTACTTCAATATTTTCAATATCCTTTATCGATAACTCACTTATGCTCTCTGGTGTCAAAACACCTTCATAACCATCAATCATATAGGATACAATTCCCGATTCAGATGAATTTATATCCTTTGTATTTGAATTTATACTTCTTTGTAAATTGCTTTTTTCATCAAGAAGTGACTGGACATAAGTATCTGAAGTACTTAAGCCCCCTGCAATAGTAGCCTTCTTTTGAATCAAATCATCAACTTGTTTTTTTATCTGCGAAGCCTTCGATAGTTCATTCGAATTACCAAGCCTGATTATCTCTTTAAGATTTTCCTCAATTTCATTCTCAAGCTTCTTTAAATCCTCCGAAAACAATTCTAAATTCTCATTTCTCTTCTTTTGCGCTTCAATTATTTTGAGGTCTGTAGCTTTTAGATCTTCAATCAGTTTTTCCGAAGAGCTGTTGAGCACAGTAGCTATTCTGCCATATGCCTTAACCTTTTCACCCTCGTTTATCTCCTTAATGCATTTACCTCCAATAGGTGAATTAAGAACAACTTCCTTCCTTACAATGACAGCTTGCATGTTGACTGAATCCTGTATTTCACCCATTCTTATTATATCAGTACTGACGTTTTTTCCATAAACCCAAAATATTAAAGAAGGTATATAC
>CAYXPB010000088.1:14623-17368 GCA_964466645.1 uncultured Acetivibrio sp. | reverse complement strand
CACTCCAAACAAAGTCAGGTTATGAAACTTGTGATGAAATGCCAAAATATGAGGACTAGTTTTAAAGGATAAATGCTTATAACCTTAAGTTTGTAGTGCTGTTTTTTGTTTTGTGCAGGAGGTTCAATACTTAAGGATAATATCATTTTGGGATTATTATTTAAAAATAAAGCAAATGGATATTATTAAGAATGGATATTATTTGGGATAATTTTTTGGTTTTAGTAGTGAAAAACAGAATTTGATATGATATTATGATAAAAGCAAATACCTATCTATCCTATCTATAATACCTATCTATCTTGGAAGGGAATTTCTTGCTGCTGCTTTCAGAAGAAAGATTGCAGGTATGGTTATTGAAACAAACTAGTTTACGAAGGATGCCGGACACAGACCTTCAAAACTATATAGGTTTAATCATAGTTGGAGAAGTCTAGAGTAAGAAAGTTATAATCTCTTTAGAGATGAGATTTAGTGGATTTATAGGAGGGATTGACGATGAATAATTCACAAAATAGAGAAGTTAGAATAAAAATTGCGCAAGAAACGTTGAAAATACTAGAAACAGGTTGGTATACAAATTATCAATGGGCTAATGTAGATATAAAAGATGCCTTTAAAATAGCAATAAACAATACTGTGTTGTTTGAGCCCTGCTGCTTTTAAAAAATTGAAAATGAATATGAAAAAATAAGAAATGAAAAGGAAGCTAAGAGGCCTAATATTGAGATAACCGATGAGACAACAATACTAGCTCAAGGGTTTGTGCAATTGGCCTACAATAACTGGAAATGGCCCAAAGAGGTATTAAGAGATCTGAATACAACCTATTTTGAGATAACAAGGATTGGGTTTAGTGAATGGAGAAATTTTTTGAAAAGATAGGTATTATAAAATGATGGTATAGGAGGAATTTAATGAAAACGATAATTTTAGCTGGTGGAAGTGGAACAAGACTTTGGCCTTTAAGTAGAGAAAGATACCCAAAGCAGTTTATTAAGCTTCAAGGGAAAGATGAGTCATTATTTCAAGAAACATTTAAGAGAAGTTTATTTCTTTCAAATATTGATGATATTTATGTAGTTACAAATGAAAAATATAAATTTCTTGTAATGGGCGAAGTAGAGGAATTAGGTTATTCATATAATGAAGATAATATCTTAGTGGAACCTGAAGCAAAGAATACTTTGCCAGCAATTTATGCTGGGGTTAATGAGGTTATAAAAAAAGGCCATGATTTTGTTGTGGTATTACCAGCAGATCATATGATTTCAAAAGGTAAGGAATTTGCTACTATTATTAAAGAATCTGAAATGCTAACGAAAGATTCAATTATTACCTTTGGCATTCAACCAGATGGGCCTAATACTGGTTATGGGTATATATCGCCAGGTGAGAAAAAATTGAATGGATTTGTAGTGAATTCTTTCAAAGAGAAGCCAACGCGAGAAAAAGCTGAAGAGTATATTTCTAAGGGATATTATTGGAATGCAGGAATCTTTATGTTTGATTCATTATTATTTTCAAGGGAAGTTAAAACATACTCTCCAGAAATTTATAATGCATTTGAAATAAGCGACAATATTAAAGATGCTTTTTCGAAGATTAATACTAGAATTTCAATAGATTATGGAATTATGGAAAAGAGCGATAAGGTAGCAGTTGTTCCTGTAGACATTGGATGGAATGATTTAGGCAGTTTTGATTCATTCTATGATGTATTTCAAGAAGATAAAGATGCCAACATTTCCGACGAACAAAATATCATCATTGACTCAAAAAATAACATTATTCAATCATATAACGGCAAAATAGTTGCTGCTGTGGGTGTTGAAGACTTGATTATAATAGACAATAGAGATGCACTCTTAGTTTGTAAAAAAGATCAATCCCAAAAAGTAAAAAATGTTGTAGATACTTTAAAGGAAAGAAATGATCATAGAACTGAGTATAGTGTTCAAGACTATAGACCATGGGGGCATTACAAGGTTTTAGAAGAAGAAAAAGATACTTTTAAAATTAAGAGAATAACTGTAATTCAAGGAAAACGACTTAGTTATCAACTGCACCACCATAGAAGTGAACACTGGATTGTAGTTAGAGGCATGGCAAAAGTCACTGTCGATGGTACGGAGAAATTTGTGCGCTCTGGTGAAAGTATTTTCTTTAGAGAAGGACAAAAGCATCGTCTTGAGAATCCTGGGAAAACTCCATTAGAAATTATTGAAGTACAAATGGGGCAGTATCTTGAAGAGGATGACATCATTAGATTTGATGACAATTCGGCAGAAAGTAAGTCATTAGAGTATAAAAAGCATGGAAAATTCGAAAAAATGGATTGATATTGAAGAAGATAGTAGAAAGGAGTTATTTGCCTTCTATAAGATAATTCTAGTTCTTACTAATGTGAAGTATTAGTAAAATTGAGATATTTATATTTACATTTTATGAGTATTTAAGTAAAATACTATTATGTTACGCACGGGATATAACAATAGTTCGTTTTAGGGGGCAAAGCATAATATGAACATCATCGAATTAAGCAGCTTATGTAAACAATATAAAGTACTAAATAGACACGAAGGACTTAAAGGTGCTTTTAAAGACCTGTTTTCCAAAGACTATAAAATCGTGAAAGCTGTAGATAACATATCATTGGAGATTAAAGCTGGAGAAATCCTAGGATTTGTAGGACCAAATGGTGCAGGAAAATCAACAACAATAAAAATGATGACAGGTGTGCTA
>CAYXPB010000088.1:0-14613 GCA_964466645.1 uncultured Acetivibrio sp. | reverse complement strand
TCAAGCGGTCATTTAGAAATAAACAATTGTACGCCTTACAAAAATAGAAAACATTATGTAAAAAATATTGGAGTGGTTTTTGGGCAAAGGACTCAGCTGTGGTGGGAGTTACCTGTTATTGAATCCTTCAAACTTTTAAAAGAAATTTATCAAATAGATTCTAAAGTATATGAAGAAAACATTTCTATGTTTAACGATCTCGTCAATCTTAAAGAGTTGCACCTTACACCAGTAAGATTCTTGTCACTTGGTCAAAGAATGCTCTGTGACATAGCTGCCTCTTTTTTACATAACCCCAAAATTATTTTTTTAGATGAGCCAACAATAGGCCTTGATGTATCCATAAAAAGCAAAATAAGAAGCGTAATAAAACGGCTTAATGAAGAACGAAAAACTACTATTCTTCTAACTACTCACGATATCAGCGATATTGAAGCTTTGTGTAAAAGGATTATCATAATCGACAAGGGATCTATTATATACGATGGAAGCATTCAAACTATAAATAAAATATTTGGTGCTTATCGAACACTAAAGGTAGATATTAATGATTCTAAAGAAAATTTATTTGAAATCGTAAATCAGTACTTTAAATGTAAAAATGCAATACCTGTAGACGAGCACGAAGATGGGTGGATAAGTATCACTGTAAATCAAGAGGAAGTTCCTCTTCTAAATATACTGAATTTTATAATGGGCAAATATAGTGTAAAGGATATTAAGATTGAAGAAATTGAGACTGAAAGTATTATTAAAAAGATATATGAAGGTGAATTAAAATGAGGAAATATCTAACAATTACTAAAAATAGTTTTATTGCAGGACTTGTTTATAAAGTTCATTTTTTATTTACAGTGTTTGGAAATATTATATACATAATGGTGATATATTTTCTGTGGAAAGCAATATTTAAAAGCTCAGGAGAAATGATTAATGGCATGACTTTTAATGAAGTATTTGTTTATCTTGCTTTAGCATCGTCAATACTGTGTCTCTTTCGGACGTTCACGGAATGGGATATGTCTCAAACTATTATTACAGGTTCAATTATAAAAGATTTGACAAAGCCAATAGACCACCAAATTTTGACAATGTTTGGCGTTTTAGGGTTTGCACTTAATAACCTTATGGCTATTACTATTCCATCAATAACTATGATTTTTCTAGTTGTGGGAGTTCAAATAAATGTTGGAATAAATATTCTGTTCTTTATTATCGCTTTAGTTATGGCGTTTTTAATAACTTTTGCAATTGATTACACAATAGGACTTATAGCTTTTTATACTGAGTCCATATGGGGAATCAGTATAGCTAAGGGAGCAATAGTAGCTCTCCTCTCAGGAACTACTATACCCTTAAGCTTTTTCCCTGATTCTATAAGAAAACTTGTAGAACTTCTTCCATTCCAAGCAATATATAACACTCCCTTGACTATCTTGATTTCTAAAAATTTGAATATTTTTAATTATATAGGGTTTATACTTAATCAAGCATTTTGGGTAATTGTTCTTTTTACATTAAGTAGGCTATTTTATAATAAAGCGGTAAAGGTTATTACCGTAAATGGAGGTTAATCGTGAAAACTCTGACTTTTTACATTAAATTGTATTTTTTAATAACAGCACAATATATAAAAGCAAGAATGCAGTACAGAGCTGATTTTATAATAAGTTCTATTGGTATGCTGGCGGAATGTTTTGCTGGAACTTTGACCATCTGGATACTGTTTAAATCAATTAATACTTTAGAAGGGTGGAATTATTATGAGCTTATTTTCATTTATTCTTTTTCTCTTTTATCCCTAATACCAAGGCAACTTTTTTTTGATCATATATGGGCTTTGGGTGATCGTTTACGAGAAGGGAATTTCATAAAATATTATTTCAAACCTTTAAACATTATGTTTTATTATATGTCAGAAGTTTTTGATATAAAGGGATTAAGTCAGCTCATATTTGGAATATGTGCTCTAGTATATTCATCAGTAAAACTCGGGCTCCAGTGGAATATATTCAGTGTAACTCTTCTGATATTTACCTTATCTAGTGCTTCACTAATAATGATCTCTCTGCTTGTTTTAGCTGGCTCATCAGGATTTTGGACAACACAGCCCTTTGCCATATTAAATTTTGCACACCAACTCGGCACGTTTGCCAGATATCCTGTCACCATATTTGATAAGTTTTTCAGATTTATATTTACCTACATAATTCCAATAGGTTTTATAGCTTTTTATCCCTCTCAGATTTTCTTAAGACCTGGGAATATATCTATATTGATTATATTATCACCATTAGCAGGAATAATACTGTTTACAATAGCTTATTGGGTATGGAGCAAGGGCGTAAATAGCTACTCAGGTACTGGCTCTTAACCTAGTCAATTTTGTTAGTTGTGCCTCGTAACAAACTAAATTTCTAGTTTATACGAGGCATAATTATTTTTGACAAAAAGCCACAGTGTTTAAAACATTAGTTATTTTCTTCAGAAAGAGCATTTTGACGCAATTTCATGTATTCTACCCAATCACCGGATTTAACATTTAATAAAAAGTCACCCGCATTACAATTTGCAGAAGGATTATACTCATAATAGTATGCTTTTTCAATAGATCCATCTTCAAGTTCAACCTCTATAATTTTTCTATTGTACTCATTTTTCTCTTCTCTACCTTCTATGTAGGCTTCTAATCCATCTATTTTTTTTAATGTTTTGTCAAAATTCTCAAACTCCATCAGTTCACCAATGACAATCCCATCCCCTGGAAGTAATGCAGGATAACCTTTATTTTTAATATGAAATAAATACCCTTTAAAAGTTGCTTTTTTATTAGACTTTACTTTTCCGTCTAAATAAGGCTTATAATTAACCATATCTTTTCGTAAACTTCCGTAAACAAAAACCTTTTCTACTTTTTCAACTCGGTCTTGTTGGAATCTTAATGTTAGTGTTACTGCAGAAGCTATTATTAATATAGTTATTATGGCAAAAATCACCTTTTTCATTTGTAAATCACCCCTCTTTAAACATTACTAAACAATTTATTAGTATATATAAAACCACAATTACTCTCCTTGCATCCCTAGCCAATTCTCAAATTCTACCAACCCCTTCTTTCTTAAGTTGCATGCAGGACATTCTCCACAGCCACTGCCCATAATCCCATTATAACATGTTAGTGTTTCATTTTTTATAATATCAAAAACACCTAAATCATGAGCCAGTTTCCATGTCTCCATTTTATTAATCCACATAAGAGGAGTATGAATTACGAATTGATAATCCATGGCAAGATTCAATGTTACATTCATTGATTTTATAAATACGTCCCTGCAATCAGGATATCCACTAAAGTCGCTTTGAGAAACGCCTGTTATGATATGGCTTATTGACTTTTGTTTAGCATAAATAGCTGAAAAAGACAAAAACAACATATTTCTTCCGTTTACAAAAGTATTTGGAAGTTCACCTTCTTTAGTTTGCTTATCAACTTCCATATCTTTTCTAGTAAGAGAATTTGGTGCCAACTTATTTAACAGCCCCAAATCCATTATATGTAATTCTATATTGTTTTTTTTACATATATTCTCAGCACATTTAAGTTCAAGTTTATGTTTTTGGTTATAGTCAAAAGCTACTGCATCAACATCTTGAAATTTACTTTTTGCCCAAAACAAGCATGTAGTACTGTCTTGGCCTCCACTAAGGAGGACCAAAGCTCTTTCTTTATTTGTTTCAATTTTCATTTTTACCCCCACACAGTAAATAAAATTTTTAATTTTTATATAGCATAATTAGTTTATTATACACGTCTGAATCTGTATGAAATTTTCCTCTCAAAGTTGATGTTTTTGTAACGGAACTAACATTTTTTATACCCCTTGTAGTCATACATGCATGTTGTCCCTCTATAATTACTGCAATATCATTAGATTCAGTTATCATTTGCATTATTTCTGCAATATCAGAAGCTATTCTTTCTTGAAGTTGAAGTCTTTTTCCAACCATATCTGCAATTCTTGCAATTTTACTAAGTCCTAATATTTTCTTATTTGGAATATATGCTATAGAAGCTTTCATATTGTACATTAAAGCCAAATGGTGCTCACAAAAGCTAAAAAATTCAATATCTTTTAACATGACTATTTCTCTACTATCATTAGAATTACAGAAATCTTCGTCAAAGTTTTTATAAAACATTTCTGCAATATCCTTGTTAGTATAACTTATACCCTCAAAGATTTCTTCATACATACATGCAACTCTACTAGGTGTATCCTTTAAGCCTTCTCGATCAGGGTTTTCCCCAATTGCTTCCAATAATCCTCTAATATTTTGCTTTATTTTTTCCTTGTCAATGGCCATTATAACCTTCCTTTCTGTACCTTTAAAAATACTTACATATATATATAAGTATTTTCTTCTAAACTCCCCTTTTATTTGCTTCCCAAATAACTTTATGAATTTGCGGCTGGAGTTTTACTCCATTTAATTTTTTTTCCTTCATATATTCTACAACATCACTCCAGCTTATTTTACCAAAAACTGTACTAATATGAATTTTACATTTTTCTTGCAAATTGTACCTTTTTATTATTTCATTTGCTGTTTCTAAATCTTCTAGGCTTTCTACTACAAACTTAATAACATCATTAGACCTCAAGCATTTATAATTCTCTAGAAAAACTAGATTTTCTGTCAAAACCGACTTTGACTTGTAATCGATTGTAAATGCTAGTTTTCTTGAACCGAAATTTAAAAACGGCTCAATATTTACAGTTCCATTTGTTTCAACTTCAACATTAATACTATCGTCTTTTTCTAATAACTCCAGCAAATACTCAATACCCTGTTGAATAAGAGGTTCACCACCTGTTAAGGTAACATTTTTTATTTTCGTTGATTTGATATAGTTAAATATTTCAGTTTCCGTCATATATTCAAATTCTACATCAGGCTTGTTTGCCCAAGTAGTATCACAATAGCTACAGTCTAGATTACAGCCTGCAAATCTTATAAAAACAGCAAGTTCCCCTGCTAAATTTCCCTCACCATTAATACTTATAAACTTTTCTACTACTTTATATTTCATTATGTATTCTCCTATCAACATTATATTTCATATACAGCAGAATTATTAGGAGTTTCATAAACAATAACTCGTTTTACTTCGTAACCCTTTTGTTTAAAACAACTGAAAAAGTAATAACTAAAGTTCTCTGCTGTAGTTCTAAAATCCACTTCGACTATATAAAATCCTTCTTCTTTTAGGCATTCGAGTGTTTTTGTTTTCATAGAACCTTTTTCAACTATAAGTGCATGATCAAAGGTTTCACATAAACCAACTAAATCTTTTTTTAAGTCACTAAAGTCCATAACCATATCCTTACTATTTCCGTCTATCTGAAGTACTTCTTTTTGTATAGTAACCTCAACTTTCCATCTATGACCATGAATATTTGCACACTTTCCTTTATAATTTGACAAAAAGTGTGCACTATCAAAACTATTTTCAATCTTGATCAGATACATCTTAGTACCTCCTCTATCGTTTTTTTAATTCTTTAAGAGGTGCTCAATTTACCAACTTCCTAATACCACCATAAAAACAACATCCTATAGCACCATTAAACTGTGGATCTTGAAGACAAATAACTTCCCCATAATCTCCTTCTAGGTATTTTTTTATTGCAATACTATTTGCTACCCCACCTGACAGTACGAGCTTTCTTATATTAAATTTTGACAGTATAGGCTGAATTCTTTTATATAATGAATAATTTACACCTGCACATAACTTATCAAATCCTATGCCTTCAGCAATTTTTCCTATCAGCTCAGACTCAGAGAAAACTGCACATGTAGAATTTAATTCAATAGGCTCGTTATAAAATTCACTCATACTATTAACACTAATTTCTAGAACGCTAGCCATATTTTCGAGGTATCTACCACAGGATGCAGCACATTTATCATTAAGCTCTAAATCTATAATTACTGATTTTTCGACTTGTACAACTTTAACATCCTGACCACCTATATCAATTAAAGTAAAATCCGGTAATCCAGTTTGATAAATAGCACCATTCACATGTGCTTTTATCTCGTTAATTGCATTAAATGTTCTTAAATCGGTATTATTTCTTCCGTAGCCAGTAGATATTGCCACATCCGGGGTCGTAATCCCTATTTTTTCAAGGTCTACGATTATTTTTTTATCATATTTGCAAAAATCCTTATAAAATTTCATTGTTCCTACTTTTAGTTTTTTCACTATAGTTTCATTTTGCATTAATACTATTTTAACTTCTCTGCTCCCCAAATCTATTCCTAAAACCCTCATATAATATCCCTTTCCTTGGAAGATAAAACTGAGTCCATTAACATATCTAAAAATGCCTCTATTCTTAATTTGGTTCTAGCATCCAAACTATTTATTTTGTCACCTTCAATATTCAAAACAGGTATATCTAGTTGTTTTTTTAAGATAATATCTTCGATAGCTCTATAACAAAATGCTTGAGTGTAATGTATAACTCCATCAATTTGCCTCAATTTAATTTGTTCTTTAATTTCTTTAACTCTAAAATAAATATCATAAGGATACGTATAATCTTGATATTGTTCAAAAATAGTACTTGCTAAAACTCCTCTTGGGAACGTAAATTCTCGTTGGACTTCATTATATACAATTCTTGAATCTAAGCTCTCAACATAGTTATAAATATCCGTCGTCATAGGAGGTACACCTACATACGCCAACCTTACCTTTTCTTTCTTAGCCTTTCTTATTGATATTTCTTCGATTGCAGACTTAATATTCTTCTTAAACTCTTCTACATTCCCACCAAAATCACTTGAAGATACTTGAAATAAGTGGTTCTCAAAGCCAGTTGCTTTATTTTCACAATAAGTCAACCTATCAACTTCTTTTGCCAAATCCCTTAACGGTTTCAATTCTGAACGTTTTTTTTCAACTTTTTCTAAGCTTACCTCAAAACAATCAATAAATCTTCTTACTTCCTTCTCGACATCCTGTAATTTACGGCTATGTGGAAATGAAAACGGAATAGTGTTAATACCTGTTGAATTGAGGACCTCAATTAATGCTTTTGTATTTGAACAATCCCCTTCTACGACACCAACAATGTCATTAATTCCTTGATCAACACAAACACCATAAATACCCTTTATCCATGCACATACATTTTTCGGAAAACCATCCTTTTCGGCTAGATCGATGTATCTTTGATAATTAGAATCCGTTACGAAAATATTATTTATGTCTATTGGCATATATCCTTTGGCTAATATTACTTCAACTGGTACAGTAGTTGTTATACCAATCTTCTTCAACTTCATCACCTACATTCTGAGATATAAAACTTTCAAAGCATAAAAATACATACGAATATAAATCACTATTTTATAAAATCTTGTAAAAGGTCTTTAAATGAATGCATGTTCACTTTTTCTTTAAGAGTCTTGAATTCAGAACTATATATCTCGTCTTGATAATTTTCCATATACTTTTGTATTAATTCGCATGCTCCATCAATACTTGTATACATATATTTCTCAGGAAAAAAATCAGGATAACATTGATCCTTTGGAAGTACAGGTAAGCAATTTGATAAAACTGACTTCATAATTGAATAACCATATAGTTCTTGCCTAGAGTTACTAAAAACTATTTTTGCTCTTCCTAAAGTTCTCACATGCTGGTCGTTACTCTCTCCAACTATAACACTAACATTTTTGCAGGTTATTGCTCGATCATAGTAATGATTACCCGCAACCGCATTTTTGGATGGTATCGTGATGGCAAAATGTATATTGGGCATAGCATCAGCTACATCAAGTAAAAAATCTGCACCTTTGTCTCTATCAAGCCTGTGTGGAAAAATCACATCAATATCCTTTTTTGAAACAATAGGAGTAAACGCATCCATTCCCCAAGGGAATACTCGAGCCTTTTTTTTGTAATTATCTGGAAGCCTAGAGAAGGAATAATCACTTGAGACGTATAGTATATCATATGTACTAAACCATGCTTCTTCATAATGTCTTAGCCATGGAAAGTCATATAAATCATCACTTAAATAGGTTCCACCGTGCACTAGTGCTGCATACTTAACATCTATAGAGTGTTTTTCATGAAAATATTTCACAAGATCTAATCCTGGATTAAATGCATCCATAAATAAAAGATTCAAAGGTTCATCTTTAACTATGATATTAGTTACTTCTCTAAGAATACCTAGTTGCCCATATATAAATCGGTCATCATCTAGGGAGTTGTGTTCTAAATTATTCTCTAACACCTTGTAACTAATAAATTCAAAGTTATCAGGAATACTCTTGGTAGCAATCGTAAAAGCCTTTGCAATTTCCTCAAAAGAGGTTCCCTCATAATATGGTGGTAAAACTATTATATTCATCAATAAACCTCCCTTAATATATCAGCGTAGCCAGCCGGATCATATGTCAAAATAATATCATTCTCTTGTACATCTTCTTGATCTTCCATAAAAATCAACTTTTCTTTATTTGTTGAATTAAATATAAGTGTTGGAATAGTAACCGCGGTCATTCTAACATTTAATTCGAGTGCCATAACTTCGCCAGAATCAGTTATTATAAAATCCATACCAAAAAAACCGTTATATCCTTCTAATAAACCAGAGCAATTTTGAAGTATTCTTTCTATGTTCTTCTTATGTTCTACAGAAATTTGCTTTAATCTTAAAAGTTCTGCACCCATAAAATGTTTACCATCTTCGATAATTTGATTAGCAAAACCAAATACAGTCATTTTTTCATCTGATTCCTTATAAATCTGAATACTACAAGATTTCCCATAACAACAATCTTCAACATACCAAGTATGCCCATCTTCTAAAAAAAATTTTTTGGTTTGAATATCCTCGGGTGAAAGAACTGAATAACCTCCAGAAGAAAATTGCCTCTTGATATATCTTCCTGAACATCCTTCTTGAATACTACTTTTTAAGCCTTCATTTATAATTTCCCACTTTGGAGTATATTGAGAAAATGCTAATTTCTGAGCGGTTTTATCATTTTTATTAATGAATGAAGTATATGAAAAGTTTGTTTCCATACCTTTTTGCAAAACATAATTATCACTATCAGGGTGTGGAATACCTGAGTAGATTTTATTTATGTTTTTAGGAATTATTACTTTATTCAGTCTCTCAAACATAGAAACTCTGCTGTCGATATCCTTTGGAATAACTATCAGATTATTAGAGTTTGGATATTTTATTTTGTCATATTCTTCATTTACACAAACATTCATATCACTTAAAACCCATGGTAATAAATTCTCATACTTAAACATGGCCGGAATATCATAGCTCATATCTTCACTTATCGATCGAAAATCAAATATGTACAATGAATCAGAGTCCATAAGACTTTTAATATCTTTATTTGTAAGTTCTTCAAAACACACTTTTAAATTATTCATTAAAATCTCCATTTCCTCAGTTGTCGTAGGCAACATAACATTTATTTTCAGTACTACTATTCATAGTGTTCATACATTTTGCCCCAGTCAACCATCTGATTCAAATAACTGATATCAGGATTTTTTGTTTTTAAAACATACAAGTTCGATGAAGAACTGTACTGCAATTTGTTTTCTATGACATTAAGTGACTTCATGAATTTGTCTGCCCTCTCCCTTTCTGAAAAATTTTCGGGGAGCTTGTAAGCACTAAAATTTGGATACACTTCGGTAATATTTATATTAGCAGCAGAAAGTATCGAAAACAGTTTGTTTATGCTTTTTCCCATCATTGTTGAATTCAATATAACATATATCTCTCTTTCTTCTTTAAAGTCAGTTATAACTAAACCGCTTATAATAAATGCTAGTGCCCCATTTAACGTATAGGGTGGATCAACTAGAAATGTACTAATTTTGTGTTCTACTATGTTCTTCATTTTTTCCATGTCTCTGACATCCATATCATATACTACAGCTCGTGGATTTTTTGTTTTTATTAGATTTGTCAAATCAACATCTTTTTCAATTATAACTGGCCATATCCATTTTTCATTAGAAAGTGCAACACTTACTAAATCGTCATCTCCAATAAAGCCCATTCTTAAAAAGTCTACAAATGGATATCTCTTCTTTATAAAATCAACTCTGCGTTTACGAGACTCGTAATCACATGGAAACTGATTTATTTCTGACTTTGGAATAATTGATTTCTCATCATTATAATCTTCAGTTATTGAAGCACGATTATGTTTAAATAGACGTAAAATATGTCCTTCATTCGAAAATTTAACCAAAGATTTTTCGGAAGCTATAGATAATATTGCTGCTGAGTTGTCGAAGTCAGCCTGACTTTGCTTAACAAACTCATTAACATCTTTAGATTCCATTAGTAGATCAAGCTTTCTCGCAAATTCTACTATATTATACTGATAATTTTCTTTCCAAAACTCTACTCTCAATCTATCCTCACTATTTATATCAAGAGGCAATTTATCTTTGTAAATACTGTATGAGTCAAGAATAGTTTCATCAAAGTGGATGGTTCCTAATTCTTCCATAATTACACTCCTATTCTGTTCGCCGTCTAAAAGCTTTAATACGTGAAACCAATAAACATTATACTTCATTAGTAACTTCCAATAGAGTTCAAAATTAGGTGCCTCATCTCTATTGATTTCATGATTTACATGAACAACAGTAATATCATCCATTATTTTTACCCGGGCTACATTCCTATAAAGAAGGAACATTATTGCATCGTCTTCAAAACCATACTCTTTAAAATTATAAAACCCCTCTACCTTCCAGAAACTCTCTTTTGAGCAAAAACCAAAATTTGCTATAAATGTTCTTGTGAGATGTTTTTCGTCAGGTAAAAAAATATGTTGTAATAATTCTTCGTTTGAACTGTTCAGCAATATTTCATTATTATCTTGGAACCACTTACTTTTAGTCCAATATCTTTTTGCTCCATATCCGTGATCAAATTCAACGGAGTAATTTTGAATCTTTTTAAAAGCATTTCTATCTAAGATAATAGTATCATCATCAACAAATACTAAAAGTTCATTTTTTGCGCACTCAGCTCCAAGATTTCTTGCACCTGCTCTAGATAATGGCTTATTATGATTTATAATTCGTATTATATTAGAATGGTTTCTATTACAGATATCCACATAAGTACATATTTCAGAGTAATTTTTCTTGTCTGTACTGTTTTCTACAAGAATAATTTCCATTTCGTTTTTATCGATATCTTGTTCAAGAATAGATTTTAATGAATGCTTGAGAGAAAAACCTTTGTCTTTATCCGAATCACAAGATAGTATAATACACGAAATTTTAACTTTTTTATTCACATTAATCTCTCCCCACAACACCTTTTGTATAAAAACAACTCATTATGGTAAGTTTCCTTTTACATCCTTTAAAAAATTAATCCCCCCTAAACATGTGTTTGGATAAATAAAATATAAAACATTACTTCACACTATTATTACAACTATTTACTAAATACACAGAGTTATAGTGGTCAAGTATTCTGTTTTTATACCTAATTCTATTAAATTTTACGCATTTTATCATAAATTGTCAATAGCTATTTTGAATTGTTGAATTGTGGGTGCATAAAATAAGCGTTTACCAGGGTTTTCTAACTACTGCTGCCGAGGCAATAGCCTGTAATTCGCAGGTAGTATGTTGCAGCACCTCTTCTTCTAGAGAAGTGCTAGGGCATTGGGCTGTGTTTTTAGATAATTTAGATATCAATGAAATTAAAAATACAGTATTCGAAGTCATAGATAAAAAGACTACTAGAGACTCTGCAAGCTATATACCTAAAAGCAATCAAGATAAAAGTGTTAATCAATTAGTGCAGGTTTATGAGTCAACAGTGTATGGTGGTTCATAGCATCAACATATTTTAGGCCTGTAGCTAAGTTCTATCTTTGAAGCTATGGAGCTTGTAAGCTGAAATTTATGTTTGTTCTCTATAGAAACTGAATAAATATTGAAATAAAGAAGAGCATTTGCAGAGAAATAAATTTTATCCGAATCTGCACTCCAAACAAAGTCAGGTTATGAAACTTGTGATGAAATGCCAAAATATGAGGATTGGTTTTAAAGGGTAAATTCTTATAACCTTAAGTTTGCAGTGCTGTTTTTTGGTTTTAGTAGTGAAAAACAGAATTTGATACGATATTATGAAAAAAGCAAATACCTTTCTATATCTATTAATCTATTTTCTATTATCATATCCAACATTCAAGACACAAAGCCATTAAATCAAGTTTTTTGAAACCCCATTGACCAGTTGATTTTTTAATAATACCTTATTCAATACCTTTTTTCCGTACTTTTTCAATTGCATCTTTGCCAGTCTTAGCATTAAGTTTCTTTAAAATACTATTTATTTGGCTCTTAACGGTATTTTCTGTTTTAAACAGCAATTTGCCTATTTCTGTCTTGTTTACTCCTTTCTCTAAAAGGTCAAACAACGTACGTTCCGAACGTGTAAGTTGTTTAAGTAGTAATTCTTTTTTTATTTCTTTGTATTCTGTTAACACTTCTTCAATAGGTGACTTTCCTTTTACAGTTGAAAGTATAGCAACAGGCAGCTCTTTAAGATTTTCCTTTAAAATATAATTGACTGCTCCGGCAGTAAAAGCATCTCTAATAACTTGTCCTTCAACGTAGGAAGTCAGAACTATAACTTTGATATCATTTTTTGAGCATATTTCATAAGTAGCATAAATTCCGTCCCGTTCATTAAAAGAAAGGTTTAAATCCATAATTATTACATCAGTGGTTTTTTTCGTTTCTCTTGCAAGGCTTATAGCAGTGTCCTTTTCAGAGGTAATCCAAACCACTTGGAAATCATCATAAGCATTTAAAAAGTTGGACAAAATTTTTTGCCAATGTGGATCATCTTCTACAATTCCGATTTTTATTATACTCATTATTTACACTTCCATTTTTCTAAGTTATATGAAAGGATTTGTTTGGATAAGGATTTTCCGTTGGAAAACAACAATATCATATTTCTGACTTTTTTACCGGAAAAAATACCAAAACTTCACTTCCTTTACCAACCTGGCTTTTTATTTGAAGAAATCCTGCGTGACTCTCAATTACTTTCTTACAGTAATAAAGGCCTATGCCAAAGTTTTTAGAACTTCTCTTTGTAGAGAAAAAAGGTTCGGTAACATTCTCTATATCCTTTTCAAGTATACCACATCCGCTGTCTTTTATCATAATAACCAGGTGTTTTTTCTCGTAATATGTGCATATATAAATACTACCTTTATATTCAATTGATTCAATAGCATTCTTAAAAATATTGTTTATGAGTTCCCTGAAATGAGTTCTATCACAAAGAATACTTAAATCTTTATGTATTCTTTGTGTTATAATAATTTTTTTTTCCTCTAAAAAAATCCTGTTTGATAATATAACATCCTCTACAATATCTTTTAGCTTGGTATATTCATTAATCAGAACTATCTCCTGTGCCTGAAAATTTAATTTGTTCAATATAGCCGAAAGATTTGAAGAACTACTGATTATAATATCTATAGTTTCATCAAGATTTGTGTCTTTTAAAGTTGAGGACTCCTTTAAGAGGTTTGCACAAAAAGAGATTTTGGATACTTCGTTTTTTATGGAATGATTGAAAATTGAAATGCCTGAGTTGAATAATCTTTTTTCATAAATGCTTTTGTTCTTTTCAATGGTTATTCTGACACCAAAAAAGCTGAATTTAAATGTAAGAAAAGAAAAACATGCTACAAGATAAATCAAAAGGCCCATGTTTAAAGGCTTATTGTCATAATTGTTAAAAATCGGAAGTAATGTTCCTGAGATCAAAAGTATTGTATATGCAGGAATAATAGTAACAATATTAACAAGTCTTTCTAATTTAATTGTTTTATTTTCTTCCCTAAAATATGCCTTAATTAATATAATATATGAAAAAACTGCATATAATACAGCCCAGACCGAAAGAAAAATAAAATTTGTTTTGAAGTATGGCACAGGAGGAACAATTGGAACAAATAAGTACATTGAAAGTATAGGAAGAAGCAATAATATTTTAGTAAATTTATTGTAAACCTCGTTTTTGAAATTTGAAATAGCTGAATAAGTAATTGTATACATAAGTAGAGTGTATGGTGGAAAAAAAGATGAAAATGTATACATTATACCATTAAAGATAAGGGCTTTATCTATTGCAAAAGGCATTTCCTCAGCTATAACAGGTAAAACATGTGATTTGAATAAATTGGCAGCGGGTCCTGTTCCTAAGAAAAAAAGGGTCAAAGCAACCCACCTGTTTGATTCCGATTTAAAATCAATAATCAATATTAAAACAGAAATTGTCCAGAGAACAACCCACATAAGGAACATAGCATACCTACTGTTATATACAAGTGCGTCTATATAATTGGCTTCAGAAAACAAATTACACAATCACACTACATATTAATATGCTGCTTAAAACGATATTATCTTTATGTAATATACTTTATAACCTGAACTCCCTATCATATATAACTATGTAATTGAATAAAATGTTGATAAAT
>CAYXPB010000087.1:0-17576 GCA_964466645.1 uncultured Acetivibrio sp. | reverse complement strand
TTGACTTTTTTCTGTGGAATTGGTATCAATTACCTACAACTGCATAAGGCATAATAAATATAAGGAATCTAAAATTTCACTTAGTTATGCCGAAAAAGAGGATAAAGATACGAATACAGTATTTTTCATATTTGGTGTAAACGGACTCGAAGAGATTTCGATAAAAACAGAAGCTTATGATATATTCTCAAGATTTTAAAAAATTAAAAGTGATCTCTTTTTGAAAGCTGTCCGATTTCTGTTTTCTCTTCGGATAACTTGTCTTATAATGATGATAATAACGATTTGTATGTCGGTCAAATCTTTCCTACTGTGAAAAATATGAACTGTTATCAAGGATTGAGAAGGTCGAATATCTAGCAATTAAACTAAGTTCACGCCCTTCTTTTTCAAGGTAGCTCAGATTTCACCATATTTCCGTGCTCATTCATATGGGGTCTCTACCGCCTAACCTGCCCCCTGGATTTCAAATCCTTCTAGGTTCCAAGCTTTTCTAATACATTGTTGCTACGATAAGCATTTTCATATACCGATTTTGTTAGGTAGAAGTAAGCGGCATTTTTAGTTTTCGATATCTGCAGTCTCATGTCATGGACCTCAAACATATGATACTTATATTACAACAGGTTGCGACATTTTGTTCAACAATTAACAAAAAAGTAAGCCTATTTCAAGGCTTTTAGGGATTTTTTCATCATGTAGCTGTCAAATTCCAGAGCATATTATAAATTTAGTAAAATAAAGTATTTACATATTGTACAATTTATGCTACAATGTCCCTTGTTACATGTGTTGTTTATGATAACAAATAGAAACGTAGATCTGAATAGAAATGTATTTCGATTTTTCTTAAAGTTATAACGTTTTGTAAACAAATAGAAAATAATGTTTTACAGTTTATGTTTTTGGTTTTTATATTTTTGCTGATATTAATTGCAATTGATATATAAATATCTTAAAAGGAATATGCGCAGATTCTTGTGAGAATAAAACAAATTAACTGAAGAGGAGACTTAAAATGAATATTAAAAAGATAGTTGGTACCGTATTAGGTATTTGTGCAATAGCTACCAGTATTTCAGTATTTGCTGGCACTAGTTTTGTAAGTTATGACACAACTGTTGGTAGATTTAATGGTAGTGGATATACTGGTTATCAAAAGAAAGCAACTAGTGGAGCAAATGCAGAATTAAATTCAACAAGTGTTGGTGGAAATTATACAGTTGATGTTAGAATGATAGATGCTGGAGGGGATAAAGGACCTTGGACTCGTAGTGTAACTGATAACACTTCATATTCAGTTGGTGGAAAGGCAAGTCAATATAAGGATGAACAAGTTAGGTTAGAGTTCTCGAATGATTTAAAGACTCGTGTCAATGTTCAAGTTTACGGAGAATGGAAAAGTAACTAATTAGGCAATTGCTATAATAAATAACAGACTTACATATTTCCACAACCGTCTTATGATATACTGTATACGGTTGTGGAAATGTAATAATAATGGAGCTACAGCTATGATTAAACTGATAAGATTGGAATGGAATAAAATAAAATATTCATATTTGTTATTTTTGCTTGTAAGTGTAGTTTATAGTATTTTTATCACTTTATCAAAGGAACATGGGTATGCATACTATTATAATATTGAAATTTGGCAGGAGTCAAATCAAATATTAAGTCTTACATTTGCATTGTTTGCAGTAATACCTACTTGCTGGATGATGTATTATGAAAGAAAAAATAATTATTTGGCATATACTATTACTAGAGTTTCAAGAAAAAGGTATTTAACTGTCAAATGGTTAATAACTTCTATTTTAGGCTCTTTGATTATTTTTTTAGTGTCATTTTTGGGATTGCTAATAAGTTTATATATTATAAAAGATGTAGTTCCTATTAGTACTACTAATCATGTGATGGAAACTAATTTTGCAGGGTATTATTTTGTAAATAAGCCACTTGTGTATGGAATATTATTGAGCTTTTGGAGAGCGGTGCTAGGATTTCTTGCATCAACTTTGGGTTTTATTTTATCTTTGTACATTAAGAATATATTCATAATACTTACTGGACCATTTGTATCAATATTTTTAATTGATTTTATATTGGCAATTATCAATATTCCACAATATGGAGCAACGTACTCTTTTGACCCATGTGGATTAGATTCAAATGCTATTTCTATATGCAGTATCTTAATTGGATCATTTTGGTTGATAATTTTAAGTTTACTTTGTATAATGTATTTTTCTAAAATTAAAAGAGAAAGAATATATGAATTATAATTAGGGAGAGACAATAGCAGAATGAAGTTAAATATAATAAAGAAAAATATGGTAAGCTTTTTTGAATCAAGATTATGGTGGTTGGTAGTGGCTGTTTTTTCGATTTACCTAATAAGTACATTAAGTAGCGCAAAATACCACAAACTTTCCTATTTTGAGTTTGTTTTATCGTCAATAACAGATCACTACTATATTGTATTTTTTATGCTAATTAGTTTTATGTTTTTTGTGTTTAATTTGATTGGATATGATATGCAACTTGAATTAATAAGATTTAGTAGATATTCGCATTATTATTTAGCGAAAGTACTATCAGTTTTTTTAGTTGCAACAATTTTTGTTGCAATACATGTTTTGATTGCTTTGGTTTTAGGTGTAGGTTTAGAATTTAAAAATGCATTTAGCTTGAATGAACCTTTTTATAACCAATTTGAGCAACTATATGCATACAGTAAATTCTTTAGTACGCCAGTTCATGCGATTGTATGTTTTGCTTTTTTTATGATTTTAGGATTAACATTTATAGGCAATATTATTTGTTTTACAAATCGTTTTCTTAGTAAAAAGTTTATTACTATTAATCTTTCAATTATATATTTATTGGTGATAATAGCATTGCAAACAAATATTGATAATTTACAACCAGTACTATTTTTTAATAATTATTTAATTCTTCACCATGCTATTGAAGTGTTTCGTGGAAAGTTCTATTTTTTTGTTGTAATTGAAGTTGTTGTATCTGTTGGATTAATAATAATCGTAGAAAAATATTGGGGTAAGGATAAAGTGGTATGATGTTTTTAGAAGATAAAGTTTGCCAGTGGCATATAATCAAGTTGTTCTCAAAACGAAATCTATTTATAATGTTTTTGTTAAATGCTATGATTATCTTCAGTAAAGCTATTCAATATAAATCATTGACTTTTAATGATTTGTTGATATATCAGTTTTATGGACATGGACTCGGATATTTTAGCTTGATGGACTTTTTGCAAATGGTCGTATATAATGGGGTGCCGATATATTTTATAAGCAATTTACTAGAAACAGCTTATAATGATAGAATAATGTTCTTAACTATTAGATTAAGAAAAAAAATAAGATGGTTTTATTCTATTATTACTTCTACAAGTGCTTTCATATTAATTTATGTGGTATTAACAATTTTGATTAGCTTGGTTTGTTCCTACACATTAGGCCTGAGTTTTACTGGGTACAATGACTTGCAATTTCTGTTTGAAGAAAACAACTTGGAATATATAGATACTTGGAAGTTGCTGATAATAATTACAAGCAGTAAATTTATGGAACTATTTCTGATGTTTTTACTTGTCTTTTTGGTATACATTTATACCAAGAATGTTACATTAGGCTTTATCGCAATTCAATGTGCATATAGTGTTTATTTACTTAATGCTAATTTCGCAAAGTTTATACCTATAGGGTTATCGTCTCTATCAAGGATAAGTGAATTTGTTGGTAATCAAGGTATTCCTTACTTTACTGAGATATTTCTGTTTTTAGTAACAAATATTTTGGTTTACTTTCTTTTGCGCATTGAAGTTAAAAATAAATTATTTAGTTGAGGGTGATTTGAATGGATTATGCTATCAAATTGGAAAACGTATCAAAATCCTTTAGAGGGAATAATATATTAAAGGATATTAATCTAACCATAATGGCAGGTAGAACTGTTGGTATAATTGGTTCTAATGGATGTGGTAAATCTGTGATTTTCAAGTTGATGTGCGGGTTAGAAAGAGCTGATATTGGTGAGGTTTTTGTGAATGGGGAAAAGCTTGGCAAAGAGATTGATTTTCCAAAAGAAGTTGGAATATTCATTAATAGTCCCGGATATGTTGAAATATACTCTGGATATAAAAATCTTGAATTTTTATATGGAATAAATAAGAAAATTGATAAGGATAAAATAAGAAATACTATGGAATTAGTAGGACTAGACCCTGATAACAAAACTAAAGTTAAAAATTATTCATTAGGAATGAAGCAGAAATTAGGAATTGCACAAGCTATTATGGAAAACCAAAGTATTATTATTCTCGATGAACCGTTTAATTCTTTGGACAAAAAGACATATGAAGATACAAAAAGAATTATAAATACACTTCAAAAAGAAGGAAAAACGATATTGCTTACTAGCCATAATTATGAAGATATTGAACGTTTATGTAACGATATATATATATTGCATGATAAAAGACTACATGTGTTAACAGAGGAACTAAAAAATGAATATCTTCGGCGCTAAATATAAACCTAGAATCTTTCAATAGGTGTAATCAAATAAACTTGGAAAATGAACATCAACATGGCAACTATTATAGCCCTAATACATAGAGTTGAAATTGCGAAAACTAATTTGAATATTCTTTTTTTGTAGAGCCATAAGTCCAGTAATTAGTGAGCCATGATTCCTGCATAACTGTGCTGAACACCGAAATTGTCAAACACCCATTGCATAACGATATCAGTGTACCGGTTCTTCCTATTTGGAAAACCGACCTTATCTGGGGTATGGTTGGTAACAACCTCAACCAGTTTGGCTTCCTGCTCATCCGTGAGAATACAAGGTGCCCCAGGACTATGTCTTAGGCCTAACCCACCAAGACTGTTTGCTTTTTACTTGTTTATGTATATACCTACATAATGCTGACATAGCCCCATCATCTTTGCATATCTTTATTTAGATGACCTTTCAGGTGATAAAGCACCACCATATACCGTTGGTACATCCTTTTATTCTTGGTTTTCTTTATCACCTCTTTCACTGCTCGAATTTCAGGGTTATTATTATAAATTTCAAACAATTGTGCTATTCATTATGATAACCACCATTCTAATAGAGTTTATAGTCAACGTAATACTATAGATTGCACCTAGTATTGTATGGTGATGTACCTTGTAAAAGCTTTATCGTAACTTATATAACATCGTTTCTTTAAAGTTCCATGGAATATTCGCGAGTATACCTCACAATTTCCATAATTACCTGCGTTATGCTTTGTTTGCCGTCGATGCTGTTACTGGACGAGGCAACCTCCTAAAATTGATATTCTTACAGAGATCAAAATTCAGGAGGTCTTTGCAAGACTTATGAAAGGTTGTATAATCTTTATTGTTGCTCCTAGTCTATTCACCATACCGGAAGCAGATATAATTCTTATTATGAGGGCGTTGATATTATCGAGTAGGGCACACATGATGAGTTGCTTTTGCAGCAAGGCTATTATGCTAATTTGCATAATAGTCAATTTGTGGTATAAATATTGGATGTTTTCTGAGATAGCCTAAAGAGGAGAAATTCAAATGAAAAAGTTTAAAAAGGTTTATATTGAAATAACAAACGTATGTAATCTAGCCTGCAGTTTTTGTCCTAAGACAATGCGAAAACCTGAATTTATGAAAATAGAGACTTTTTGTAATATACTAGATCAAATAAAGCCGTATACCGATTATATATTTTTTCATGTTAAGGGTGAACCACTACTTCATCCTGATTTGGAGAAATTTTTGGATTTGAGTTTTGATAAAGGTTTTAAGGTTAATATAACTTCAAACGGAACACTTATAAATAGAGTAAAAGATAAGATGCTTTTAAAACCTGCATTAAGACAAGTTAACTTTTCTTTGCACAGTTTTGAGAGTAAAGATGGATGTAATAATGAGCTTGAATACATCAATAGTATACTTTTGTTTACAAGAGAGGCAAGGGAGAAGTCTGAGGTTATTATATCTCTTAGGCTATGGAATTTAGAACAGGATAATGCAGTTAATATAGAGACAAAAAGAAACCGTGATATTTTGAAGATAATAGAAAAAGAATTTAACCTAGACTATAAAATACAGGAGCAGGTTACCCCTCAAAGGGGTATAAAAATTGCCGACAAAGTATACTTAAACCAAGATTATGAATTTACATGGCCAGACCTAAAAGAGGAAGAAGATAATGGTGTCGGCTTTTGTTATGGACTTAGGGACCAGGTTGCGATATTGGTTAATGGAACTATTGTGCCTTGCTGTCTTGATGGTGAGGGTATAATTAACCTTGGGAATATAAAAACTGTGGACTTTTCCAAGATAATTGAAAGTGATAGAGCAAAAAACATTTTCAATGGGTTTTCAAGAAGGGCCGCAGTTGAAGAGCTATGCAGAAAGTGTGGCTATAGAAAGAAGTTTGGTACAGACAGGCTATAATACTACTATTACTTAATATTGATTAGGTGATTCCATAAAAAAACTTTGCAATCGCCATTTCAAAAAATCTGACGGATGGGCTTTGTAACTTAAATATTGTATGGGTTATTTTTTGAAATGGCCTTATGCTTCAATATATCAAAATTTATTTTTTTAATTTAAATGAATTAGTGGGAAAATAGTGGAAATAATTCATGTTATAGAGGCTATAAAACACTAGTGGATTTAAAAAGATTTTTAAATGAAAACTAAAAAGATAAATGGAGGGTTATTGTGGCTAAGAGTAAGAACAAACTAAGAGTTATTCCCCTCGGCGGATTAGGGGAGATAGGAAAGAATATCACTGTATTTGAATATGGGGATGACATTTTTATAGTAGACTGCGGTACGGCATTCCCTGATGATGAGATGTTGGGGATAGACCTTGTATTGCCTGACACGACTTATCTTACAAAAAACAGGGATAGGGTAAGAGGAATTATTATTACTCACGGACATGAAGACCATATCGGTGGATTGCCCTATATACTTAAAGAGATCAATGTTCCTGTTTTTGGGAGCAGGCTTGCGCTAGGACTGTTGGAGTACAAGCTGGAAGAGCACGGAATTCTTTCAAAATGTAAGCTTCAGCCTGTAAAGCCAGGGCAAACTATTGAACTGGGTGTTTTTAAAGTAGAGTTTATAAAGACAACACACAGTATAGTTGATGCCATGGCCTTGGCTATTTATACTCCCGTCGGAACAATTGTACATACATCGGATTTTAAGGTCGACTATACACCTATTTCCGGTGAACCAATTGATCTTCCTCGTTTTGCAGAGATTGGGAGAGAAGGTGTTTTGCTGCTGATGTGCGACAGCACAAATGTTGAACGTCCGGGTTATACAATGTCAGAAAGGACTGTTGGAGAGACTTTTCACGACTTGTTCCGCAATGCAAACAGCAGAATTCTTATTGCAACTTTTGCTTCTAATGTCCATAGAATTCAACAAATAGTGGACGCGGCAGTTAAATACGACCGAAAGATTGCACTATGCGGTAGAAGTATGGTAAATGTCTGCAACAAGGCGAGGGAACTTGGGTATTTGAATATACCCGAAGATACTCTTGTAGATATAGAGCATGCAAAGAAATATGTTGGTGAAAAGCTTGTAATTATTTCTACAGGAAGTCAGGGGGAACCTATGTCTGCACTGTCTAGAATTGCAGCAGGAGATCATAGACATGTTGAAATTGTTCCTGGTGATATGGTTATAATTTCCGCTACACCTATTCCCGGAAATGAAAAATCTGTATCCTGTGTTGTAAATGAACTGTTTAAAAAGGGTGCAGAGGTAATATATGAATCTCTTGCAGACGTTCATGTTTCAGGACATGCTTGCCAGGAAGAACTTAAACTTATACATAGATTGGTTAATCCACAGTATTTTATGCCTGTTCATGGGGAATATCGGCACCTAAAAAAGCACGCAGATCTTGCACATAGCCTTGGAATGGATGAGGATAGAACTGTGATCATGGAAATTGGCCAAGTACTTGAAATAGACAATTTCGGAGCCCACATTAATGGAAGGGTTACCTCCGGTAAAGTGCTTGTTGACGGACTTGGTATTGGGGATGTAGGCAAGATAGTATTAAGAGATAGAAAACTGCTAGCTGAAGATGGTATGATAATTGCAGTTGCAACCATTCAAAGGGAAACAAGTGCTGTTATTAATGGGCCGGATGTTTTAACAAGAGGCTTTGTGTATGAAAAGGAATCGGAAGAATTTATGGAGGACGTTAAACAGGTGTGCATGGAAGCAATACAAAAAAGCAGCAACAGAAATTTGGCTTCAAAAAAGAATAAAATCAAAGAAACTATAAGAGATTATGTGTATCAAAAAACCAAACGTACACCTATGATAATTCCTATAATATTGGAAATTTGATAGGTTGTGGCTATTATTAAAAGCTATTAGCGTAAGCTTCTGTAAATCAATTATTTTGAAAATGGCTTAAAGCAAGCATTGACTAAAATATCAATGCTTGCTTTATATAATTATACCTCTTTATTTATCAAAATGTTATAATGTTATGGATATAGGGACTACTAAAGCAATAAGTGGTGAATATACCGGTATATGTTTTGAGGTTCTTTTGTTAAAAAACTACAAACATAGTGAGAGAGAGGATGCAATGATACAATCAAGTTTTGAGAATTATAAATTAAGTAGTGAACTGTTAAAAGCAATAAGTATGTTGAATTATCAAAGTGCTACGAAAGTTCAGGAATTGGTTATACCGGCTGTGCTAGAACAAAAGGATGTAATTGTGAAGTCACAGACCGGAAGCGGAAAGACTGCGGCCTTTGGTATTCCGATATGTGACCTTTTGGATTGGGAAGAAAACAAACCCCAGGCACTAGTGCTTACACCGACAAGGGAACTTGCCATGCAAGTTAAAGAAGATATTTTTAATTTAGGAAGGTTCAAGAGGATTAAAGTAGTTGAAGTATTCGGAAAATCTTCTTTTTATAATCAGCAAAGGGAATTGAAACAAAAAAACCACGTTGTGGTCGGAACTCCTGGTCGTATAATGGATCATTTGGAAAGAGGAACTTTTGATACATCCAAAATAAAGTATCTTGTAATAGATGAAGCCGATGAAATGCTTAGTATGGGTTTTATAGAACAAATTGAAAGCATAATTTGGAAACTTCCTAAAGAGCGAACCACCATTTTGCTATCGGCTACAATGCATAAGGACATAGCTGGTTTATGTGATAAATACATGAATAATCCAGAACAAGTAGAAATAGAAGAGGAAAGTAAAGCAATAGACAGGATAACTCAGGAAAGATATAACATAGTGGAAAAGGATAAGTTAAATCTTTTAGAGGACATTATCGTTGTTGAAAACCCAGACAGCTGTATGGTTTTTTGTAGTACAAAGATAAAAACCGATGAGCTTTTCGAAGAAATGAAAAGACTAGAATATACCTGTGAGAAACTCCATGGAGGTATGGAACAAAGTGACAGGTTAAGAGCAATGAATCATTTTAGGCAGGGACATTTTAGGTATCTTGTAACTACTGATGTTGCAGCTAGAGGAATAGATATTGATGACATTTCACTTGTAATAAATTATGATATTCCGCAAGATAAAGAGAGTTATGTCCACAGGATAGGAAGGACAGGACGTGTAGGCAGAAGTGGAAAAGCAATTACTTTTGTAACACCTAAGGAAAACAAATATTTAAAAGATATACAGGAGTATATCGGTAAAGAGATAGAATTAAAGGATAGGCCAGATAAGGATTCTGTAGCATCTAAAAAGCATGAATTTTTAGAAAAGATGAAGACTTTGCCAGAAATTAAGCAGAAAAAGGGCGAACAATTAAGCCGTGATATTGTAAAAATACATATCAATGCAGGCAAGAAAACAAAGATGAGAGCAGTTGATATTGTAGGTACAATTTGCAGTATAGAGGGAGTTACGTCAGAAGATATCGGTGTGATAAATATTGCGGATGTATCCACTTTTGTGGAAATACTTAACAATAAAGGTGAGACGGTTCTTAATGCTCTTAAGGATAAACCTGTAAAGGGAAGATTACGTAAGGTGAAAAGGGTTGAGATATAACAGGCTCGGAGGACAAAATGGATAAAAACAGTGTAATAGTTATAACAGGTGCAAATTCTGGTATGGGTAAGGCAACTTCCGTTGAGCTTGCAAAAACAGGTGCAATTGTAGTAATGCTTTGCCGCAATAAGGCCAAGGGAGAAGAGGCTATAAAGGAAGTAAGGGATTTAAGTGGCAATTCGTCAGTTGAGTTAATGATTTGTGACCTTAGATCTCTAAAAAGTATTGAAAACTTTTGCACTGAATTTAAAAATAGATTTCAAAGACTTGATATATTGGTGAATAATGCAGGTGTAGTTCTTCCTGGAAGGCATGAGACTTTTGATGGGTGCGAGCTTCAATTTGGAGTGAATCATTTAGGTCATTTTCTTTTGACCAATAGACTCCTTGATATAATGATTGCAAGTGCACCGGCAAGAATTATAAATGTATCCTCTGGAGCTCACAAAATAGGGCATATTCATATCAAAGATGTAAATCTTAGCAAAAACTATACCGCTTGGCGTGCTTATGCTCAGTCCAAGTTAGCGAATATTCTGTTTACCTATGAACTTGCAGATAGATTAAAAGGTAGAGGAGTCACAGCAAACTGTCTGCATCCCGGGGCAGTAGCAACAGCTATGGGAATTAACAGGGATACAGGTTTTGGAACATTTATTACCCGAATTTTAAAACCTTTTTTTCAAACACCCGAAAAGGGTGCTCAAACCGCTGTCTACCTTGCAACATCCCCTGATGTGGAAGGTGTTACCGGTAAGTACTATTATCAAAAAAGGCCTCTGCTTTCATCGAAAAGATCCTATGATAAGGAAATGGCAAAAAGCCTTTGGGCATTAAGTGAAAAGATGACTGGGATAAGAGTTGATAGGAATAACCGATTGAACTAAGGTTGGGTTGTACCTTAAGGATTTGCTAGCTATTAAAAGCTGGTTATTGTATAATATCGGTACATGAGGTTGGTACTCCATGTGCCGATTTTTTGTTCCACCTCTTTCGAACGAAGTGAAAGAGGTAAAACAGAGGGGCTCGATGCCTCCAAGATTTTTTAACAAGGGGACTTATGAATGAATGTTTTGTCAGCTGAAAAGATTTCCAAAAGCTACAGTGAAAAGATATTATTCAATGATATATCTTTTAGTATAAATGACGGAGAAAAGCTTGGTGTGATAGGGGTCAACGGAACAGGCAAATCTACCTTGCTCAAGGTGATTGCAGGGCTTGAAACCACAGATACAGGCAGGATCATATATAGAAACGGTATAAAAATAGAATATTTGGATCAAAACCCAAACTTTGAGGATGGAACAACTGTACTTGAACAGGTATTTAAGGGGAATTCACCTGTAATGAAGCTGCTTCGGGAATATGAATCTATACTTTACAAAGTGAGCGTAAATCCTGAAGACAAGTGGCTTGAAAAGGAATTAATTAATTTATCGCAGAGAATGGACAGCATGGAGGCATGGACAATCGAAGCAGAGGCTAAAAGTATCCTTACAAAGCTTGGAATAGTTGACTTTAACGCTGATGTAGGGAAACTATCCGGAGGTCAGCGCAAAAGGGTGGCAATGGCAAGTACTTTGATAACACCCGCGGATTTATTGATTTTAGATGAGCCTACCAACCATATTGACAATGAAACGGTGGCTTGGCTGGAAAAATACCTTGAAAAGCGAAAAGGTGCACTTTTAATGGTGACACATGACAGATACTTTTTAGACAGGGTGGCAAACAGGATCATAGAAATTGACAACGGAAAACTCTATAGTTACCAGGCAAATTACACAAAATATTTGGAGATGAAGGCTGAGAGAGAGGAAATTGAGGAGGCATCTGATAGAAAACGCCAGGGACTAATTCGAAATGAATTGAAGTGGATTCGCAGAGGTGCTCAAGCTCGTTCCACCAAACAGAAAGCACGAATTGAGCGATTTGAAAAGCTTGTTGAACAACAGGAACCTACAGATAAGGAAAATATCGAAATCCAGGTTGGTTTTTCCCGTCTTGGTAGAAAGATTATTGAGCTTGCCGATATAAGTAAAAGCTATCCGGGCAAGCCCTTAATAAAGGATTTCAGTTATACCCTTCTAAGAGATGACAGAGTTGGAATCATCGGCCCTAACGGAAGCGGTAAATCTACACTTATGAAAATTACAGCTGGAAAGCTTGAGCCCGATTCAGGGAATGTTGAAATTGGTGAGACGGTTAAAATAGGCTTGTTTTCTCAGGAAAATGAGGATATGAATGAGAATTTGAGGGTTATTGAATACATCCGGGAACAAGCTGAGTTTTTGACAACAACGGATGGGACAATAAGTGCTTCTCAGATGCTTGAAAGGTTTTTGTTCTCGCCGAGTATGCAGTGGACACCTATTTCAAAGCTGTCGGGAGGAGAAAAAAGGAGGCTATATCTACTATACATTTTAATGGGGGCACCTAATATTTTAATGCTTGATGAGCCTACAAATGACTTGGATATTCAGACATTGACGATTTTGGAAAGCTATCTTGATGAATTTCCTGGAGCGGTAATTGTTGTATCTCATGATCGATATTTTTTAGACAGGGTAGTTGACGGAATATTTGCTTTTGACGGAAATTGTTTAATCACAAAGTATGTCGGAAACTATAGTGATTATAGTCAATATATAGAGGATAGTGAAAATATGGCACAAGCTCTAAATTTAAAACCTTCGAAGGATAAAGTGAGCGAAAAAGCAGAAAATAAAAGAGAAAGAGCATTAAAATTTTCCTATAGGGAACAAAAGGAATTTGACGAAATTGATGATGTAATTGAAAAGTTAGAACAGGATATAAAGCAGATAGATGATAAGATGAGTAAAGCAACAAGTGATTTTGAATTACTTCAAAGACTTATAGAAGAAAAAGAGCAGCTTGAGAAAGGTTTGGAAAATGCGATAGAGCGTTGGACTTATCTCAATGAGCTGGCCCAAGAGATTGAAAAAAGTAAAAAGGAGAACAAAGATGGTTGAATCATTTGAAAATATAGGGTTGAATCCAGCCCTTGTAACTGCACTGAAAAAAGAAAATATTACTATTCCTACAGATATACAGCAAAGGGTTATTCCGGAGGCTATAAGCAACAAGGATATTATAGCACAATCGGAAACAGGATCAGGAAAAACACTTGCATACCTTCTGCCTATGTATGAAAAGCTAAAGGCAGAGCTTAAGGAAATGCAGGCAATAGTGCTATGTCCGACCCATGAGTTGGCAGTACAGATTATGAGACAAATTGAGCGTCTATCACAAAATTCAGACATTAAACTTAAGGGAGCAACTATCATAGGTAATGTAAATATAGATAGGCAAATAGAAAAACTCAAGGAGAAGCCTCACATTATTGTAGGAACTCCAGGAAGAATATTGGAACTTATTAAAAAGCGAAAAATATCTGCTCATACGATAAAGACAATTATCATTGATGAGGCAGACCGATTAATGGATGATAATAATATAGAAAATGTAAAAGCCGTTATAAAGAGCACCCTTAAAGAGCGTCAGATTATAGCTTGTTCTGCGACCATTCCAAAGCCAGTGGAAACAGGAATTATATCACAAATGAAAGAACCTCAGGTAATTCGTGTAGAGGAAAGGCTTTCGATACCGGATACTATTTCTCATGAGTACTTTTTAGCGGAAAAGAGGGACAAGATTGACGTTTTAAGAAAATTAGTAAGAATTTTAGAGCCTCAAAAGGCTATTGTATTTGTAAACAATCAGGGCAATGAAATTGCAATCTTTACAGACAAACTGAAGTTTCACGGACTAAAGGTAGAGGGTATTCACGGCTCGAGCAGGAAGCTTGAAAGGAAAAAGGCAATGGAGGATTTCAAGTCAGGAAAGATACAGCTTTTGATTGCTTCTGACATTGCTGCAAGAGGGCTTCATATTGACGGCATTACTCATATATTCAATATTGATATTCCCGAGGATGTAAAGGCTTATGTACATAGATCCGGTAGGAGTGGCCGAAATGGAAATTTAGGTATGACAGTATCCATTGCTACTGAAAGAGAACTGCAATTTATTAAAAAGTATGAGAAAGAATTGAGTATACAAATTGAGCCAAAGAGTATGTATAAGGGTTCTATAGTTGAGGTTAAAAAGCCAAAAAGTCCAAATACGAAGACGTCCAAATTATAGATAAACTTAAAAGAGAGAGTGTTTATATGAAGCTTTTTTTGGCCCCGTTGCAGGGGATGACAGTGGCGGCGTACAGAAATGCCTTTGCTAGGCATTTTGGAGGGATAGATGAGTACTACTCTCCGTTTATAGCAACCTCTGTAGGTAATAAAGTGAGTAAATTGCTGTTAAAAGATATACTTCCCGAAAACAATGAGTCACTAGTTAAGCTTGTTCCGCAAATTCTTGGAAATGACGGTGCTCAGTTTAAAGCTTTTGCCGATGCTATTTCAACTCTTGGATATAGTGAAATAAATTGGAATATAGGCTGTCCTTTTCCTATGATTACAGGTAAGAAAAAGGGTTCAGGTATTTTACCATATCCTGAAATGATAAAAAAGGTCCTTGATACAGTCTGCGCCGGCAGTTCTTATACAATAACTGTTAAAATGAGGCTTGGTATGGAAGATCCTGAAGAGGGAATGAGGGTGATGGAAGTACTGAATGAATATCCCTTAGGAAGAGTAATAATTCATGCTAGAACAGGAGTGCAGATGTATAAGGGAGATGTAGACCTTGATGCCTTTTATGAACTAGCAACCTTATGCAATCATGAAATAGCTTATAATGGAGATGTATTCAATTATAGTGATTTTTTGCGCATTAGTGAGAGATTACCTTTTGTGAAAAACTTTATGTTAGGAAGAGGGGCATTGAGAAATCCTTTTCTTCCCTCAGTTATTAAAGGAAATACAGTAGTCCTAGAAAATAAAATTGGAATAGTAAAAGCATTTCATGATGAGATTTTTAATTATTACATGAACAGACTTTCTGGAGATAAGCATTTATGTGATAAAATGAAGGAATTTTGGGAGTATATGTGCATACATTTCGATCAAAGTGGCAAATTTATAAAGAAAGTGAAAAAATGTAATCGGATTTCTGAGTACCAGGAATTGGTTGATCGGATATTTAACTCTGATTGGATTGATATATAAATAGATGTTGAGTAGTGAAAAAGTGTAAATCAGCTTTTTTGAAACATCCATTGACCAGTTATTTTTTTGGAATCACCTTATACTTTTATTTTTGTGAATAAGTTAAATGATAAATTGACATAATAAATTATAATAAAATCATTATATATGATTTAAATTATTCGTAAGCTAAGGAGGAGTAGCAACAAATGGTTGGAAAAGTAAAATGGTTTAACTCGGAAAAGGGATTTGGTTTTATTGAAAGAGAAGGTGGAGATGACGTATTTGTTCATTTTACTGCAATACAAGCAGAGGGGTATAAATCTCTTGCAGAGGGTCAAATGGTTGAGTTTGACTTAGAAAAAGGACAGCGAGGGCCACAAGCAACAAATGTTCGAATATCACAATAAAGGTTCTCAGTATTGAAGATATTGTATGCAAAAAAAATATGAAAGTGTATGGGAAAAGTTAGTAAGTTGTCTTGCTTAATTTTAAGTATTGTGATAAAATTATATATGTAGTCACTATATATTAATAGGATTATTTTTCTGAACCCTACTCTCTTTAGTTTTTTGGAGTTAGAAGTTAAGAATTATATGATCCAAATAAATTAAGGAGGTATATAGATATGGCAGATAAAGTTTTAACATGCAAAGATTGTAACGCAGAATTCGTTTTTAATGAAAGTGAACAGGCTTTCTACAAAGAGAAGGGTTTCGATAATGAACCTCAAAGATGTCCTGATTGTAGAAGAGCTAGGAAACAACAAAGAAATAATAACAGAGGCGGCGGAGGCGGCGGAAGAGGCGGCTTCGGTGGCGGTAACAGATGGTAATAAATTAGGAGAGCAAATGCTCTCCTTTAATTTTGTTCTTTTTTAACAAGGCCACTTCCAAAACAAACAAGTCAATAATTAAGCATCATCAAGCATAGCTACTTAATAATATCTGATAAGGCCATTTCAAAAAATAATCTATACTAGATTTAGGTCACAAAGCCCATCAATTCAAATTTTAAAATGGCAATCGAGCAGTTGTTTTTTTAGGAATTACCTAACCTTCAAATAAAAATAAAAATGGTACTTTTTAATAATGCATTTTTGTTATATAATATAGACATAAATATAGAGAAGAGAAAATATTTCAACAGTAGCATGAAATTGTTGTATGTTGTTTTAGGGGAGAAGTTGTATGTCAAAAGTAAAGAAAGTCTATGTCAATACTAATGAGAAAATGTGCCAATACAGGTTAAATCAAGAAGCATATGGACTGATTAGCGAAGTTGATAAACAGTACAAAAGAATTGCAGTTGTATGTATCGGTACAGACCGATCTACCGGTGACAGCTTTGGACCTTTAGTCGGCTTTATGTTGTCTAAATACAGAATATATGATTTTGATGTGTACGGGACAATTGTAGATCCTGTCCATGCTATGAATCTTTCACAGACAGTGGAAAAAATTGATACTGATAATACCCTTGTTATTGCTGTTGATGCCTCTATTGGACGAATTGACCATATAGCTCATATTGGATTGAGCAACGGATCAATTAAACCTGGAAGCGGAGTGGGTAAGGATTTGCCGGCAGTAGGTGATGTTTCGTTTTCCGGAGTTGTGACAATGGGAGGAATAATGCCCCAAGTTATGCTTCAAAATACAAGTCTTGGGTTGGTTTACAAAATGGCCGAAATCACAGCTAACTCAATTAAACATGTACTATATAAGCAGCAGTTGGAACCATACAAGAATAAGAAAGTCAGTGCTTTTGTAGCTATATAACATAATTATATATTAAGACAAAAAAGGAGTAACCAAACTCCTTTTTTTATGCCTAAAAATAATTTGAATAATTACATTGTAGAACAAAGTGTGTTGTTGTACAAATAAACTTATAAGGTGTTTCAAAAAAATTCATTAGTCAATGTATATAGTTTCAACCCAATAATGAAGCTATAGAGCTTCAAACATAGGAACATTATTTTGCGACGCAAAAAATGTAAATCAGCTTTTTTGAAACACCCATTGACCAGTTGTTTTTTAGAAATCACCTAATTCTATTATGTTGTTGGTAACGCAGTGTTTTGTGCGATGAGAAACTTTATTTTATGACCTTGCTCGGCATACATTTTCTCATGTTCGGTTACTATATTTTTATCAAAATTACTTCCATATAGGTCTTCTGTTATAAAGCTGATCTTGAAATCACAGCGCTCAAAATATTTAACCGAAGAATTAAATAAAATATCATCATCAGTCTTAAACCAAATCTGCCCGAGGGGAGCTAAAAATACTTTATACTGGTTTAGCTGATTGGGATGGGTAAGCC
>CAYXPB010000086.1:0-17659 GCA_964466645.1 uncultured Acetivibrio sp. | reverse complement strand
TCAGGTTCATTATCTTTTAGAAAATTTTTGTCGAGTTTTCTTAGACCATTATATTTAGCCTGTATTTTATATTTATTTTAACAGTATCCTTTATTGTCGAATCCAAAAATACTCCCCCTTAGTTGTCAATTTGTTTAGATGATAAAACATCAAGCTTAAATCATGTTATAGCTCCGCTATCCCGTCTTTTAAATCTACTAAGCTCATGTGATTTTGCACATTTCTTTTGCCTTTAAATATATGTTTTGAAGCTTATAAAGCGTTATATAGAACATTTTCCGTTAACATTTTAACACAACAAATCCATGAATACAACTTGCAGCAGAAATGAATGATGTTAACTTGATACTGTACTTAATTGAATTTTACATATTCTTGGGTTTTATGAATTCTATACTCTAAACTTAATGCTCTAAGTTGTTACCGGTGTAGTTGTGTTCCCTAAATTCATTATGCCTAATAGATGTTTTCTTAACATTCCAAAGTCAATTGAATTTATAGAGCCATCTTTGTTTAGATCGGCAGCTGCCGAAACAGAACTTATCATTCCAAGCATATACTGTCTAAGCATAGCAAAATCCAATGCATCGACATTTCCATCTCCGTTAACATCACCAAGTAATGAGGGAAACGGCTCAATATCAATCGACATCTTAGTTACATCAGCTTTACCACTACTTTTATACCCTTCAACAGTAAATGAGATTTCATATAACTTACCTAGTTTCATACCTTTAGCTTCCCATGCTTTAAAGTGTTCACTTACAGATACGGTTCCGCTTGTTTGCTTTTGCTGACGAACACTCCAATATACCTGGTAATCTTCTAGATGCTGACGTATGACAGTCATCTCATAAATGTCATATACTCCACCATCAACGGTAACAGTTCCCTTTGAATGCACAGTTCCCGGCGGCTTCCAAGTACCCCAGCTTTCTATAATGTAAAACTCTACAAGGGGGTCAACTGTCCATCCATAGACGCACAAATATGAATCACCATTAGGCTGGTAGTTGCATTCATAGGTTATTGAAACATTACCTATTTGCTGATGTGTCTGAGTTTGATCGTATTTAAAACCATTTCTGAATAATATATTATTGATATCACTCCACTCACAGCTAAATGCTCCACCCTCTTTTAATTCCATTGTTCCATTCCCAATATCCTTCCAATATTCATAGTTATAGCCTCCATGAGTACCAGTTTCAGTTGATGTGATCGTTTTTGCTTGCGCATTTAACGGAAATAAGGAAAACAAAAGAGTAAGACTCAATAAAATCGATAATTTTTCCATTATTTTATGTTTCATTTAGCCTTCACCCTTACTTCTCCAAATTTTTGTTTCATTTTAACATCCCTTCTCTCAAAAATTTGTTCTTTATTAAATATGTTAAAAATAACTGGTCAACTGCCCTTTCAAAAAAATTTGATTTTACGGGTTTTAAGTAAAGAGGCTGCTACATCAATTACAAGTGTAGCAGCCTCTATAAGACTTTCGATAAAAAAACTTAATGCTCTAGAATCAAATCCTTCTTACCATCCTAGGACTTGAATCATTTTTTCTGCATATCTCTTACCTAATTCCACTGTTGAATCATGATTGAAATGAAGCCCCCATGAATCCGATGGATCACCGGACAAACCACTTGCTGAAATAACATAACAATTATTAATTACAGAAGGTAATTTATTTATCTGAGTGTTATGACCTGCACAGCTTCCACTATATAGCAATTCACCGGCAAGAACAGGAACATCCCCTAATCCTAAGTCTTTTTTAAGGTCACTAACCAAAGTACTTACCTTATTAGGCCAATCGGATTGTCCATTATTGGATTCTCCCTGGTGTAAAAGAATACCTTCAATAACTCCACCTCTTTGCTGTGCTGATTTTGCACGGCTGAGAATCCAGTTATATTTGCTTCCTCCATTTTTCATGAAGGTCTCAATCTTTTCACCACTTATAGCACATGGTATCAAACCGATAGTATCATTGGCAGGAAGTTTGTTTATTATGGTCTTTGAAAACCAGTCACCAGGCCCTATAGCACCTTGGAATGCTTCATGCAATGGTGGAGCAGCTACACCCCACTGATTATTGTCATAACCCAATGAAAGTATACGTGAATTTGTCACCTTATCGGAAGCTTCTGCCCTAGCCCAACCTGCCATATTTGATTGCCCCAACAACAAGAAACAATGGAATTTTGCAGTTGGTGCTGGTGTAGGTGTAGTTGGTGGAGTTATCCTTGAAGTAGGTGTTACAGGTGGATTTGTTGGAGTTGTAGCACCTAAATTAATTATACCTAAAAGATGCTGTCTTAACATTCCAAAATCAAGTGAATTTGCAAAACCATCTTGGTTTACGTCTGCAGCGGCCGAAACAGAAGTTATGATTCCAAGCAAATACTGTCTCAACATGGCAAAATCCAATGAATTTACTTCGTCATTTCCGTCAACATCACCAAGTAATGTAGTTCCTGGGTTAGGAGGATTAGTTGGATTCGAACCTCCTGCTCCAAAGGTAAATGAGTCAATGTTTACAGGTCCATTAAAGCATAGGTATAAGTCTTTTGTACCCGAAGCACCACTTACAGTAGTAGATAATTCTTCATAAGCGTCCCAATCACCGTTTGCTGGTACACTTAAAGAACCTACTAGAGTGCCACTTGGACTGCCCAATCTCAACTCGATAGTTGTAGCAGCAGTATTACCATTGGCAACTTTTGCTTTAAAGGAACTTGCTCCACTTCCAAAATTAATCATATTATATACAATGTAGTTACCGTTTTCTATGTATCCCACACCTGTACCAATAGATCTCAATTCAGAACCATTTGCACTGTTGTAATCCTCTGCTTCTATTGTTGTAAAAGCACTTCTCTCAGTTACAGGTAATAAAGTAGGTGCAGTAGTAGGAACTGAACTTGTTGTCACTGGAGTACCACCAATATTAATCGACATCTTAGTTACATCAGCTTTACCGCTACTTTGATATCCTTCAACAACAAGGGAAATTTCATAAAACTTACCCATTTTCATGCCTTTAGCTTCCCAAGCTTTAAAGTGATCACTTACAGATATAGTTCCGCTTGAGCGCTTTTGTTGACGAACACTCCAATACTGCTGGAAGGTTGCAGTACCTTTAATGGAAGGCTGTTGGGTTCTAGTGGTCTCACAAATGTCATATACTCCACCATCAATAGTAACAGTTCCCTTTGACTGCACATTTCCTGGCGGCTTCCAAGTACCCCAACTCTCTATAATGTAATACTCTACAAGAGGGTCACTTGTCCATCCATAAACGGATAAATATGAATTACCATTAGGCTGATAGTTGCATTCATAAGTCATTGACATATTACCTATTTGCTGATGTGTCTGGGTCTCATTGTATTTAAGACCTTTACGGAATAATATATTATTGATATTACTCCACTCACAGCTAAATGCTCCACCATCTTTTAATACCATGGTTCCGTTCCCATTGTCCTTCCAGTATTCATAGTTATAGCCTCCATGAGTACCAGTATCATTTGAGGTGACCGTTTGTGCTTGTGCATTTAACGGAAACAATGAAAACAAAAGAGTAAGACTCAATAAAATCGATAATTTTCCCTTTATTTTATGTTTCATTTAGCCTTCACCCTTCCTTCTCCAAATTTTTGTTTCATTTAACATCCCCTCTTTCTCAAAAATTTGTTCTTTATTAAATATGTTAAAAAACAACATATCTTCAATTATAAAATAGTATAAATATAGAAGAAATCTTACGAAAATTTAAGCCTTGTGGAAGTATATCATTCACAAATAGAAATAAAACAAAGAAAGTTAGAGAGTTTAGATTAACCCATTTCTATAAATATCATCTATTAGTTAAATCGTACCATATTTTTTTGCTAGGTGCAATAAATTTAAAGATTTGAAGTACAAAATAGAAAAGGCACTCAAATAGCTTAGCTACCATTAAAATATAAGTTCCTACTCTGGGATAACGAAAAAACTTAAAAACTTGATTTCATAATGTTTTCAAAATATGAGAACATGAAGTTATTTTTTCGTTATCCCTTACTATATATCAGTTTATGCCGGAATTCATCCGTATGATATCCTCAAAAAACTCGTAAGGGCTGTCATAAGTACTTTCTACATTAAACTTATTAGAAAAGTATTTATTGAAATTATATGCAAAAACATAACGCTTATCACCTATGCTGTTTTTCCTTGCTAAAAATTCTTTCAGAATTTCGTACTCAAAATGAGTTACTGGATATTTATTTATATTTTCAATATAATCGTCACTATCTAAATTACGCTCTAATATATCATCAATAGTAATTAGTTGGTCACCTTTTCTCACCTTTACAACTATAGTATTTGCCGCATAATCACCTATTCTCTTATAATTCTTTGTCAGTATGACGAAAAAAGCATCTAGCAGATACAAAAAAGGAAGTATATATACTATTCTGAGGAAATTTCTGAGCACACTGTCAAATACACCTTCAGGTTCCCCACTCTGCCTTATTACTCTGATAGAGAAAAGCTTCTTACCAGGAGTTTGACCCTTCATAATTAACTCAAAAAAAGGATAATATATTAAATGAAAGAGAATTAACATTGTTGCTGCAAACAAAGCAGCCTGTATGCCCAATTCGGCTATAAGTCCTGCATAATCAAACCCTGCATAATACAATCCCAATAAGGTCAAAGTAAAAACAAAAAGCTGAATAAGCAAATCAACAATAAAAGCTGCAAATCTAGACCCTATTCCTGCTAGTTCATATTCTACATATACATTTTCAGGAGTAAGGATGTTTAGTACTTTTTTCATCTATTGTCCACCTCTTAATTTTATATACTTTAGGTAATTTCAAAAAACTTTGCAATTTAAAAGCATCTTATATTACAAATTCAATTGTAACAGATAAACTTTTCTGATAAAATAATTTTTATAAAACAAATTAAATTTATATTTTACAAACCACTATAAAAAATAGTATGATCAAAAAAAATCTAAAACAAAAAGGTGCAAAATATGAAGGAAGATAAATTCATCAGTCAAAATTCTGAAACCTGGAAAAACCTTGAAGCAACCCTTGAAAAACTTAAATCCAAAAGCCTTTACCGCTTTAACAAGGATGAATTGGATAGTTTCTTTAATTATTATAATTTGGTCTGCGGTCATTTGTCCTATGCTAGGACCAACTATGGTAACTCCATTACTACCAACTATCTGAACAAACTTGTTGCTTCGGCACACAGCTATATATACACTACTAAAACCTTTAGCCTTAAAAAGCTTTTTATTTTTCTATTTGCTGGTTTTCCTCTTCTTGTAAAGAAGAATTTGAAACCTATACTATTGTCTACATCAATTTTTCTTCTTGCAATGGCAATAAGCTTTATATTTACACTTATTTCAACCGACAACGCAGGGGCCTTCGTATCACAAGACATGGTAGACAGCATCCTTGAAAGAAACGTAAATGAATATGTTGCCGACCGTAACGGAGCAGTTTTGTCACCTTTTATTTTCACCAACAATATCAAGGTAGGAATTTTGGCCTTTGCCTTTGGAATAACTCTTGCTATCGGTACAGTATATGTTATATATGCTAATGGATATATGCTTGGCGCCCTCGCAGCTTTATATCTTCATAAAGGCGGAAGCCTTTTGTTCTGGGCGCTCATTCTTCCTCACGGTATATTGGAGCTTTTCGCCATATTTGTATGTGGCGGTGCTGGAATAATTATCGGTTATTCAATCATCAATCCCGGAAAATACTCCCGCAAGGATTCCTTTATTATCAGAGGTAAGGATGCAATAAAGTTGGTTCTTGGGACTATACCCATTTTTATAATTGCAGGCATAATCGAAGGATATTTTACTCCCTCTTCCTACTTTTCCGAAATTGCAAAACTTATTTTTGCGTTGATAACGCTATTTCTATTGGCTATCTATTTGGTATTGCCAAACATCAGAAAATCTAGGGCTGCCTAAATCTGCATCATTGATTTCATATTCAAATATTTGTTTACAACCTCAATAGAAAGTTTATCAGGTGGAACATCCACAACAGCTATTGCTGAATCATTAAATATCTTCCTGATTTTTTCCCTTTCTTTGAGCATCTTCATCGATGCAACCTTTGTAAAAAAGCCTTTTGTATCTTCTATGTCACCTTCAGCATAATCGTAAAGCCTCATATCCTTTATGGTTATAACAAGAGGTATATGGTGCTTGGCGAGGTTTTTCAAAGCAGAAGCCAGCTGAAAAGCCTCATCGGCATTAAACAGTTCTGTAAAAATACATAACAAACTTCTACGCTTATGATTCTGGTTTAGATAGGTCAACGCCTCCATATAATCGGCAGATACAAAATTCTCCTGGACGTTATAGAGATTATCTGCAATAAGCTGAAATTGTCCCCTTCCCTTGCCCGGCTTGATAAACCTCTTTACAGTGTTGTCGAACACCATAACACCGGCATTATCCCCCTTCTTTATTGCAACATCTGCTAAGAGAAAGGCAGCATTAATAGAATAATCCAGCTTTTTTATATAATTTATCTCAGAATTCATAACTCTACTTGAGTCAAGCATTATCATAATCTGTTGATTCTTTTCATGTTCATAGGTGTTTACTATAAATTTATTGGTTCTAGCCGTTGCCATCCAGTTAATCTTTCTGTAATCGTCACCTTCGGTGTATTCCCTCAGACTTTCAAACTCGGTGCCTGTCCCAAAGCTCTTATTCTTCTTAATTCCACGGATAAGCTGACTTTTCTTAATAGCTGCTAAGCCGTATTTACTGAGATCCTTGAGGTTCGGGTATACTTTATAGCTTTTTTCCAGGTCATAAGTGCCCTTTTTCATACACAAGCCCATTACACCTTTATACCTAACATGAACTTTACCGAATTTAAACTCTCCTCTTTTTTCAGGCATTACAAAGTAATTCCCTAGAGCTTCATAGTGCGGACTTACCCGAATGGATACAACGGTATTTTTTGTCTTCATATATATTGGTATTTCGTCTACAGCCTCGATACAAAGCGCATAACCACTGTTATTTCTGATATTTATACCAATTTCATTCTCTGTACCCATAGAAAGCTTTTCGTTACATACCCTTTCGACACATAGAAGCTTTTCGTTAGGGGTCATCCTTAAATCAACTATGAGAAGAGAAAATATCACTATGTTATAAATTAAAAAAACATATAATTCAAGTCCAATAAAGGACGCTAATACAACAGGCACTATACCTAATAGAAGAAGTGCCAAAAACCGCTTGCTAAATGGCATTTTTTTAACTCCTTTTTGTCTTTTATCGAGGAACTTCAACTTTTGCAAGTATGCTTTTAATTGCATCATCATTTGTAAGCCCATCAATTCCGGCTTCCGGCTTAATTATTATACGGTGACGCAATACTGGCAGTGCAAGCTCTTTTATATCTTCCGGTATGACAAAGTTTCTTCCCTCCATAGCCGCATAGGTTTTAGCAGTAAGCAGCAACGAAATAGATGCTCTAGGACTAGCTCCTAGCACAAGATTAGGAGAATTCCTTGTAGCCTTTACTATGGAAGTTATATAATTAATTATTCCTTCATTAACCTGTACACCCTGTATTTCCTTCCTGCACCTCTTTATATCTTCAAAATTGCATACAACACTGATATTCTCATTGTCTATCTCCTTGCTACTAAAACCTGAGTTGTATTTTTGAAGAAGCATATTTTCAAACTTCTGAGGCATATAATCCAGTTGCAGCTTCATTAAAAACCTGTCGAGTTGTGCTTCGGGCAAGGGATATGTTCCCTCATATTCAACCGGATTTTGCGTAGCTAACACCATAAATGTATCTCCTAATTTATGAGTCTCACCGTCTATAGATATGGAATTTTCCTCCATAGCTTCTAAAAGAGCCGCCTGTGTCTTAGGAGGTGTCCTGTTTATTTCATCGGCCAAAAACATATTGGTAAAAAGAGGACCTTTCTTTAAAAAGAAATCTGTTTTTTTAGGGTCAAAAACTTTCGTACCTATAATATCTGCAGGCATTAAATCAGGAGTAAACTGAACCCTTTTAAAATCTGCCGCCATCGCTTTTGACATAACCTTTGAAGCTAAGGTTTTAGCAAGTCCTGGAACTCCCTCAATCAATATATGTCCTCCGGACAAAAGTGCAATTACCATGTGTTCAATAAACTCATACTGACCTACAACAATTTTAGAAACCTCTTCTATAATCGCTTTTGCTTTTTCTTTTGTAAATTCACAGCTAGTAACATCGTTTTCTTTATTCGAATTAACTTCAACCATTACTTTATCCCCTTTCTGATTGACTCAAGTCTCTTATATAGTTTTAACAATACCTTGTTATCACTCTTTTTATTATTAATAAAACTCTCACATTCCAAAAACACTGCTTCTACCTCTAAATCCTTTAATGTGTTGTCCAACTGTGCTGCTTTAATAATATCGCCATCACTCCAGTCCTCCTTGCCAAATCCCAAAAATTTGGCAAGTTCTTGCTTAAGGCTGTCTAAATAAATTTCTAAGGCCATTCCATTTGCTTTCGCCTTAAAATATATATTAGACAGTGCAAAAAGGTTTTCATTTTCCTTCCTTTTGATTGTTTCGAATACAACCACCGGTTTTCCAAACCTACGCGATACAATAAATATAAATATTAGTAAACAAAGAACCAATTGAATTATCACAAGCTTTCCTGCAAAACCTAAAATATCCCAAAGCTTCGCTCCGCTGCTTCCTATACCATGAAAATAGTCATTAAATAAAACCTTTTTATTTTTAGTTGCTTCAAGAGCATCAATAAATTGCACTCCCTGTTCGAGAACCTTTACACCTGAGTTTGTATATTTCTCACTATCGGTAAAGTAAATTATACTCCCGTCCCCAATGCTATACTTATAACCTTGATCATATTGTCCGAAGTGACTTGGTTCTTTTGCACCTAGTTCCTCAATATAATCCTCAATATCGATGTCATAGGACATTAATACAAGGTCGTTTCCTCTTTCCAACCAAGATTTAAAATACTTCTTTTCCAAAGCATTCTCTAATACTACTAATTTAGGTTCAATTGCAACTAAAGTTGCATTATCAGGCAAAAACCTCGACGGCCTTGTAAATATTTCTGCATCATACCCCATTTCCTTTGACAAAAGGTAAAGCGCTCTTGTCCCATCACCTTCTACATTGTAGGCGGAGTGTTCAATACTTTGCTGCAGGTCACCTTTAAAGCCATAAACAATTAAACCCGCAGCAACTATAATTATTATAACGGCAACATATATTAAAATCTTCCTTATTTGTTTCATCAGCTGCTGTTTCCTCCTCTTTTGAATGCCGGTTGTAACCTTTACATATTCGAACTTGTCAAATTGCTGTAAACCTCATTCCAATTCACAAATGTAACTTTGTCGACATTTTTCCCTCCATACCAATGTCTGTTGAAAACTTGCGTAAACTCAACCATAACATCATAAACCTCAGTTTTGTTTTCCCTTATCTCATTCAAATACTGTTTATTTGTCTTTGCCTTATTAATTCTGACTATATTTAGATCATTAAACCGGATTAAAAGAGATATATATAAAAATCTCAAACCTTGAGTATAATCGCCATTGTTGTAATAATCAAAAGCTTTTTTATAAACTTCATCAGGGTCCTTCAATATATTCAGCAGAAGCGCATCTTCCTCCTGCCTCATTTTTCGAGAACGCGTGAGTTTTTTTGCAGTAAAGTATATGATAAGCCCGATAATTGCAAGTATCAGCACAATAGATATAATCTGAAGAACAAACATTACTTCTTTTGAAACTTTTGATCCGCTAAACACTTTCTCAAGCTTATTTGCTATGTTCAAATTCTCCCATATACTTTTTAAAAACTCAATAAATTTGTCGTGTAAAATTTCAAGCAAACTTTTAGATTTAGTTTTCTCGCTAAACTCATTAGAAGCCAGGATTTTTGAAAGTGTATCCTTAACTTCTTCTTCGTTTTCAGGACTAAAAGCTTTTGCCTGAAAAGAAAACAAAGCAGTCAAGCTAAAAACTGCCAAAATCCACATGTTAATTTTCTTGTAAACCTTTCCAACAAGCAATTTACCCATTAGCTGTTACTCCATCCTTGTTTATTAAGGGATAACGAAAAAATAACTTCCTATTCTCCTATTTTGAAAACATTATCAAATCAAGTTTTTTCGTTATCCCAGAGTTGGAACTTATATTTTAGTCATACCTAAATCTATTGACTTTTCCTCTTCAATAACCTTTCTCATTTTCACTTCTAAATCCAGTCCTTCTTTTTGAACTTTCATATTTATAAATAATACAGTTATAAACACCAATATAAAAGGTTCTGCTATAGCAGAAGACATTTGAGCAAAGGCATTAACTACGATATAAAGTGTATTGTTTACAACTGCTAGAAACATTGTAGCACCTAAAAGCAAAGCATTAAACAGATAGTAGAGCATAATTGCGAATATGCCTGAAAATGCAATGTGCCAAAACTTCCCTTTGGCAAGATAAAAACTTCTTTTTATACTTTCAGATACCGATTTGCCTTCTATAACAATTGTATTTGCTCCAAACATAAGCTTTACCGCAAAAAAGCCTATAGCTATAAAGACTCCGACAAGCACTATAAGCACTAAAAACATTATGACTACAGCCATCAAAACAGGTGGAAAATCCAATGCTGAAATTGCTATGATAGGTATAATAATAGCTACCACACCAACAATTATAGAAATAAAATATGCAGCTCCAAGAATCAATGCAAATATAACTGCATTTCCCATCATCTTAGGCATGAACCTAAAGCTATACTTTATAAGAGCTTTAACATCTGAAAAAGAAGAAACCATGACTTTACCGCTTATTGCATAATCATATATAATTTTTATAACTGCAGCATTCAAAACAAGCTTAATAGTTATCGAATAGACAAATTGAAGCATACTCATTAAGCCTGTTACCGTGTTACCAAGAGCTGATGTATCCCCAATATAGCTTTCAAGCATTTGAGGTGAATAAACACCATTAAACATATCCTTATACATAGTGAAAACACCGGACAACTGATTGTCAACCAATATATTTGTAATTATTGAATTAAATACCGTCCAGGGAACATATAAGATAAGCGATAGTAAAACAATGCCTTTAAAATTCTGTCTAAAGGCCTCCACTGAATAATCAAGAACATCTCCAACAGTCATAGGTTTTAAATCATTTCTTATTTCGCTCATAATAACCTCACGTTTTGTAGTTTGAGAAATATAAAACAACTGATCAATTGGCATTTCAAAAGCTTTAATTTACATTTTTAAAATAGTCTCATTTATTTAAAATATCATATTTTGTTAATTGTTTCAACACTTCATATTTCTCTAAATATTCTATTGACTAACGAATTTTTTTGAAAATATCTAAAGAGATTAAAGAAGCAAAAAGAGTGAGCTAATCTTCTTTAACTCACTCTACATTATACTATAACATTAACTTCCATTCTAGTATCTGCAATAAATACCTTTTATAATTGTCCAGACCATTAGTCTTTGCCGACGCTAAACCAGCTTTTAAACATTCTAAAAAAGAGTTTTCCAAAATCAGTTTTTTCTACATCTCTGTCCGATACAATATTAATTCGTGAAATTTCATTCTCATCTATCTTATATATAATTTCACCTAATTTTTGCCCAGCCTTTACCGGAGCGGTTATTGTTTCTTCTAAAGTCACTTGACGAGCTATTTTTGTCTTCTGTCCCCTCGGAAGAAGTACTTTGACATCATTTCCTATGACTGCACCAGCTTTTGAAACTGTTCCCTTTTTAATACTAATTTCCGATACCAACTCACCCTTTTTGTTTACCTCGGCCGACTCATAGTTGGCAAAACCGTAGTCAAGGAGCTTTCTGATTTCTGCAAATCTTGTATTTGAATCCGGTTCGCCTAACACAACCGATATCAATCTCATATTGTTGCGTGAAGCCGTAGCCGTCAAACAAAAGCCTGATGCCCTTGTAAAGCCTGTTTTCAAGCCGTCACAATTGGTATAAAACTTTACAAGTCTATTTGTATTTGTCAAATCCAATTCACCGTTTCTGAAAGTATCTGTATAAATGGATGTATACTCCAATATTTTAGGATGTTTTGTTATAAGTTCCCTTGACATTATAGCAATATCGAACGCACTGCTAAAATGATCTACATCTGTAAGTCCAGTACAATCCTTAAACTGTGTATTCTTCATACCAAGCTCTGCTGCCTTTTCGTTCATCTGTACCACAAACGCCTCTTCACTTCCTGCCACAAGTTCTGCCAATGAAACTGTGACATCATTTGAGGAGTGAAGAGCAACTGCTTTTAAGGCATCATGAACAGAATACTGTTCGCCAGGTTCAATGTAAGCTTGTGATCCTCCCATTCCAGAAGCATATTCGGAAGCTGTAACCATGTCTTTTAGGCTTATTTTCCCTGAATCAATTGACTCCATACACAAAAGCATTGACATAACTTTTGTTACACTGGCAATAGGTAGTCTTTCATTGTTATTATTCTCTTTCAAAACCTGACCCGTTGAAGCATCCATCAAAATATAGGCCTTTGCCTTGAGCTCTGAAACACTAGTGCTTGCCATTATGCTATCAACAGTATTTGGGTTATAAACCGGCTTTTCTTCTACTGCAAAAGCAACACCGGAAAAAGCACTAACTATAACACATATAATTACTAGATATCCTAACAAACCCTTTCTTATCAATGCATATTCCCCCCAATTAGTTTTCATTAAGCTATTTCTCAAAATAATCTTATTAGATTTTTATGCAGAAAACCAATTGTATATGCACATGCTTTTTAACATTAACTTCTTTTTATAAAAATGCTAAATGCACTATTCAACATTAGAAAGAATTAAGGGTCTTTGCGGCTCTGCCGAATCGGATAGTATCAGACTCTTTTTCAAAGTTTCAAGAGCTTGATTTATTTTTCCGTTGTCGTCAGCATAAAGGGTTGCTAGAAGGTCTCCCTTTCTTATAGACATTCCTGTTTTCTTATTAAGCTTTATACCCGCCGAATAATCAATAACACTATCTTTTGTTTCCCTTCCCGCACCGAGAATCATAGATGAAATGCCCAACATATCAGTCTTAACTCTTTCTAGATAACAATCCTGTCCGGAGGTAAGCTCATATACATACTTAGGCTTTTTGAAAAGATCATAATTGTCAATAACGTCAGGGTTTCCTCCCTGCATTTCAATCATTTCAGCCAATTTGTTCAATGCCTGTCTGTTTTCCAGTACTTCCTTAGCCCTATTTTCACAATAATCTCTATCACCTATTTCAGCAAGTTCCAGCATCTTTGAGGCCAAACTTAGGGATACCTCCTCAAGATCTTTAGGCCCGTTTCCTTTTAATGTCTCGATAGCCTCAATAACCTCAAGAGAATTGCCAATGGCACTTCCAAGTGGAATATCCATATCTGTTACTATCGCAACAGTTTTTCTTCCCAAATTATTACCTATATTCACCATTGTTTCAGCTAATTCTACCGACTTTTCTACAGTCTTCATAAAAGCACCGCTACCTGTCTTCACATCGAGTACTATTCTATCCGCACCACAGGCAATCTTTTTACTCATAATACTGCTCGCTATCAATGGAATGCTGTTAACTGTCGCTGTAACATCTCTAAGTGCATATAGCTTTTTGTCTGCCGGTGCAAGGTTTCCTGTTTGTCCTGCTACTGAAATACCCACTCTATTTACATTATCTATAAATTCCTTCTTTGTAAGGGCAGTCTTAAAACCCGGTATAGACTCGAGTTTGTCTATTGTACCTCCGGTATGCCCAAGTCCTCTGCCTGACATTTTAGCAACCGGCACTCCACAGGCAGCTACAATCGGACCTAAAATAAGAGTTGTCTTATCTCCTACACCTCCAGTGCTGTGCTTATCTATCTTTATACCCTCTATAGAAGAAAGATCTATTACATCACCGGAATTAGCCATGATTTCGGTTAAGTCTGCGATTTCTCTCTCATTCATACCCTTTAAAAATATAGCCATCAGCAGAGCTGACACTTGATAATCGGGTATCAATTCGTCACAATAATTCTTTATAAAATAACTTATTTCAGCATATGTTAATTCATTTCCGTCACGTTTTTTCTCAATCACATCATACATTCTCATATATACCCCCCCTTTAGGCTTTTATTTTATCGAAAAAGCTTTCTCCCGCCAATTCGCCAGTAATTTCAAGATACTGGGCTATTGTAGTTGCAATATCGGAAAATGAGCTTCTTGTAACTAAATTGATGTTTTGCTTGAGCCCTTTGCCATATACCAACAGAGGAACATATTCTCTTGAATGATCTGTACTCTCTGTTGTAGGATCACAGCCATGATCAGCTGTAATAAAGAGAATATCCTCATCCTTTAGTGCTTTTACTATCTCTGGAAGCCTTTTGTCGAATTCAATAAGTGCCTTTGCATAGCCCTCAACATCGTTTCTGTGTCCATAAAGCATGTCGAAGTCTACTAGGTTTGTAAACAATATCCCCTCAAAATTCTCATTAAGATACTCTAAAGTTTTGTCAACACCATCTGAATTGTTATGGGTGTGAACTGCATGAGTAATCCCACGTTTGCTAAATATATCCTCTATCTTCCCAACTGCTCTTACCTCAACCCCTTTGTCCTTTGCATAATCCAAGACAGTATTTCCTATAGGCTCTAGTGAGAAGTCCTTTCTTCTTTCGGTTCTTTTGTATTCTCCGCTGTTTCCTGTAAACGGTCTAGCAATTACTCTGCCTACTGCATACTCTCCTTTTAAAATCTCACGTGCTATGCTACACATTTCATAAAGCTTTTCAATACTTATAACGTCTTCATGGGCTGCAATTTGGAAAACACTGTCCGCAGAGGTATAAACTATAGGGTATCCTGTCTTTACATGCTCATCACCTAATGTCTTTATTATCTCTGTTCCTGAGGCTGCTACATTGCCTATAACTCTTGTATTAACAGCCTTTTCGAAGGCATCTATTATCTCTTTTGGAAAACCCTTCGGAAAAACCGGAAAAGGTTTTTCTAGTATAATTCCCGAAAGCTCCCAGTGACCTGTCGTTGTATCTTTCCCGGCAGACTTTTCAGCCATTCTACCATAACATCCTTTTGGGTTTTTTATGGCCTTTATGCCTTCCATGTTATCTATATTACCTAAACCTAACTGTTGAAGATTTGGAAGCGAAAAATCCTTAATATGAGCTGCAATATTTGCTATGGTATTACTTTCCTTATCTCCATACTTATGTGCGTCGGGCAATTCCCCCATACCAACACTGTCTAAAACAATTATTATGGCTCTTTTCATTTTATTTTTCTCCTTGTGTAAAAGTTTTAGGCCATTTCAAAAAATAACCTATACAATAATTAGTTTTACTCTTCTATTTTTGTCTCTTTATCTTTACTCTGAAAAAATGCAAAAAAGTAAGATATTTCTATCTTACTTTTTACATATTATTTTAATACTTTTAATAATTTAATTATTGCAAAATTTTGCTGGTTTGTCTAGATGTCTTATGCTCTTGGATGAGTCTTCTTATACACTTCCTTAATCCTGTTCTTCGCAATTTGTGCATAAACTTGTGTTGACGAAATATCAGAATGCCCTAACATCTCTTGAATAGATCTTAAATCAGCTCCATTTTCCAAAAGATGTGCTGCAAAGGAGTGCCTCAATGTGTGTGGAGTAATATCCTTATTTATCTTTGCTAGATTTTTGTACTGTTTAATTATTTTCCAAAAACCTTGTCTGGTAAGTCTTTTACCGTTTACATTTACAAATAATGCTTTTTCATCATTTCGTTGAATCAATAGCCCTCTCGATTTTGCCATATACTCGTTTACCGCTTGAATTGAAAGAGATCCTATAGGAATCATTCTTTCCCTAGTTCCCTTATTGCACTTTATGAATCCCATATCAACATTTATGTCTGTAACATTAAGACATATCAATTCTGATACCCTAATGCCTGTAGCATACAACAGTTCAAGCATAGCTTTGTCTCTGAATCCTTTCAAATCATCGCATTTAGGCTGATCAAGCAAGAGTTCTACTTCTTTTGTCGAAAGAATTTGTGGTAATTTCTTTTCCACCTTAGGTGATTCAAGTTCTTCAGTGGGATCACCGCTAATTACGCCATTCTTTGTAAGATACTGATAAAACGATCTAATTGAAGCAAGATTTCTAGATATAGTCGAAGTTGCACGCCCCTTTTTTTGTAAATGCAGGAGGTAAGTAATCACAGTAGCTTTATTGGTATTTATAATGTTATGTATTTTAATACCGCTCAAATATGCAATGTACTGCTCAATGTCCCTCCTGTAAGACTGTAAGGTATTCAGCGACAAACGCTTATCTTTCTCTAAAAAAGTGAGAAATTTTAAAACCAATTCTTCCATTTTTTTACCCTACTTCCTCTCTTCTTAATAAATAATAAATAATAAATAATATATAAAATAACCCTAAAACTATTATTATTTCCAATTGTATAAATCCTTACTATTATACTAGAAAAATTGCTCCTTGTACAATATTTTCCACGTGTTTTGATATAGTCTGGATTGTTGACTAAATTTTTACAGTGGTTTTTGTGCAATAAATACAAATATATGCTTATATGAAATTATAACCATATTCATATATGTATTGTCAACACACTATTCCATTATTATACAACATTTTTGGCAATTGTTAAAGCTTTTTCTAAATTTTTCTAATATTCTAAACTAAAATACTTTTGATGCAATTATTCTGATACATACAGGAGTAATATAGGATTCAACTAATATACCGCCAAATATAAAGCAGGAGAAGAACGCTGTCGTAATTGAGTATGTAACAAATCCTGTCCTTAAGCTCTCCTTATTTCCCCTTTTGATTGACCTGCTTCGAATTATATTAAGCGAGAAATTGATACCGTTAACTCCTAAAGCTATAATACAGGGTATAATTATTATTTCCTTCGGCACGATGCTAAACAGTGTAAAAAGCACTCCCTTTAACCCCATCAAATCAATTATAAATCCCGAAGTAAAGCCTGTTATGAAGCCTCTTACACCAATAAAGAAATATATAAGAGGAATCCCTATTATAGTTACTCCAAGTGCCCACATTACCACAACAAGCCTTGCGTTATCAATAATTGATATCTGTAGTATTTCGTTACTGTCAACCCTCTGATTTTCAAAAAGCTCTAAGAAGCCCTGAAAGTAATTTGTAAGCTCTGTTCTTTGAATTGAACTTAAACCGTTTACAGTAAATGCTCCTGCTGATACTCCTGTTACAAAAGTCAAAAACAAAAACAAATAAATATTCTTATTCTTCTTTACATGCTCCATCATTGTGTTACGTATTTTTGTTATCACATTTATCCCCTCTTAATTTGGCGTCTGATATCGATATATTCATCTTGTGTCACAGTGCACCTTAACAATGTCTATTTATTAACTTAGGTGTTTGAAAAAGATTTACCTTAATCCTAATTAATTCTATGACGATATAAACAAAAAAATTACAATACAAATTAATGTATTGTAAACTTTACTTAA
>CAYXPB010000085.1:1998-17667 GCA_964466645.1 uncultured Acetivibrio sp. | reverse complement strand
TTTAGTAAGAAAGAGAATTTTTACACCATCTCCCAAACGTATGTTTGAATATATAATACAGTGTGGTATAATATATCTAATTAAAATTTTGGGAGAGAAACAATTATGCCGGAGTTTAAGATTACGTCAGAATATAAGCCTTGCGGTGATCAACCTAAGGCTATTGATAAATTGTGTGAAGGCATTAACCGTGGACTTAAGGGACAAACTCTTTTGGGGGTTACAGGCTCAGGTAAGACCTTTACCATGGCTAATGTAATTGAAAGGGTACAAAAGCCAACCCTTATAATTGCACACAATAAAACTCTTGCTGCACAGCTTTGCAGTGAGTTTAAGGAATTTTTTCCGAATAATTTAGTGGAGTATTTTGTAAGTTATTACGACTATTATCAGCCGGAAGCTTATATTGCAACTACAGACACCTATATAGAAAAGGATTCCTCTATAAATGATGAGATAGACAAATTGAGACACTCGGCTACAGCTGCCTTATTTGAAAGAAGAGACGTAATTATTGTGGCCAGCGTATCATGCATATATGGTTTGGGTGATCCCGAGGACTATACCGACCTTATGCTGTCATTGAGGAAGGGTATGCAAAAGGATAGGGACGAAATTATCCGAAAGCTTGTTGACATACAGTATGAAAGAAACGAAATAGATTTTAAACGTGGTAGGTTTCGTGTAAGAGGAGATGTGCTTGACATATTCCCTTCCTATTCATCGGAAGAGGTAATACGGGTGGAATTTTTCGGCGATGAGATAGACCGGATAACTGAAATTAATTACCTTACTGGTGAAATATTGGGCACAATGTCCCATGCTGCAGTATTTCCAGCTTCCCACTATGCAACCACAAGGGCAAAAATGGAGAAGGCAATTGTAAATATAGAGCAAGAGCTTCAGGAAAGATTGAAAGAACTCAAGGCAGACGATAAACTGCTTGAAGCACAGAGACTTGAACAAAGAACCATGTATGATCTTGAGATGCTCCAAGAAGTTGGTTTTTGTCAGGGAATTGAGAATTATTCAAGGCACATAAGTGGAAGAAAGCCGGGAAGTTCTCCGTTCACACTAATTGATTATTTCCCAGATGATTTCCTAATGATGATAGATGAGTCTCATGTTACTGTTCCGCAAGTAGGAGCAATGTATAACGGAGACCGATCAAGAAAGCAGTCGTTGGTGGATTACGGCTTTAGGCTTCCTTCAGCTTTTGACAACAGACCTTTAAAGTTTAGTGAGTTTGAAGAGAGGATAAATCAGATTGTTTTTGTCAGCGCAACCCCTGCTGCATATGAAAAGGCCAACTCACAGCAAGTTGTTGAGCAGATAATAAGGCCTACTGGGCTTATAGACCCTGAAATAATTGTAAAGCCTGTTAAGGGACAGATTGATGACTTGATTGGTGAGATTAATGAAAGAATAAAGAAAAAGGAACGTGTTTTGGTTACTACCTTGACAAAGAGAATGTCGGAAGATCTTACCGACTACCTTAAGGAACTGGATTTTAAAGTCAAGTATCTCCACTCGGATATTAAGACAATTGAAAGAATGGAGATTATAAGGGATTTAAGGTTGGGTGCCTTTGATGTTTTAATTGGTATAAACCTCTTAAGGGAAGGTCTGGATTTACCTGAGGTATCTTTAGTAGCCATACTTGATGCCGATAAGGAAGGATTTTTAAGATCCGAGACTTCGCTAATTCAGACGGTTGGTAGGGCAGCTAGAAATGTTGAAGGTAAAGTAATAATGTACGCTGATACCGTTACCGAGTCGATGAAAAAAGCTATCAGTGAGACCAACAGGAGAAGAAAGATCCAGGTTGAATACAATGAGGAAAACGGAATTACGCCTCAGAGTATAAAAAAAGGTGTAAGGGATGTTATTGAAGTTACTAAAGCTGCCGAGGAAAGTGTAGACTATGCTGTGCATAATGATAAAGATACATTAAGTGATAGTGAAGCAGGAGCTCTTATTGAAAGATTGGCAAAAGAGATGAAAAAGGCGGCAGCAGATCTGCAGTTTGAAAGGGCTGCCGATTTAAGGGATAAGGTTACTGAACTCAAAAAGAAGTTCAATTTATAATGTTTATATACAGAAGCATACAAGCGAACTGATGTTTGTTTTTTCCTTTTTTTTTGATATAATATATACCGCAGCGGAAAATTAAATCAAATTAGCAATGTCCGCTGTGCTAAATAGAAGAGTTGTATATTGGTTTAATGCTAAGTGGAAATGAGAGTGTTATTTATGATGAAAGACAAAATTATTATAAAAGGTGCAAGAGAGCACAATTTGAAAAATGTTGATATTGAAATACCTAGAGATCAACTTGTAGTTATTACAGGCCTTAGTGGTTCAGGAAAGTCTTCTCTAGCCTTTGACACCATTTATGCTGAGGGACAGAGGCGCTACATGGAATCCCTTTCTTCTTATGCGAGGATGTTTTTAGGGCAGATGGAGAAGCCGGATGTCGATTATATAGAGGGCTTGTCTCCTGCCATATCCATAGATCAGAAGACTACCAGCAGAAATCCCCGGTCTACAGTAGGTACGGTAACTGAAATATATGATTACCTCAGGCTTTTGTATGCGAGGATAGGTGTTCCGCACTGTCATATCTGTGGAAAAGAAATAGCCCAGCAGACTGTAGACCAGATGGCAGATAGCATAATGGACATGGAGGAAGGTACAAAGATTCAGCTTTTGGCTCCCGTGGTAAGAGGCAGGAAGGGTGAATACCACAAGCTGATAGAGGATATAAAAAAAGGCGGCTATGTTAGAATACGTGTAGACGGAGAGATTTACGAGATTACTGATGAAATAAGTCTCGACAAAAACAAAAAGCACAACATTGAAATTGTCGTTGACAGGTTAATTGTAAGGCCTGATATCAGAAAGAGGCTTACCGATTCTTTAGAAACAGTGCTCAAATTGAGCAATGGTTTACTTGTTGTTGATGTTGTTGGGAAGGAAGAGCTTCTGTTCAGCCAGAATTTTGCCTGTAGTGATTGTGGTGTAAGTATTGATGAACTTACACCAAGGATGTTTTCCTTTAATAATCCTTTTGGGGCATGCCCTACCTGTGGGGGACTTGGCTTGTTACTGAAAATTGACCCCGATATGGTGATACCCGACAAATCAAAGTCCTTAGCTGAGGGGGCAGTAAATGCTACAGGTTGGAATGTTGCCAATGGGGATGGATATGCAAGAATGTATATAAACGCTCTGGCAAAGCACTATAAATTCAGTGTTGATACACCGGTGGAGAAACTACCACCTAAAATAGTGGATATCATTCTTTATGGTACTAAAGGCGAAAAAATCAAGGTAGAATATGAAAAAGAATATGGAAGTGGTAAGTTTATGGCCGCTTTTGAAGGTGTTATAAACAGTATGGCGAGAAGATATAAGGAAACACAGTCGGAAGGTATGAAACAATACTATGAGGGCTTTATGAGCAATGATCTTTGCCCTGAGTGTAAAGGTGCAAGGCTAAAAAAAGAATCTCTTGCTGTTACAGTGGACAATCACAACATAAATGAGATATGTTCCATTTCTATTGGAGAAACAAAAGAGTTTTTTGACAAAGTAAGTATTTCCGATAGGGACAGGCTTATAGCGCGTCAGATACTTAAGGAGATTAACGAAAGACTTGGTTTTTTAGTAGATGTTGGTCTTGAATATCTGACATTGTCAAGAGCAGCGGGCACACTTTCCGGAGGAGAAGCTCAAAGGATCAGGCTTGCTACTCAGATTGGATCCGGCCTTATGGGTGTTTTATACATTTTGGATGAGCCGAGTATAGGGCTTCATCAGAAAGATAACGAAAGACTTCTTAAGACTTTGAGAAAATTGAGAGATTTGGGAAATACACTGATAATAGTTGAACATGACGAAGATACAATGTATGCGTCCGACTATATTATAGATTTAGGTCCTGGTGCAGGAGTGCATGGTGGAGAGATTATTGCAAAGGGTACGGTAGAAGAAATAAAAAGTAGCCCTAATTCAATAACTGGGCAATATTTAAGCGGAAGAAAGAAAGTAGAAATACCAAAGAAGCGTCGTAAACCTAATGGAAAATGGATTGAGGTAGTTGGTGCAAAGGAAAACAATTTGAAAAATATAAATGCAAAAATACCTCTTGGAGTTTTAACTTCTGTCACAGGTGTTTCGGGGTCAGGAAAAAGCAGTCTTGTAAACGAAATACTATATAAAAAGTTGGCAAATGAGTTGAATCGTGCAAAGCAAAAGCCTGGTGAGCATACAGCAATAAAAGGTTTGGAGTACTTGGACAAGGTTATTGATATAGATCAGTCAGCTATAGGACGTACACCTAGGTCTAATCCTGCAACGTACACCGGAGTATTCGATTTGATTAGAGAGGTTTTCTCGAGCACTACAGAAGCTAAGACAAGAGGCTATAAATCTGGTCGGTTCAGCTTTAACATTAAAGGCGGACGTTGTGAAGCCTGTAGTGGTGATGGTATAATTAAAATAGAAATGCACTTTTTACCTGATGTTTATGTTCCATGTGAGGTATGTAAGGGTAAAAGATATAATAGGGAAACCTTGGAGGTCAGATATAAAGGTAAAAATATCGCTGACGTTTTAGATATGACGGTTGAGGATGCTGTTGAGTTTTTCAAGAATATACCTAAAATATACAAAAAGTTTGAGACTCTTAATGACGTAGGTCTTGGTTATATAAAAGTCGGTCAGCCTTCAACCACCTTATCGGGAGGAGAGGCACAGCGGGTTAAACTCGCTACAGAACTATCAAAGAGAAGTACAGGAAAGACTATGTATATACTTGATGAACCAACTACTGGTCTTCATGTTGCCGATGTCCACAAACTTATTGATATTCTTCAAAGGTTGGTCGATGCAGGAAATACAGTTGTTGTTATTGAGCATAACCTTGACGTGATAAAAGTCTCTGATCACATAATCGATTTAGGCCCTGAAGGTGGTAATAAAGGTGGTAATATAGTTGCTCAGGGTACTCCGGAAGGGATTGTAAAAGTTAAGGAGTCCTATACCGGTCAGTTCCTTGAAAATATTCTTAAGGATGGTTAGACCAAAAAAATATTGTATGTTATACTTGATGTATAACAACAGTTATAAAGATTAGCTTGTTTTAAATAACAAAAGGGTAAATATAAAAAATTAATAAGCATAGTTTAATAATAAGGTAATTCCAAAAAAATAACTGGTCAATGGGTGTTTCAAAAAAGCTGATTTTATTGGGTTGGAACTATATATTGACTAATGAAATTTTTGAAACACCTAAATCAATTTTTACAAGTGTTTTCAATAAATTTTTCGTTACACTTATATAGGAACTTATTCTTTGGTATACCTTAGAACTGTTGGTGCTCTTATGATTGGAGATGATGATAATGATGATGTGCTCTGTATGCAAGGAAAATATAGCAGTAGTGTTTATAACAAAAATTGTAGATGGCAAACAAAATCAGGAAGGTTTGTGTTTTTCCTGTGCCAGAAAACAAGGTATCCAGCCAATAAACCAGATTATTGAACAGACAGGCATTTCTGATGAAGAAATGGAAGACCTGAACAAGCAGATGGGAAGCCTTTTTGAGGATATTGATATAAATAATTTAAACGGTATAGTTTCAGAGCCGGGAGGGAATAGCAATTCCAATCCTTTCCTTAATCTTTTTAACAAGACTTTATTTAAGAGTAATGAGCCCTCCGGAAGCAAAAATGACGAAAATAAAGAAACGTTGGAGGAAGGTCCCGTAAAAGAAGATAAGGAAGGCAAAAATAACACAAGAACAAAGACTCAGGAAAAGAAGCCGCCAAAAAAGAAAAAGTATCTTGATACCTACGGTTCAAACCTTAACGATAAGGCTAAAGAAGGTAAAATTGACAGGGTTATAGGCCGTCAGAACGAAATAGACAGGGTAATTCAGGTGCTGAACCGAAGAAATAAAAACAACCCGGTATTGATAGGTGAGCCGGGAGTAGGTAAGACAGCGATAGCTGAAGGCTTGGCAGTGAGAATCTCTGAGAAGAAGGTTCCGGCAAAGCTTTTCAACACTGAGGTATATCTTCTCGATTTGACTAGTATAGTTGCAGGTACACAGTTCAGAGGTCAGTTTGAAAGCAGAATGAAGGGTATAATTGAAGAGACAAAGAGTCTTGGAAATATTATTCTTGTAATAGATGAGCTTCACAATATTATGGGTGCCGGTGAAGCAGAAGGAGCTATGAATGCGGGTAATATATTGAAACCCGCACTAGCAAAAGGAGAAATACAGGTTATTGGTGCCACTACACTAAATGAATATCGTAAACACATAGAAAAGGATTCGGCCCTTGAAAGAAGATTCCAACCTGTTATGGTTGACGAACCTTCTGTTGAAGAGTCAATAGAGATTCTAAGTGGTATTAAAGACTACTATGAAAGCTATCACAGGGTAAAGATACCTGATGATGTAATCCGAGCAGCAGTTATAATGGCAGAGAGATATATAACTGACCGTTTTCTCCCTGATAAGGCGATAGATGTTCTGGATGAAGCGGGTTCAAGAGCAAATATTAACAATGTTAGCCTCATAGAGTTTGATTCACTTAAGGAAGAGCTTAAGAAGGTGCAGGAAGAAAAGGAAAGCGCAATTTCTGCGGATTCCATTTCTGAATACCAAAAAGCTGCAGATCTTAAGGTGAGGGAATGCAAGCTGATTGAGCAGATAAATGAGATAGAGTGCAAAAATAAGGCATTGGAAATAACAATAGATGATGTGGCACAAGTAATTGAGGCTTGGACTAAAATACCTGTTCAAAAGCTTACAGAACTTGAAGCCAAAAAGCTTCTAAATCTTGAAGAAAGGCTTCATCATAGAATTATAGGTCAGAAACAAGCTGTTACAAGTGTTGCAAAGGCAATAAGACGTAACAGAGCTGACTTTAAGAAGAAAAAGAGGCCTACTTCCTTTATCTTTGTAGGACCGACAGGAGTTGGAAAGACTGAATTGGTCAAAGCTCTTGCCATCGAACTCTTTGAAAGTGAAGAGGCACTGATAAGATTGGATATGTCAGAGTATATGGAGAAGCATACCGTTTCTAAAATGATCGGAGCACCTCCGGGCTACGTAGGTTATGACGATGGGGGGCAATTGACAGAGAAAGTCAGACGTAAACCCTATTCGGTAATTCTTATGGATGAAATTGAAAAAGCCCACCCCGATGTGTTTAATATGCTTTTACAGATACTTGAGGATGGTAGGGTAACTGATAGTCATGGAAGGATGGTTAGTTTTGAGAATACCGTAATAATTATGACTTCAAATGCTGGTACTAGCCTTAAGGCTCATGGTATAGGGTTTGCCAATGACAATTTTATTGCCCTAGAGAATAAAGTAAAAGAAGTATTGAAGGAAATATTCAGGCCCGAGTTTTTAAACCGTCTAGATGAGATAATTGTGTTTAATGAACTCGACAAGGGTGAATTAAAACAGATTGTCAATCTTATGCTTAAGGAAGTAATTGAAGAGGTTGAGCATAAGGGAATAAGGATTGAGATGACCGATGCTGTTCAAGATTATATTCTGAAGATAGGATATGATCAGAAATATGGTGCAAGACCTCTTAGAAGGACAATTCAGAAATACATTGAAGATGAATTGACTGATCGATATCTAAAAGGAGAATACAAGGAAGGAAGCACTATTGTAATTGATGCTGACAGTAATGGGTTGATATTTAAATAGGTGATTTCAATAAATTAATGGGTCTATTTTTATTTAGAAATTTCATTGAAGTTTTTTGAATAGCAAAGCAAGTTCCTATGTTTGGAAGCTAATAAGCTTCCATGATGGGCAAATATTTGATAAAGTGAAAAAATGAGGGGCTTAAGGCCCTGAATTTTTTGTCTAGGGAGGGTTTGATACTTGGCTATTGAGATAAAAAAAGCTGTTATTCATGTGCTTGATAAGGAAGCGGACGAGCCTGTACTAAATGAGTTTGAATTGGATATAAATGAAGATATTCAACTGTTTTTAGAAAAACATATTACAAAATCCATTAATGATGACGAAGCAAGAAAGGGAAGATTTAAGGACGGTCTCAATATAGTAAAGGAAGTTTCTTATAGGATTTCGTCAGACAATGAGTATTTTCTAGAAGGTTCAAAGGATATTGCGAGGCAGCTTTTTAAAGCAATAAAGACAAACAGCAGTATATCCTCTACAGATTTGATAGTATGTCTTTTCGAGGACGATAATGTTCCTGCTGTGGCTATTTTAAAAATGGATTATACCGTTTCCTTTATTCATGATATTGAAATTGTGGAAAGTAAGTTTAAAATCAATATAAAAAAGCAGGATATAAGCTTACCTGGGGTTAACCAGAGGATTCAGAAATGCGCCTTTGTTATTTCTCCTGTAATACATAATAGTCATGAACTGGTCATTCTTGACAATCAGATATCTAAAGGAACAGAAGAACCTATAGCTCAGTTTTTTCTTCAAACCTTTCTAGGTGCAGAACTTATAATCGACAGCAAAACCTGTACAAAAATACTCAGGAGAGAAACTGAAAATTGGGTACGGAGTAAGGCGAAGCAAGGTGAGCCCTTTGCAGAGGAAGTCAGAGACTTTGTAAATAATGCAATTCATGAGGAAGATGAAATTGACATAGAGGACTTTTCTAACAAGGTATTTGGTAAAAAAGAAGAACTTCGTGACGAGTTTGTAAATAATTTACGTGAAAAAGGTCTTACTCATGAAAAGTTTGAAGTTGACCGGGAGTGGGTAGAAAGAAAGCTTAATAAGATAAGACTGAAAACAAATGACAATATTGAGATTGTGATAGGCTATGAACAATTTGGAGATAGGGATAAATTTGAAATTATCAGCAATTCTGACGGGACAAGGACTATAGTAATAAAGAATGTATCAAGTCTGAATCAAAATTAGCTAGATAAGGAGCAAAAGGGTTACAAATTGCAAGAATTATTCAAATATCATTTTGAACGCACGAAAGATTTACATTAGGCATTGTTCGTTCAATGAGTTAATGTAAATAATGAAAGTGAAAATTTGAATTAAGGATGTGAATTTGTATCAAAAAAACTTATAGATATATTATCGAATAAAAAAACCAACAAGCACCTTTAACTTGTTGGTCTTTTTTCTATGCCTATATTTAGTAGAATCTTTTTTAAAAGAGCTAATAATTTCTGCTTGATTTCAATTAGCAGGTCTTATTATTCACCACCTATTAAGCCCGACACCGCCGCCAAACCTATTTCCAAAGGTTTTGTTTTTAGAGAAACCACTTGAGCTTTTTCTTTGGTTTTTAATTATTGTTCTGCAGCTTAAGCATCTTTGGGGTTCGTTTTGAAATCCTTTTTCCTTGAAAAAGTTTTGTTCACCTTCTGTAAATAAAAATTCAGCACCACAACTTTTGCATACCAGTGTTTTATCTGCCATTGACTATACCTCCTTAGTAATTAGGAATTAACCGATTTTTGACTTGACTCCGAAATTAGAAAGGAGGAATATACTCAAAAATAAATTAATCCTTTATTCTAAGTGTTAACCAATTTAGACTAGATTATGCAAATATAGGTTCTGAATTTTAAATTACCTTATATAAAAAACTTAACTTCGTATTTTTCTCTAAGCTTATCCACAGCTTTATAATACTCGTCTTGCTGTTTTTTGTTCATAAGAGCAGACTTAACCTTTTCTTCAGCTTCAGTAAAGGTTAAATCCATAGCATCCCTTTGTCCTGTCATCTTTATAATGTGGTAACCGAACTGTGATTTAATAGGTGCTTTAGTGACCTCACCTTTTTCTAGCCCGAAAGCAGCAGTTTCAAATTCAGGAACCATTCTGCCTTTAGAGAAGAAGCCCAAGTCTCCACCTTTATCTTTTGATGGGCAAACGGAGTATTCCTTAGCAGCATCTTCAAATTTTTTGCCCTCATCAAGTTCAGAGATTACCTTTTTAGCGGTATCTTCGTCATTAACTAGAATATGACTTGCTTTAACAGATTCAGGTTCGAAGAACATTTCCTTGTTCTCGTTGTAGAACTTCTTCATTTCTACTTCGTTTACTGTAACCGAATTTATAAATTTGCTCAAGGCATATTGTTTTAATAAATTAGCTTTAACTCTTTCAACTTCTTTAGTAAACTCAGTTTCGTTGTCAAAACCTTTTTCAAGTGCATCTAAATAAAACAGTTCCTGTTCTGACAATTGAGCTAGAAGTTGTTTTATTCCTTCCGGACTAGTATATTGAGAAGCCACTTTGGGTTCGACATTTCTTAAAAAAAACTGTACATCCTGTGTAGTAATTTCTCTGTTACCTATTTTTGCAAGAACCTTATTTTCCATAACCGACTATCTCCTTTTAATAATATAAGGCCATTTCAAAAAATAACCCTATACAAGATTTTAATCACAAAGCCTGTCCAATAAAATTTTTTGAAAGGGCATTTGACTAGTTATATTTTTTGAATAACCTAAAGTAATAATAACAGATTATAGAGCATATGTCCAACTATAATGTCCTAAATACAGGTGAAATTGATGGTCTAAAGTTTTTAGAACTACAAAGATGTATATTCAGTATTAAGTTAATATAAACTTAATAGAATACATTTAAAAGTGATAAATGTTTTGAAAATACAGTTTTTATATGATAGTATATGATTGATTATATAATGTGCGAAAGTATATGTTTGTTAAATAAGGTGATTCCAAAAAAATAACTGGTCAATGGGAATTTCAAAAAAGTTGGTTTGCATTTTTTGTTATGCAAAATAATGTTCCTATGCTTAAAGCTATTTAGCTTCATTAATGGGTTGGAATTATATATATTGACTAACGATATTTTTTGAACCACCTAATATACAATGTGGGAGGTAGGGTATGCGCAAAACAAAGTTGTGGTGTTATGTTTTAATAGCGAGTTTAATTCTTGGAGGTTTGATTTGCTTACCTAATGATGCATATTTACTGCATGCAAGGAGTTCTGATCAAGACGAAGAAGTTTACATAAGTAAGTGGGAACTGTTACAAGAGGAATCAGTATCGCAGAAACAGACTTCATTACCAACGATAACAATGACACCAAATTATGATACACAAACATCAAGAACAACAAGAGAACCATTATTAAGAACAATAGCACCAATTGAAACATTAAAACCAATCAAAACAATAACACCAATAAGAACATTAGCACAAACATCAACACCAACACCAATAAGAACAATAGCACCAATAAGAACATTAGCACGAACATCAACACCAACACCGAAACCAACAATAACACCAACGTCAACGTCGAAACCAACAATAACACCAACATCAACACCGAAGCCAACAATAACACTAACACCAACAATAACATCAACATTAACACCAGCACCAGCAAAAACTCAATTATCAACACAGTCATCAGCTACACCTACTGGTTCAAGTATAAAAATAGTTCCGACGCCAAAAGTAACGGGAGTTGATATGCCTAATAATACTAGCGGGGATTTGGAGTCTAATCCGGTCAGTAGCCCAGAAGTTATCGAAGAATCTGAGGAAATACCAAATGCTATACAACAAATAGTTCAACGCTTTTATGTTGGAGTGAAATATTACTATACCAATGACGTGAAGAATGAAATGGATACAGCACCTGTAATAAAGGATGGTAGAACACTATTGCCTATAAGATATGTATCTGAAACCTTTGGTGCTAAAGTTGATTGGGACGGTAAAGAAGAAAAAGTATCAATTTCCTTTGGAGATAAGACAGTTGAATTGTGGATAGGCAAAGATGCTGCAATGGTTGATGGTACACTAAAAAGACTCGATGTAGCACCTGAGATCATAGAGGACAGAACAGTATTACCTCTGAGATTTGTAAGTGAAAGCCTTGGTCTTAAAGTTGAATGGGATGAAGATTTAAGGGAAATTAAATTATCAAATTAATTAACGGATGAGTAGATATAATAGGGGGATTGGCCTTGGCCAATCCCCCTATTAAACTCTTTATTAGTAAATCTCTATATAAATCACTTAGATGATTCCAAAAAAATAACTGGTCAATGGGTGTTTCAAAAAAAGCTTCATTAATGGGTTGGAACTATATATTGACTAATGAATTTTTTTGAAACACTTAAGTGGACTTATATTTAATACTTTTTAGTATAAATTTCTATTTCCTATTATTTATTTTATTTATTTTGACGATAACTTCATTAGTTAATGTCATTATCCATTGTTATGGCATTTTTCCAAGTTTAACAGTGTTAAAGGTTTGAAATTATAGAACTCTTATAATATGAAAGGAGTATTGAATATGTTGTCAAGACCTTTTTTTGATTCTTTTTTTGGACGCACAAATGTTGAAAGATTGCTGAACAAGGACAATAGCGTCAAATTGAAACACTTTGAATATGACGAGCATTTTGATGCTAAGGTCGAAAGTGTATCAGATGAACAGATAAAATTAACTATAGACGATGTTATAGATAGGGAAAGGTTCCGTGCAAATGACAAGATTGTTTTAAGCTTTGTGAAATCAAATGAGATTTTTTGGGCAGATGGAGAGATTCTTTTTATCAAATACTGTTCACCAGTGGAGATTGTTTTAAGTTTAAAGGATATAAAGAAACGTGGTAACATGAGAAAGCGGAGTCGCTATTTTGTAAGCCTTTCAGGAATGATCAAGAAGGAGGCTGAGGATGCTGGTAAGGCAGTGGTGGTAAGAGATTTGAGCTTTGAAGGACTTAGAGTTGATTGTTCTAGTGATTTTGATGTTGATAGTAGGGTCTATATCAGTATAAATTTAAACAAACAACAAAGGTGTAGTTTTAAAGGTAAGGTAATAAGAAAAGCTGATTTAGGCAAAAGTTATGAGTATGGAATAGAGATATGTAATATTTTAAGGGAAAATAATATTGCATTATACGACTATATTAATAAATTAGAAAATGCAATAGTATAAAGCTTAAATATAACAGCAGGAATCTTCTTAAGAAAGTGAGTATAAAGCTTTATAGAAGCAACCAGCTTCACAGCATGAACTTTTTTATGGAGAATAGTGTAACGGGGGTTGTCTATGAAACTGTATTTGATAGCCGGTGTTAACTCTGAGGCCATAAAACAGGCATTAGAGAAAAACGATATTGTTGTAGTCGGGTTTGAAACATCCATATCAAAGGCTTTTGATTATATATCAAAGAACTATATTGAATATGATTTGGTGCTTCTTACCGACCAAGGTGCAATTGAGGATTATCAAAATTTCAGAGTTTTATTAGAAGGTTTTAAGCAATTGATAAACAGGGGTTCAAAATTTAAATTTCTGACAAAAGATGCTCAGCTAGAGAGTGTTTTTAATCAGGTTTTTGAAAATGATTTAAGGTTTAGCGTTTATTTGACGGATCAAATTAAAGTTCCAGTATCAATGTTTATAGATTTTTGCTTTTCAGGTAACAAAGATAACGAAATAAACAGTGACTCCAATCCATTGATAGAAGATACGGTAATGCTAAAAAAGCCACGATCAATATTTGCTAAGTTCAGGCCAGGATTGAGAAAGGATGAAGAATCTCAAGGCAGTAAGTCTTTAGGTACTAAAAAACAGGATGTTGAAAAGACAATATCTGTATCAAAGGATTTGAAAAAAATAGTAGCAGTTACCGGACATAGAGGTTCCGGAGTAACGGGTACCGTTGCTAACATTGCTTCTGTTGCAAGCGACAAGGGGCTTTCTGTAATGGTCATAGATATGGATACAGTTTATAGAGGCATAAATCTGTTTTTTTCAAAGTTCGGTGACGAGGTGGAACTAAACTCTGAATTGAGTTACTCTCTTATTAGATGTCTTATGAATCCTGAATCTTACGATGTGAATTCATGTAAAATAAACAGAAATTTATCCATTATAGCTTTAGCATATTCTGTCTCATGTAAAGAAAGAATTTCCGAGGCTATGCAATATAAAAGAGTTTTAAGTCTTATTAGTCTCCTTAAGCAAAAATATAATCTAGTTCTAATTGATCTTCCGATAGAAGTAGTAAAAGATTTGCCTGATATAATTACTCAGATTGACACTATCGGGCTCTGTGTAAATAATAACTTGTATTCGGTTATAAATACTGTTAAGGCTATAGAAGAAAGCTTGTCAAAGGACACTTTGCTTTTTACAACAAAGAGTAAGGTTATAGTTTCAAAATACAATGAAAACAATAGGTATCAGGGCAAGAAATTTGCTCCTGAGTTTACTTGTGAAATACTAAACGACCTAAGTGGAAGGTCTAAAGAAGAGTATCACAATGGTGGTGTTGTTCCCTATTCAAAGGATTTTGATCTCCAGACGGGAAGTGGAGACAGATTGTGCAATACTAGCAGTTCTTATAAAAGTTTCTATCTTGATATATTAAAAAATCTGATTTAGGCTCTTTCAAAAAACAACCTATACGAATACTTAAAGCTCAAAGCCATCATGGAATTAGAGGAGGTATTTATGGACATAAACAGTCTTAAGAACATAAAACCGGGAAGTAATCTGCCGAAGAAAATAGTTGCAGTTATAGTGAGTGCTCTTGTTGTAATTGCTTCTTTTTCATATTTAAATAGCGTTAACAGTGATGCAAAAGAATTTGTTGAGATAGTTGTTATAAAGCCTGCTGAAGGAATTCCGGCAAAAAGACTTATAACAGACAGCTTAATTAAAAAAGGTAAAATACTCAAAACCGATTTTAGGGACGGAATGGTTACATATGACAAAGTTGATGAAGTTGTAAAGAAATACTCTGTCTACTTTTTAAGGTACGACACGCCGTTATATTTTGATCAATTAACTGATGACGTAGCTTTAAGGCATGAGTGGCTATATGAATTGCCGAAAGAATCGGAAGCTCTGACAATGCCTTATGACTATGACAAGTGTGCTGGAGAAATACTCAAACCCGGGGATTACGTAAGAGTTAGGGTTACTGTTGAAGAAACAAAATCATCCTCTGAGCCAGATTTAGGTCAGGTACCATATGGCAATACAGCTTTAACAGGCGATAGGAGTTTTATGACTGAAATTCTCTTTGACCGGATACTTGTAAAGGATATGTTAAACTCAAAAGGACAATCTATTTACGAATATCAAGAGGAAATAAAGGGTCTCGGAGAAGCGGAAAAGCAGAAAGCTATGGAAAGTAAAGAATTTATACAGAGTGTAATGGCCAAATCTCTGGTTTTTGAAGCTACTCCAGAACAGGTGGATAGATATACCAAGTTTAATTTGAGCGGTGATTTTACATTTACGATACTTAGCAGGAGGGATAATAAAAATCTTATAGAACAGTTGCCTACCGTCGAAAAGGAGGTAGAAGAATGGATCAGCAGCGACAAGAAAGAGTAGACGTCAAAGAAATACTAGAAAAACTTTCTCCTAAAAATAAGATATATAGCGAAATTGAAACAAATAAGATTATTGATAATGTAATAGCTTTTTTTCCGTCAGGAGAAGCAACAGATACTTCAATATTGATAACAAATCTTGCAGCAGCGATAGCTAAAAGGGCATGGAATGTTTGTGTGTTGGATTTTAAAATCTTTTACCCAAGCATATATAAACTTTTAGACTGTGAAGCTATGCCAAAAGGGAGAGGACTCATAAAGCTTTT
>CAYXPB010000085.1:0-1988 GCA_964466645.1 uncultured Acetivibrio sp. | reverse complement strand
AGAAGTGACAAAATTGATTTTCGGGAAGAAATAAGCGACACAAAGTATAAAAATCTTTATCTCTTGACTCCAAGCCCTATGGATCTTATAGAAGAATATTTTGACTTTCAGTTTGAGGATATTGAGAGAGTAATAAATACAGTAAAGGAAATGTTTGATTTGATATTGATAGATGTTCCGAATAATCCTCCTTTAGAGTTTTGTGTAGGTGCTATCAAGCATTGCAATGTTGGTTTTTGTGTGTGGAGTGAAAGAATTGACTGCCCTCAGAATACCCAAAGGTTTTTGAGTTTTATAGGTTCTATCGGTATTAGCTCTTCAAAAATTGCAAACGTTATACTAAATAATGTGCAGGGCTTTGAATATGACAAGCAGATTATAACTGAAATGGGCATGAAGTATATTGGTGAAATACCCTATGTTCCATCGGTTATAAATTTTGCCCTTGAAGGACGTGCTTACTCTGTAGACAGTATTATATTCGACAAAAGATATCAGAGGTCGATGGAACGATTGGTTGACCTTATGGTTAAATGAATTTATAAAACTTCGTACAGGGGGATTCTATTATGCTTACAAGGAGTGCTGTCAGCGAACTGCAAAAAAAAGCACGATATATCCACAAGGTGGAGAATACTCAAAATAAACTAACAATGATGACTTTTGAAGAGTCTTTAAAACAATGCCAGCAGTATATAAGCAAGGTTGCCTCAAATTTTTACAGGAGAATTGACGATCCTAAAAAGAAAAGAGAAATGACCGAGAGATATATTATTGATTATGTTGAAACACAGAAACCTGATGTTGAGGGATATGAAAATCTAGGTGATTTAAGAAATGCACTTATAGATGAAATAACTCATTACGGGCCGATTACAGATGCAATGGAAGATGCTGAGATAGATGAAATCAGAGCTAACGGTCCTTATCAAATCTTTGTTGAGAAATACGGAAAAACTGAGCAGTGGGACAAGTGCTTTACCGATAAGGAGCATATGGAAAGGATTGTTGCTAAGCTGATAGGCGTTTCAAAGGTAAGAATGACACCTAGAACACCTATGGTTAATGCCCGCACTATTGATGGATACCGAGTAAATGCAACTCATGCAGACATTTCACCCTATGGAAACCCTGCCTTTGTAATAAGGAAATTTAAAAAAGGTACCATGTCGCCGGATAAGATGATAAGGGACAAATCTTTTTCCATAAACATGTTTAAACTACTGTCGTTAATTCCAAGAGCAGACATGTCCTGGATGACAGTTGGACCTACAGGAAGCGGCAAGACTACTTTAAACGAAGTATTGATAAAGCAGATTGATCCTTTGTGTAGGATTATAACTATAGAGAACCCCTCCGAGCTTAGATTGCTAAGGTATAAAAATAACGATCCCAATGAAAAGGTAATAAATGATGTGTTGCAATATGAATCAGTTCCGGAAGATGATGACAGTAGCCCTGCAACAATGGAGAATCTATTGATAAATGCAATGAGGCAATCTCCTCATTGGATAGGGCCAGGAGAACTGAGGTCTCCGGGGGAATTTGCCACTGCGCTTCGTGCTGCTCAAACGGGACATTACTTTTTTACGACGCTGCATGCCGAGGGGGATAAAGAGGCGATATACAGATTTTTGACTGCTTATCTGATTCAATCGGATGAACCGGCAGAACTAGCCCTTAGAAACATCTGTTCTGCAGTAAAATTTGTGGTTTTTCAGGAGAAATTAGCCGATGGGACACGTAAAGTGACTTCTGTTTCAGAAATTGTTGGATCTGAGGGGCTTTCACCCATTGTTAACCAATTATATGAATTTGAATGTGTAGATGTAGAAGACGATCCACAAACAGGAAAGGTAAAGAGCATTATAGGCAGACATAAGAGAGTAGGGTGCATTTCTGAAACACTTCAGCAAAAGATGCTTAAATCGGGGATAAAACGTAGCAAGTTTGAATTCTTAACGCAGCCGGTAGACCCTAATGAAGAG
>CAYXPB010000084.1:15756-17741 GCA_964466645.1 uncultured Acetivibrio sp. | reverse complement strand
TATATTTAAAAGCGATGATAAGGGAAAGTAAATTGTAATGGCTTTTTAAGCGAGTCAGGGATGGTGAAAGCCTGATAAGAGTGTTGTGATCGAAGTTCCCCTTAGAGCTGTCAGCTGAAAAGTATATTTTACTTAAGTAGGCAATACCGGAGCTTTCACCGTTAAAAGGAAGAATGTATCGGAATGTAATATTCCTGTATATTAACAAGTGGGCTTTTAGCCAATTTGGGTGGTACCGCGTGGATAATCTCCTCGTCCCTTTAAGGGATGAGGAGTTTTTATTTTCCCTCTTTCTTGCTTAAGGAACTTTTGTATTCCTTATAGAAAAATATTGTATAGGTTATTTGTTTTGAAATGACCTTAAACATAAATTCAATCTTTAGGAGGTATAAAACTATGATTATCATTATGAAACAAAACGCTACAAAAGAGCAAATTAAAAATGTAGAAAAGAAACTATTCGACCTTGGCTTTAAAACTCATCCAATTATAGGTGAGATAAAAACAGTAATAGGTGCAATAGGTGACAAAAGACTTCTAAACACTCATGCTATATCAACAATGCCAGGTATTGAAAGCCTTCTACCTATAATGAAACCTTACAAGCTAGCAGGCCGTGAATTAAAGCATTCTCCTACAATAGTTAAAGTTGGAGATGTAGAAATAGGTGGTGATGAAATTGTTGTTATGGCAGGTCCCTGCGCTATTGAGAATGAAGAAAGCTACGTTGCAACAGCAATAAAAGTTAAAGAAGCCGGCGCGAAAATTCTCCGTGGTGGTGCTTTTAAACCCCGTTCTTCTCCCTATGCTTTTCAGGGTCTTGAAGAAGACGGACTTAAGATCATGGCTGCTGGACGCGAAGCTACAGGTTTGAAACTTGTAACTGAAGTAATTGACACAAGAGATGTTGAACTTGTTGCCTCCTATACGGATATCATACAAATCGGTGCAAGAAATATGCAAAACTTCAGACTATTACAGGAAGTTGGACTTTCAAAAAAGCCTGTACTATTAAAAAGAGGTATTTCGGCTACAATCGAAGAATGGTTGATGGCAGCGGAGTATATTATGGACAGCGGAAATCCTGACATAATATTATGCGAAAGAGGAATACGTACTTATGAATCTGCAACCCGTAATACTATTGACCTTAGTGCCATACCTGTGGTCAAAGAGTTTTCTCATCTTCCTATAGTAGTAGACCCGAGCCATGCTTCAGGCACTTGGAAGTATGTTAATGCGCTTTCAAAAGGTGCAATTGCCACAGGTGCTGACGGCCTGATAATAGAAGTCCATATTGAACCTAATGCTGCACTTTGCGACGGAAACCAATCACTCAAACCTTCTAAATTTGCAGAGCTTATGAAGGAATTAAAACCTGTAGCTAATGCTGTAGGTAAAAAGCTTTAGTTGTAAAGGTTTAGAGCAAAATAAGCAAAAATAAAATATGTTGGAGCAAAATATTGTCTCCAACATATTTAATTGCTTAAATATGTATCTATGTCTATCTGGACAGTTTCCCTGAGCTTGCCTATTTCATCATAGCTAACCACTATGTTCTTGCCTATTTCCTTTGCATAATACAATGCTTTATCTGCATAATTTACAACCTCTTTTATATCTTTAGCATGTGTTGGATACTGGGCAACACCACAACTCACAGTAACCTTGCATTTAGTTTCTTCATTTCCCATATTAAAGTTTTGCTTCTCAAGCTGGCTTCTGATTCTATCTCCTATACCCTTTACAGTTGCCATATCCAAATCACCAATTAGAACAATAAACTCTTCTCCTCCATATCTGACAGGTATATCTGTTTTTCGTATATTTTGCATAACAATATCACCAAACATGGATAAGAGTTTATCTCCCCATATATGTCCGTAAGTATCGTTGAACTTCTTAAAATTATCAATATCAAACATTAAAATATTGAGCGGCTTTCTTGCATAATCGGCATAAAGTGCTTCCTCTTCAAGCTTTTG
>CAYXPB010000084.1:0-15746 GCA_964466645.1 uncultured Acetivibrio sp. | reverse complement strand
AATAATGCCTGTTTGCAAGTCCTGTTAGCTTATCTGTTCTAGCAAGCTTAAATTCCCTCTTGTGCATCTCATCATACTTTTTAACCTCTGCAATAATCAGTGAAATCCCATAGGCAGTAATAAGCATAAAGAAATCTCTGTTTATCAATTTCCAATAATTAAATTCATTTAGTCTATTTCTCTCAAATCCAAGTGTAAATAATGAATACATAGATATGGTAAAAACAGTTATATTTGCTATACTCGTTATATCCCTACTAATACCATAATAAGCAATTATAAACAACAGCACAATAAAGATATCCGACTCAATTCCTCCAAGAATACATGATGTACAGCAAATTAGAAGAACATCTACATAAAAAACCATCCCAATATCTTTCTTAACTCTCTCTGGCTTGCTAAACATAACCAAAAGAGAAATAAGAGTATTATATGAAATAGTTAATAATATGGTTAAGAACGTAAAATTCTTCGAAACATTAAACTCAGAATCAAACAAAAAAGCCGGAATGATAAATATCAATATAGTCCATCTGAAATACAGCACATTTCGCTTAAACTTAGCTAACTTTTGCTTCTTTTCTTTTATAGACTCACTTATGATATCATTAATCATAGTCCCTTTTCCTTTTTGGATTATTTTTATTCCACAAAAACTCCTTACCTTCTGCAAGAACTTTTATAAATAAAAATCACTAAAATCGCATCTTTCACACCTCCTTACTCTTTAGTCATTCCAATAAATAATCTATACATGTTTACGTCACAAGGCCTATCATAGAAGCCTTTAAGCTCCCAAACATAGGAACATCATTTTACGATACAAAAAATGCAAACCAGTTTTTTTGAAACACCAATTGACCAGTTATTTTTTGGAATCACCTAATATATCGATAAAAAAAGATTAATAATAAATACTATTCTAAAAAAATTTTAGAGGTTTCAGATATTTTAAGGCCACAAACATAAAATGTATGTTTATAATAACCTTACTTATTATCAGGCTTTATTTTGTTCCAATAAAGTACGAGGGTTATTCCAAAAATAATAAGTATCGTACCAAAAACAAAATTAAATGTTATCCTTTCGCCTAAAATAATTACTGAAAAAATTGACGCTAAAACTGGCTTTAAGAAAAATACAAGTGAGCCTTTACTCGCACCGGTTAATGCTAATCCCAAAAAATATGTGAGATACGCAATGCCCGTAACAAATAAGGACAAATATAATATTTGAAAAGTTGCTGAATAATCAAAATTTATAATCGGTACCTTTAACAAAATCAAAAACGGCAATAGCGCCAAGCTACCAAGTAAAAATGAATAGGAATTCATTTTTAGGCTGCCTATTTTTGATGATACTTTACCACCTAAAACAGTATATAAACCATATAAAACTGCTGACATTAAAGCCAACAGCGGACTTTTCATGTTAAATAGATCAAATTTACTTCCGTTTAGAGCTATCACAACTACGCCAATTACGCCAAACATCAGTCCTATAATTTTATGAAACTTAACTCTTTCTCTATTAATTAATGCTGCAAATATTGTCACAAAAATAGGATTACTGCTAAATATCACAGCTGCTATAGAAGCTTTTGCGTCTGGCATGGCCAAACTAAGCTGAAGTAAATTCATACTAAAAACAACATTGATTATGCCTATTATTGCTACTTTTCCAAGATCATTAGTCTTTATTGAAACATCACCTTTTACTAATATAACAAGAAAAAGTACAATGCCTCCAATAAAAAATCTTAAAAAATTGACTTGAAACGGATTAATTATATCAACTAAAGTTTTGCTTACAACTTCATATGTGCTAAATAAGACAATAGTAATTAAAATATATAAGTAACCAAGCTTGTTAGATTTCAAGATGCGTTCCCTTTCCAATTTTTACTGCCAACAATATTATATCTCATTGAATTAATTTTTACATAGGTCTATATTCCTATGTTAGGTCCTATTAATTTAACCTATAAATATGAGACCCTGTATTCATTAACTTTATTCCATAAAAAGTATATAATAATAGTATAGTAGTACTTCTGCTAAATGTCAAAGTTAAGGTGGTTTTTTTGATGAGTATTATAAATTGTGAACACTGTGGCAAAGTATTTAATTCAAGTGGTTTCTTTAAAGTATGCCCAGTTTGCATGGAAAGGGATGAAAATGACTTCGCTAGGATAAAAGAATACCTTTACGAACGGCCATGCTCGAAGATTTTTGAAGTTTCAAACGAATTAAATATTTCGGTAAAAAAGATTAAACGCTATCTTAGAGAAAATAGGCTTGAGATAATAGAAAAGAATAATCATTTTCTTTTCTGTGAAATGTGCGGTAAACCTATTCAATCAGGTAACTATTGTGATGAATGCTATAAAGAATTTCATCGCAACTTCAAAACAATTTATATTGACAATGTAAGACAAAAGCATTTACCCAAGGTAAAATTGACTTAGGCCATTTCAGAAATTAACCCATGCAACATTTATATTACAAAGCCATCAAATTAATTTTTTTGAAATGGCAATTGCAAAGTTTTTTTGCCATCAACTCAATAAATAAATCAAAAGCCGACATAGATTCCTCAAAGTAGTACATAACTAATCACAGCGGGAGCTGCAGGAAAGGCGTCAACTTCCGCTGTGATAAACAATATGTTTAAACACCTTTTCGATAAAGGTTTTCATATATTTTCCAGTAATTATTAACCCTTTTAATATAATTTTCGGTTTCCTTGAAGGGTATATTGTCTAGAGCTTTCCCTGAGCTGCTGTATTTTCTATTTTGCAACCACTTTTGAACATTGCCTATTCCACCGTTATAAGAAGCTAAAACAAGGTCATTGTTCATTTCACCGTTATAATTATAAATTTCATTTCTTAAGCTCTTAAGATACCAACAACCTATTTTTATATTGACCTCAGGGTCATATAATGATTCAACTCTAAATCCTTCTATACCGATTTTTTCAGCTGCCCATATACCCGTATCATCAATTATTTGCATCAAGCCTCTTGCATTCTTATGAGAAGTTGCATTAGGGTTAAAATTGCTTTCAGCTTTTATAACCGAAAAAACCAAAAGTGGATCCAACTCATTCTCTTGTGCATATCTTAAAACCAAATCCCTATATTCCAATGGGAATATATTTTTTCCAATACCGTCTAGCAAGAATAAAATTGCTGAAAAAACGATAATAATTACAATTACTACCTTTAGACGCCCTAACATTTTCTTCACTGCTTATACCTACCCCTATCATTATTACCAACGCTTCATAATATCAACTTTCCTAAACACTGAATGAGGCACTAAAAATAATACTTTTTTACTTGTTGCCTCAATTCTTCAACAGAACCGTTATTTACTATTACTACTTCTGAAATACTTTTGTAATAGTCATCACTAAGTTGTGCATTAATTCTGTCCTCTACTTCATTGTATGTAAGTCCACTTCGTTCCATAACTCTTTTTATTCGAACTTCTCTATCTGCAATAACAACCCAAACTTCATCAACCACATCTAGAAATCCATGTTCAATGGGAATTGGCGCATCAACTACGGCAATCTCGATTTTATTCAGACTGTCTATCTTCTCAATAATTCTTTTTGCAACATGATCATGAGTTATTCTGTTTAGCTCTTCCAGCTTTTGTTTGTCCTTAAAGACTATGCCGGAAAGCTCTTTTCTGTCCAAATTTCCTTCTAGGTCCAAAATCTCATCGCCAAAACATTCTACTATCTCCTCAAGTGCTTTCTGACCCTTTTCCACTATTTGCTTTGCCAACATATCAGCATCAATGATTTGTGCTCCAAAAGAGGCAAGCATTTTTGAAACTGTGCTTTTACCACTTCCGATTCCTCCAGTTACCCCAATTATTCTCATTATCTCTTCATCCTAACACATTATTTAGCCATTTCAAAAAATAACCTTTACATTATTTAAGTCTCAAAGCCCATCAGGAAAGCTTAAAAACTTTCAAACAGAGGAGCATTATTTTGCAGTGCAAAAAATGTAAATCAAATTTTTAAATGACGATTGACCAGTTATTTTTCTTAGAATCACCATAATTCTATTTTGTCTCATACCAGCTAAGTCCTGATTTTACTTCTACACTAAGAGGAACTTTAATCTCCGCCGCATTTTCCATGCTTTCTTTCAAAAGCTTTGTTACCTCTTCCAATTCACTCTCATGCGCCTCAATAATAAGTTCGTCGTGCACCTGCAAGATTAGCCTTGATTTGAGCTTTCTTGCGGTTAACTCACTATGTACCTTAACCATTGCTATCTTAATTATATCGGCAGCACTCCCTTGAATAGGCGTATTCATCGCAATTCTTTCCCCAAAGGACCTAACATTAAAGTTACTCGCCTTAAGCTCGGGTAAATACCTTCTTCTGCCAAACATAGTAGTAACGAAACCCTGCGCTTTTCCCTGTGCAACAATATCATGCATATATTTCTTTACATTTGCATACTTATCAAGATATCCGTCAATATATGCTCTAGCCTCTTTTCTCGTTATACCGAGATCCTTTGAAAGACTGAAATCACCTATTCCATACACTATACCAAAGTTTACAGCCTTTGCCTTTGATCTCAATGCAGAAGTCACTTCCTCTAGAGGCACACCAAATACTTTTGAAGCGGTAGAAGTATGAATATCTTCATTTTTTATAAACGCCTCAATCATATTCTCATCATCGGTTATATGGGCTAACACCCTCAGCTCAATTTGCGAGTAATCCGCATCAACCAGTTTAAAGTTATCCTCATAAGGTACAAAAGCTTTTCTTATGTTTCTGCCCATTTCAAGCTTTATTGGAATATTCTGAAGGTTCGGCTCTGTACTGCTTATTCTACCTGTAACAGTAACACTCTGATTAAAGCTAGAATGTATTTTGCCGGTAACTGGATTTATAACCGCCATAAGGCCATCTATATAAGTGGATTTCAATTTGACCAACTGACGATATTCAAGAATATTCGATACAACATCATGCTTTTCAGCAAGTTCTTCTAACACTTCCGCATCGGTAGAATATCCTGTCTTTGTCTTCTTTATAATGGGTAGTTCAAGCTTCTCAAATAATACTACTCCCAATTGTTTTGGGGAGTTTATATTAAACTCTTCCCCTGCAAGCTCATATATCTTCAAAGTAAGACCATGTATCTTTTCATCAAGTTGTCTTGAGATGGTTACAAGCTCATTAATATTTACCTTAAATCCGTAAAATTCCATATCAGCAAGAACTTTAACGAGCGGAAGTTCAATATTGTAATAAAGGCTTGCCTGATCGTTTTCATTAAGCTTTTCTTCAATTTTCTTCATAGTTTTAAATATAACCTCAGGATATAAGCCCACTACATTTTTAAGTTCATTCTCTTCCATAGCATCAAAAGTCAAAAAACTTCTGCCTTTACCGGCCATTTCTTCAATTGATTTTATATCTACGTCCATATAATCGTTTGCCAATTCAGAGATGGTATAAGTATCACGGGAAGGATTAATAATATATGCACCTATCATAGTATCAAAAGCTATGCCGTTTAGCTCAACATCTTTATTCTTGAGGTAAACAATAAAATTCTTTAAATCGTGCCCGTATTTCTTAATTTCACAATCTTCAAAAATACTTTTAAACTCGTATAAAAAAACATCCTCGCTAAAACCATCATTAAAGCTTAAATAATAAGCACTTCCATCATTAACCGATACAGCAATACCTGATAGTTTGTTCTTGAATTTGTCAATCTTATCTATCAAATAATAGAAAGATGCCTCTTTTGCTATCAAAATCTTATTTTTTAAATCTATAACCCCTTGCCTGTCCTTTATTATCTCAGTATTAACTATTAAAGACACTTGCGGCTGACTGCTTTTTAATCCGAACTTATCAATAAAGCTTTTGAACTCTAGTCGTTTAAAAAGTTCATATAGTTTGGATTTATCAAACTCATTTCTTATAAGTTCGTCAATATGGCATAAAAACGGCATATTCCTTTCAATCTCGGCAAGCCTTTTACTCATAAAAGCTTGTTCTTTATAGGTTATAAGCTTCTCTTTAAGACCCTTTTTAGTGATTTGATCAAGACTCTCGTACAAATTCTCAAGGCTATTATAATTCTTTATAAGGTCTAAGGCAGTCTTCTCACCTATTCCGCGAACTCCGGGTATATTATCAGAAGTATCGCCCATTAAAGCCTTTACATCAATAAACTGAACAGGATCAATATTATACTTTTCACGTATAGTATCAAAATCATATTCCTCTGTCTCAGTTTTACCACCCTTTGTCTTAGGTATCTTTATCCTTGTGCTTTTACTTGCAAGCTGCAAAGCATCTCTGTCTCCTGTGACAATTACTACATCCATATCCTTTTGTTGAGCACACAATGATATGGACCCAAGTATATCGTCAGCTTCAAAGCCTTCCATCTCAAGACGTTTTATTCTCATTGCGTCAAGCACTTCCTTGATAACCGGAACCTGAACCCTCAATTCCTCCGGCATTCCCTTTCTATTAGCTTTGTAGCCCTCATATTGCTTGTGCCTGAATGTAGGTGCTTTCAAATCAAAAGCAACGCAAAGATACTGAGGATGTTCTTCTTCAATATACTTATTCATTATATTGATAAATCCAAATATAGCATTAGTGTACAATCCCTCTGATGTAGCCAAAAGATTAGTACCTTGCAGCCCGTAAAACGCCCTATTCAATATACTATTTCCATCAATAACCATTAACTTTTGTTTTTTCATCGGCACCCTCTCTTATAACAAGTTCATTACTAATATTTCTCAATCTTTTGTTTTTATCCATTATTTTCATCATTCCCTTTAAGTAGCAAGGTTATATTCTCACCTTTTAAGTATTTCTTATCGTATGTGTCTACAGGAACACAAATTTCCATTCCGTAGCCCTCAGGTCTCAAAACGGCATATCCATTTTCAATTCTGTCAACAACAGCTTTTATTTCCATTAAGTCATCACCTTCTCTTATGTATATTTATCTTATAAGTACCAATTGACCAGTTATTTTTTAGGAATCCCCTAAACTTCATCATATATATATTATATTCTTCTAAAAAATATTTTTCATAACAAACTTTTCTGTACAAAACCATTTTACACAAAAATAAAACAGCCGTAAACTGCTGTTTTGGATATTTTTTATTAAATTGTTATAACCGGTATTGTACATTTAATAAAACTACTTCAAATTAACTTTAAAAAATAAATGTACTTTTATCATATCACAAAGAAACCATTAGTGCTAATCACTATTCATTCTAATATCAACTCTTATGTTATTATTTAAATTCAGATTATCTAGCTGCTTCATTATGCCTTCCTTATCGTAGCTCAAGATCTTGTATTCGTCTGTGTTGACTGATTTATTCTTTTCAAGCTCCTTTATGCGTTTGTCTATTTCTTTTAATCTTCCATTAAGATGCTCTACATCGTTGGTCACTGAATATTCTCCACTATAATTGTCTTCAATTTCTTTTATAAACTTCTCATAACTTGCTTTATTCATACTGTAGCTTACATAAAAACTGTCATCATAACTAGTACTATATTTCGAAATCTCTCCATCAAAGTAGTGCTCTTTTTCAGTTGCATATAAAGAATTCAATTCACTGACTTCAGTTTTTGTACCGAATTTATCGGCAAGCTTACTTATCTTCAATTTATCCGATTCAATATTTTCAGTTGTTGCAGTCAAAGTAATAATAAGTTCTACGCCTTCCTCTGGTACATTATCCATAGAATAAGTAGCTTCATTTTGATCATCACCTTCAGCAATCCTTACATCAGCTTTTGGGTCATTAATTTCATCTTTAGCAGCAATATCTTCCGTTAGGTGCAAACTTAATTTAACATCACCTTTGTCTTCAGACTTTGTTCCATCGGCTCTATCTGTATACGATCCATTTCCAATCTCTTTATCAAAATTTTCTTCATACGCAAGAATTCCATTTGCTGATTGTGCACTTAAGTCATTCTCACGATCCCTTTCATTCATTACACTGTTAGGCTTCATAGATTCACCATTTTTAGTGGATGAAACGTCATTAATTTGCATTTCTATATTTATAATTCCACGCACCGCAAATATTACAATAAATATTGCAGCAACAGAAGTTATTGTTTTCAAAATCCGGTTTCTCATAACTGTTATTTTTTTGTCGTCTTCCATTTTTTTGTGTTCTAGCTTAAGTTTTTGGTGCAAAACCTCATTAAAGTTATGAGGCAGTTCAACTTCATCTGCCTCATTACACATTTTAACAACTTGCTGAAGCTGTACAAGCTCATCTTTACACGAACTGCACAACTCAACATGTTCTTTTACAATCTTAGATATTTCATCATCAAGCTCATTGTCAATATATAATGATAGCAATTCTAATATCTCTTCACATTTTTTCACCTTCATCCCTCCTTTCTGTATTATTTGACGAATTCCTCATTCAAAAGTTCCTTCTTTCCTTGAAGAATTTTTTTAAGTGCCTGCCTTGCTCTGTTTATTCTAGATTTTACCGTACCCTCAGGACAATTAACTATCTTCGAAATCTCATAATAACTCAATCCTTGGATATCCCTTAAAATAATCATACTTTTATAATCCTCGTTCAGTTGTCCAATCGATTCATTTATAACGTTCTTTAGTTCATTAGTCTCTGCTTCAATATCTGGAGTCGGAGCATTATCAGGTATCTGCCGCTTTACTCCACCATCATTAAATTCAATTTCTTGATCTAAGGATATTACCACTTTCTTTTTCCTTTTACGTATTTCATCGAGACAAACATTCGCCGTTACTTTATAAATCCATGTGGAAAATAATGAATCACCTTTGAACTTTTTTATGGATCTGAAAGCTTTAAGGAATACCTCTTGGGCCAATTCATTAGCATCATCATAATTACCTATCATTCTATAAGCTATGTTGAACACCTTTTTCTGGCAACCTATAATAAGTTGTTCAAAAGCCTCTATATCTCCAGATTTTGCTCTTTCAACCAAATTTCTTTCATTCTCACTCATGTCGGCAGTCTCACCCCCTGCGCTTTCTTATTGTAAAAACTTCCGTTTATCAAAGTCAAGCACAATAATGTTCCTCTGTTTGAAAGCTTTTAAGCTTTCATGATTGGGTCGGAACTATATATATTGACTAATGAAATTTTGAAACACCTTATATATCGTAAATTCTTTTGAAAGAACTTAGTTTCTTAAACATTCAAAGAACATTATACCTTTTTTTTTGGCTCTTTTAAACTATTAGTTTTAACAAGACCATTTCCACAAATAACCTGTATATAAAATCCGATGAATATGCTTAATTCTCATCAAAAGCATATGAAAATATAAACGTAGAATTTTTATCGGAAAACAAATGAGAAGAGGATTTTTTTGTGAAACGTAGAATTATATAAATATATGTATTGCATATAAGTTTAATCGCTTGCGTATTTTAGAACATTGCTTCGAAATTTTAAATCAAAAGGAGCTAATATTATGATAAATACAATTTTAGTAACAGATGATAATGTTCTTGATAATGCAATAATTAGAAATTATCTATACAAAGAAAGGTATAATATCCTATCTGCACTAAACGGCCGTGAAGCTTTAGACCTTATTGAAAGCCGTAATATCGACTTGATACTTCTCGATATGGTAATGCCTGTTATGGGCGGTTATGAATTTATGCAAGAATTCGCAAAAACTCCTTACTATAAAGAAATACCGGTAATAGTAACTTCAAGACTAGACGGTTCAGACAATATTGAAAAAATACTTGAATATGACATATTTGACTATATTATCAAGCCTCTTGATAATATTAACAGACTTATACTCGTCAACAAGATAAAATCTGGCTTACGCTATAGAAATGCGATTTTGTCACTTAACAAAGCTACAAAGCTTATAGATAAACAAGCAAACATAATAAACGGTTAAGACCATAAATTCCTAAACATTAATTATAGAATACTGCACAAAATATCCTCTATAAGAACTCTAAATTTTTTAGGAGGATAAACATATGAAAATCCGTGAAGGCACCATTCCCACAGTCCTTGGGGCTGTTGTAACTGCAACTGGTTTATCTATAAAACCTTTACCATCTAGATTCAAATGGGGTATAACCGGTTTTGGTCTTGCTCACATAGTTCTTGGGGCAATTGACCTTGTTGAACATCGTAACGATCATTAATATTTTAGAGGGCTGGAGTTAATTCTCCAGTCCTTTTTTAGCCTACTGATATTCCTTTTTTCAATCTCATTATTTTACCAAATGGCTGGTAAATCCTAATTCAACCATTTTATCATATGCTAGCCACACGCTCTGCGGAATATGCTGATATACTTGAAATCCTTTTTCTGCATACAACTTCATGCGTTGCAAATCTCCAACCATTACGCTTATTATTTCCTTCCGTGTAATCTCCCCTTCGGTATACGAGTCCAGATATTTACCGAACTCAATTATAGGTGATGTTACCATTACATCCTTTACAGGCCAAAGCTTTCTTGTAGCAGCATAACTTCTCCTTTCCATATAGGGCTTATTAACTGCTATAAGTGAATTTACAGCTATGCTTTTACTTAATACTAATTCTCTTGAAAAAATTATGTTTTCACCAGTATTTGAGGATTGTGTTTCAAGCAATAACTTTTCTTTCGGCACTCCCATGCCACATACAATTTCTGCAAATTTTTCTGCCTCTGTCTTCTTCCAAAGGTTTTTAGTTATTTTTCCCAAGCCTCCGGATATAATAACAAAGGGAGCCAAACCCTTTAAATAAAGCTCAGCTCCTCTTTCAGCTACACGCGTGTCATGACTTCCTAATACAAGTATGCAGTCTGCACAAGTTAAGGCATGATTCATGTGATGATAGTCCCAAATAATTTTTGCATAGTGTTTTATTTCCTCGTTCATATTAGCTCCTTATACAATTCTTCTTGATAGGGCTTTATGAAAATAATGCTTCAACAAACTCCTCAGGATTAAATCTCTGAAGATCATCAATTTGCTCTCCAACACCAATGAGCTTGACCGGAATGTTAAGCTCTGAAGAAACTGCAATTACAATACCGCCTTTAGCAGTACCATCTAGCTTTGTCAATACAATGCCCGATACTGGGGATACTTCCTTGAAAGTCTTAGCCTGAATAATGGCATTTTGGCCCGTAGTTGCATCAAGTACCAAAAGAACTTCTTTTGATGCCTCCGGCAATTCCCTGTCAATAATACGAAATATCTTTTTTAATTCATCCATTAAATTCTTTTTGTTGTGGAGTCTTCCTGCCGTATCACAGATTAATACATCTACTTTTTTGGCTTTTACCGATTGCACAGCATCAAATACAACAGCAGCAGGGTCTGCACCTTCAGCATGCTTTATCAAATCAACACCCACTCTATCTGCCCATATCTCAAGCTGATCTATAGCTGCTGCCCTAAATGTGTCGGCTGCTGCCATTACAACCTTTTTACCACTTTGTTTGAGCTGATTTGCAATTTTTCCTATGGAAGTGGTCTTTCCAACTCCATTTACACCAACTACAACGATAACACTAGGAGAAGTTTTTACATTTAGCTCGGTATTTTCCACCGAAAGTACCTCTACCAATTCCTGTTTCAGCAATCCTTTAACTTGTAAAGGATCAGTGACCTTATTTTCCCTTACCCTCTTCTTAAGATTCTCAATAATTTTAAGACTTGCCTCTGCTCCTACATCTGATGTAATAAGAATTTCTTCCAACTCTTCAAACAACTCTTCATCAATTTTTCCAAACGAAACTAAAACCTGATCTATTCTCTCAGTAATAGCATTCTTAGTCTTCTTAAGACCCTCTTTTAGCTTATCAAAAAATCCCATCTTTTATCCTCCATTCAAAATTACAGCAAAACTTTTTTATTAAGGTGATTCTAAAAAACACCTGGCCTAGCTCACCTTTTCACCCATTTTTAACGACACAATTTTTGAAACGCCATGCTCCTGCATAGTTACGCCATAAAGTGTATCACATGCTTCCATAGTCCCTTTCCTGTGTGTAATAACCGCAAACTGTGTCAAATGTGAATATTTTTTAAGGTACTGTGCAAATTTATTGACATTCGCATCATCTAAAGCTGCTTCAATCTCGTCAAGTACACAGAAAGGAGTTGGACTGAGTCTAAGTATGGCAAACAAAAGTGCAATTGCCGTAAATGCCCTCTCTCCTCCTGAAAGCAACATAAGATTCTGAAGTTTTTTCCCTGGAGGCTGAACCTCAATTTCAATACCGCTTTCCAATACATTTTCCTTATCAAGAAGTATTAGTTCTGCACGGCCTCCATCAAACAGCTCTTTAAACACCATATTGAAATTGTCATTAATCAGCTTGAACTGCTCTAAAAACTGGCGTTTCATAATTGTCATCATTTCAACGATAACCTTGTGAAGCTTTTCTTCTGCCTGTTCCAGGTCATTTCTTTGAATCGACATAAACTCAAAACGTTCCTTTGTCTTTATATAGTCTTCAATAGCTGCTACGTTTACAGGTCCTAAATCCTTAATCTCACTTCTTATTTCATTAATCTGTCTTTGAGCTTGTGTAATGCTTCCGATATCCTTCTTAAACTCTAACGCATTAGTAAACGTAAGTTCATATTCATCCCACATCCTGTTTTGAATCGCTTCCATTTCAGACTCTATTTTTGCCTTTCTTACCTCCATACGGCTATATTCTTCCTGCATGAGAAGTATATTCTTATTCACCTCGGTTATCTGCTTTAAAATATCCTGTGACTCTTCCTCAAGCACCTTTCTTTCTTCCACTGTCCTGTCTATCTCAAAAGTCTTCCCAGCCTTCTCTTCTTCATACCCTTTAATCAAAAGCTTCAAACCTTCGTCTTTTTCACCTAATGAATTAATTTCATCAGAGTTTTTCAGCTTCTCAGCTTTTTTTCTTTCAACACTCTTTGTAAGACTTTCCCTATCGGAAACAATCCTTTCAAGAGCTTCATTGACCCCGGCAATACTATCTACAATTGAATTTACAGAAATCTTGTAATCGGTGATATATGTGTGTAGGGCATCACGGGCGGACTGACCTTCCTTATGCTTGTCCTGGTAGTCTGCAACAATTCTTTTCGTTTCGGCAATCTCGTTTTCAATACAATTCAATTCTTCTACATATTTTGAAAGCTCTTGTTCGGTATTTTGTTCCTGCCTTGACAGTTGTTCCTTCTCCTGTCTGAGCATCTCCATTCTTGCAATGGTTCTCTTTATATTATCCTCAATCTGGACCAAATGACTTTCATCTCTAACCTTGACAAGTTCATTGTTTTTAAGGCTATCTTCTTCAATTAAAATATCATTAATAATTTCTCCAAGCTTTTGTGAAATCTCATTTATTCTTTTTTCTAGAGCAGCCTCTTCATCCTTAAGGCTCACAAGTGCCTCATCAATCTCCTGCACTTCCCTGTTTCTGCTCAATATCCCAGATTCCCTATGTTCCTTGCTACCTCCAGCCATAGATCCGGTGGTACTCAAGATATCTCCTTCAAGGGTAACTATTCTAAAGCTGTAGCGAAATTTTTGGGCCATTTTGATCCCTGAACTAAGATTATCAACTATAACAACCTTTCCTAAAAAACTTAGTATTATACCTCTATACTCAGAATTATAGGAAATCAAGTCGGAGGCAACACCTACAAAACCTTCCTGATTCTTTATATTTTTTAAAGTATTATCATCAAAAGTTCTTCCGTTAACTGAAGAAATAGGTAAAAAAGTCGCCCTACCAAGCCTATTGCTTTTTAAATACTCAATTGCTCTTTTAGCATCTTCCTCAGTTGAAGTAACAATGTTTTGAAGTGCTCCACCAAGAGTCATCTCGATGGCAGTCTCGTACTTGCCTTTAACCTTAACTAACTGAGCTAAAGCCCCGTGAATACCCTTGCCGAACTGGGGTGACTGCTGACAGGCTTGCAATACCAATTTTACACTTCTATTATAACCTTCAAGGTTTCTTTCCATATCCTTAAGCATCTTCTGCCTTGAAGTTTTAAACTGTATGTCGGACTTTACGGTGTTCTGTTTCTTTCTTTCATCTTCAAGCGTATGCCCTAATTCACCTTTTTTGATATTTAATGCCTCTAACCTGATTTTTGCACCTTTTATCAGCTCTTTTGTCTTTGAAATGCTATCAGAAAGGTCTTCTTTTTTCATACCTTCTCGATCTTTTTCTAAGGCAAGCTGCATTACTTCGTCATCAATACCTGACTTTCTTTTATTGATAACCTCAATGTGGTTTTTAACATTATTGATCTGAGTCTTTTTATCCGACTGCAAATCCAACTTGTCCATGATGCTAGACTTCATATTTTCAATATGTCTTTCATGTTCACCTAAAGTAGATAAAACTGCCTGAAGTTTTTTATCAGCTTCTTCAAGCTTCCCGTTATATTCGGCAAGTCTTTCATTTAAATACTTTATCTTCTCATTTTTTGCAGCTTCTTCCTTAGATATACTTACAAGCTTTTCGTCTATCTCTTCAATTTCTGTATCGAGCCTTGAAATATTTGAGAAAAGATTGCTCTTTTTCTCATTATTGAGCTTAATTTCGGAATTACACCTCTCTAAACTGTTTTCAAGATTGTAAAACTCCTGCCTTGAATTATCAATCTTTGTCTCAAGCTCTTTTAACAGAACAAGCTTCTTTTGATTGAGCAAAGTTATATCCTCAAGCTTCTTGTTGTCACTGTCGATATTATCCTTGATAGAAATATAACTTTCCTCAAACTCCTTTATTTTTTCCTTAAACTTAGAAATATTTTCTATATAAACATTTATCTCTAACTCTTTTAAGGTATCTCTCAAATTCAAATATCTCTTTGCAACATCTGATTGCTGCCTTAAAGGTTCTAACTGGGTCTCAAGCTCATTTATAATATCATTGATCCTAACGAGGTTCTGTCTTGTGAGTTCAAGCTTTTTTTCAGCATCTATCTTTCTAACCTTGTATTTCATTATTCCTGAAGCTTCCTCAAAGAGATTACGTCTCTCTTCTGATTTGGTACTAAGTATTTCATCCACTCTTCCCTGCCCGATAATAGAATATCCATCCTTGCCGATACCTGTGTCTAAAAATAGCTCATACACGTCCTTAAGCCTACATGAACTCTTGTTAATAAGGTACTCACTTTCCCCTGAACGGTATACCCTTCTTGTTATGGTAACTTCACTAAAATCAAGGGGTAAAGAGTGATCCTCATTGTCAATTGTAAGGGATACTTCAGCAAAACCTAACTGTTTTCTGTGTTCTGTGCCGGCAAAGATGACATCCTCCATCTTTCCACCCCTCAAGGTCTTAGCGCTTTGCTCCCCTAAGACCCACCGTATGGCATCGGAAATATTGCTCTTGCCACTTCCGTTAGGACCGACAACGGCTGTAATACCTGAATTGAACTCTAAATTTATTTTTTCTGCAAACGATTTAAATCCCTGTATCTCAAGCCTTTTTAAATGCATTGGAACACCCCAGTATCTATAATTCTTCAAATAAATATTCCTATTAATTTTAACATATTTAATTATTTTATCAACATACTGAAATGGCAATTAAAAAGTTTTTTAAAATAACATTAGGTTATTTTTTTTAAATGGCCTTCATGAAATTTGTAACTACCCGAATATTTTGCAGCTGTATGAATTGCTTCTAACATG
>CAYXPB010000083.1:0-17772 GCA_964466645.1 uncultured Acetivibrio sp. | reverse complement strand
ATTAACTATCGTATCCATTTTAAATTCAACACCGAACAAATTTGATATTTGTTCCTGCCATACTTTTGGATCCTCATGAACCCTAAACCCAAATTGATACATGGAAAACATTCGGCTATCCCCCCCCCCAAAAAAATGATAAAAGCAACACATTTCTAATATGTTTTAATCACATGCCCTATTAGACAGGCTATTATATTATGACTCTTTCAAAATCCAATGAACTCACTAATTTTATTTCTAATCTATATATTTCTACATATATATACTATTGTTTTTTTATATTCGCCGAAATATTTCTCCATCAAAACTGCCTTCCTAATTTCTTGGCGACATTTCTTTTAACATAGCCTTTGCTTTGTAACAAGTAAACATCTGATTCCCAGATCTACCGCTGGTTTTATTGCTTTGCAGGACTTCATTTTTATTGTTCCCTTTGCTTTCTCATAAAGTACACAAAACCTCCGTCCCCTTGTGTTATTTAACTTGATTGAATGACTGGAATAAAGTGGTGATCATTGGAGCCTGTCTCTAATAGTCTTTATCTTTCAACATTAAACCTGTCCTCATTAGTCCTTTTGTTCAAGGGGCTTTCAATATTGTTAACCAGCCTTTTATTTATTTGTGCAACATTTTTTTCACCATTACTGGTAACGAACCGTATATCTTCATCAGTTTCCATTTTAGTGTAGAACAATACTGAGTAGCCCACCTGTCGTACCCATTCTCGTTGATATAACTATATATTTCATCTCTTGCTTCTGGTCTATTTGCTGGGTTGCTCAGGTTATGGTTTACCGCTTTTATCCAATTCAATTTGCTTGACGTGAGTTTCATCTTTCGTTCTATCCTGTGCCTCCACTCAATAGCTGTCGATGTATTTAACAAAAGAACCGATATACCACAGATATCCTTTAGCTCAGGATGAAATTTTTCTGCTTCCCAATAATCAGCAAATGTAAAATCGCTGACCCTCTTGCTACTTGCATATTTACACTGGTAACAACTTTCTCTATAGGTTTTCGCATTCAGGAACGCAGAATAATACGGATCTAATGCTGCCGATCCACAAAACACATGTTTTGTTTTTTCAAATTGATAATTGAAATAGTATAGGTTTCTATGTTCTGGATCATTCTTTGTCCTAAATCGAAAATAAGTAAGTTTTCCCTTATTCACTCTTTTCTCAAGCCAGGTCACATGATAAATAAAAAGTTCAGGACTTGGTACACCATGACATACGAAGTCAGCAGTAAGAAGATTCTCATAGTTCTTTGTAAGGAAAGCTTTTAAACCAGCAATTTGACACGGGGTGCCAGTATATAGTACCAGTTTCCCACTTTCAAGTAATTCTTTTGTTTTCTTATATGTTTCTTCCGTATTGCTTTGGACATACTTAGAGCCCCTCATACTAGACAATTGTTTTTTTGATTCTGCAAAAACTTGCTTTGCATGAAAATTCTCGTCAAAAACACATCCAACAACCACTCCCCCAGACTCAAGAACACTTTCTGAGATTGCAGTAAAAACACCACCGCTAGAACTATCTGACAAAATGGAATCATTTAAATTTATTGCCGCATAAACCTCACCAGGTGTGTTTTTGGCGACCATCTTATTAACTGGACATATTCGTGCACATTTTCCGCAATTCTTGCACATATCCTCATCTATTTCTGGATAAAGGAATCCTTCTTTGTCAGCAATCATTTTAATTGAATTAAATCTGCAACCCTGCTCACATGCTCCACAACCGCAACACTTTTGCATATCAGGAATCACTGTTTTCATAATGATGCCTCACAGTCATGCAAAGCAGACAATAAATAAGTGGCCGCATTGATTCCCTCATCCAATAATACCCTATCCATATAATCAAAATCCATCTCATTCTCTACGTTTGGAACATCATCCCCTAAACCGATGAACCTATCAGGAATTTTTAATTGATTCAATAATGACTTAATTCTTCCAGACTGGTCAGTCGAATGTGTATACTGACGATGAAAAATGAGCATTTTTTTATGGAACACAATAGAGAATGCTAGTGCGTGAAAGGAGTCAGAGCACACATAATCTGCATGCCCAAGCAAGTACAAATAATTCCAGGGACTTCCACCTGTAAATACAACATTTTTGATTTCCTGCAAACATTCATATCTGCTAGCAAAGGCAAGAATGGTAAAGCCTTCATTGGCTTTCAATTTCAAATAATTAAGAGCCTTGGAATTTGGTTCGTTCAAAAAATAGCAAAAAACATATCTGCACGGCGCTATACTATCTTCCTTGTTTTCATAACTATTACGCCATTGTTCCGCAGTAAGTTGTAGTACAGGATCAATGATTCGCACAGCGTTTCTTCCGGTTAGTTCCTTGACAATACCAACCCCACTTAATTCACGGGTTGATAAGAATCGATAATTCCCTATATCTTTTCGCATTCTCCGTAAATTATATTCAGCAATGGTATCAGCCCCAAAACTTGGAGCCCATGCAATTCGCTTCTCTTTCGGTGCAAACCTCAAAAAATATGCATCATTTCTCAAAAACCAGCTGCCATTCCATACCTGATCGCTTCCAGATATAAAAGCAACATAGTCCTCTTTTTTTGCCTCTTCTACCATCTCACGGTAATCTAGTGTAACAGATTCTATATCTTCATGTATAAACTTTTGAATCCCAAGAAAATCTTGTTCTACAAAAGAAGATAAGGCAGTTTTCCTTTGGGATTGCATCATTCTATAGAATTCCTTTATATACTTGGGATAAGCTACAGTTTTCACTCCAGCCTTGGTTATGTACAATATTTTATACTTTAATCTGCTTCTAACCTGTTCACGAAAAAGCACACACTCGTAGCCCAATTTTTTAAGTATCTGTTGAGTTGCATAGCATTGTAATGCAGAACCATAATTGTAATCATATAATGTTATCTGGCCTATTTTTTTCACTCTTATTCCCCCTAGTATAACAACATTAGCAACCCACTACATCTTTATGCCTGAGTGCCTTTATGAATATGACAACAAAATAAACACGAACCGACATCAACACGAATTCCGACATAACTCTTAATATAGAAACTGATGTCAAAGAGAATTTTCCTAAAACTATTAAAAAAATTATACCGAGCAAATGAAAACAAGCTGATATTATAGTACTCTTAGTTACTTCTTTTTGCCCCCCGATAGCACCTAAAAGTGGAAATCCAATCATTTGTGCTATAAATGAAAACAGCAGGATTGGAATCAACATCTTCAAAACAAGTACAGCTGCGCTGTAATCACTACCTGCTAATATGTTTATCGCGACACCAGATAAGAAATAGGTTGCAACACAGCCAATAACCACAACAGGTGTCAATGCACCCGTTATTTTTAAGACGAGTTTATAATTCTTTTTCGCAGCAATATGTGGATATATACTCGTTGTTATCGGATCATACATTGCTTGTATTGCTTGAATAATTTGAAATGCAATCCCCCAATAAGCAATTTCATCTACCGAAAGGTTAACAATACCCATAACAAGTGTATTTGTCACACTCAACGCAGTGGTAGCAAAAGTTGAAGCAAAATATATAAATGAATCTTTTAATTCGTTTGTTGCATCCTTAATACCAGAAAATGAAAAATGATAGCCTAGCTTTATTATCATATGTCGAATAGTATATATTGAGGCAACAGCAGTTCCTAGGAAATAAAATAAAGGTATAAGCAACAAATCACTTTCATCTTGTACTGCTATAAAAATCAATGCTGCCGAAATAAGTTTAGCTAGAATATATCGAATTGTTACACCCTCCATTTTTTCCAATCCGCGGTATAAAAAATCGGGTAAGAAAATATGTGCGGCAGTCGAAAAATAATATAGTAAAACAAGTACCAAATTGTTACGAAGAATATTAATCAAAGGGATTAAAACAAAAAGTATTACAAGTCCTACCAGAACCAACAATAATTTAGCTGTAAAAATTGCTCCTATCGTTTTATTTACAATACTTCTGTTGTTTCTGTTCTGAGATATTTTTTTAGTTGCAGAATAATTAAAACCAAAATCAAACAAAAGAATAAAATATCCCATTACAGAGGTCATGTATGTTATAATTCCATAGTTTTCAGTTCCAAGCCTTCTTGTAAGACAAGCAGTAATTATTAGTGGTAGTACAAACTTAGCACCCGTCATTATGTAGAGTAGTATAGAATTTTTGTATAATATCTTGATTGATGAGTTCGACACTACGCTCCCTCCAATTTTCGCGGCGTAGCAGAAAGCATCACTCCAAAATAAAGAATTAGTGATATGAATCCGCTCAAGTTTGCAAATACCATTAATCCACCAATCATTAAAGCAATACACACAACCATACCCGATTTGTTTCTAATAAATGGAAACAACGATAAATAAAATAGTGTGGTACCTACTATGCCATAACAGAAAAGCATTTTCATTAAACCCGTAAAATATACATCCGGCAATTCAGAAAAACCTTTGCCAAACCATTTATCCATACCACTCAACGATGTAATGTATCTATCCCAGTATAAAGTGCGTCCCCAGATTGCATTATAACTATTCATGGAATACTCCATAGGTGCAAAAATTCTTCCTAGAGCATTCTGAATTAATGGAATCTGTAGAAGAAATACAATTACTATCACTGCGATAATACCAAATAGGAAAAAGCGAATGATTTTTTTTAAAATATTAGTCCCTTTAACAACAGTTAATACATACCATCCCCAAACACATGCCACCATAACTATGCCCATTCCAGAAGTAGTTAGCAAAATACCTGTGGTAAGCAGTATTGTTTTTTTTATATTCACTGTCTTACCAAACAAACAAAAAGCTAGTCCTATAAATACATACTGCGCAAAATGAGATGGTTCCAGGAAAAATGCTGAGGGGCGGTATAAATTACCACTAGCGGTTGATAACCCTGTAGTAATTGATAAACGATATTGTTCCATTTCATCAAGGCACAAATCTATTGCAATTAATGGAATGTGTCCCCCAAATAGATAATGGAATATCGTTTGAATAATTACGAAAATAGAAGCAATTGAAGATATCAAAACAATGTAACGCTTAATATGATTGAATTTTAATATCCCCGTTGATATTGCAAATAAATGTACTGCAACTGACAAGTATAGAATTATACTATTTACATTCCATCCGGTTTTCAGTAAAACGTATGCAATATAGATAATAATTGGTAAAAATAACTTGGTTTGGATTGCCCTTGCTCCCATTAATACAATGAATGTTGCATAAAAAGCAGAAATAATTACCAGAAACGTTGAAAAACCTATCCCAACAAGGGGGACTTCATACATCATAACAATCGGAAAAATTGCAACTAAGAACGCATAGCCGCGACCTTTCCTTATCTTTATACTATCAAAAGTTTGTTCTTTTTTTATTTCAATTCCAGTCATTTGCTGACACTCCTGTATATATTAAAACCCTAATTACATTTGGTTGCCTTCACAAGAATAGCCTCAAGGCGTTTTGCTTCTATTTCAATATTAAAATTGCTACTTTTTATTTGTCCGCTATATTTTGTTCTATCCACATTCCTATCTAACGCTTTAACGGCAGCTTCCGCCCATTCCCGTGGATTTTCCTTTAACGGAACATATTGCAATAAGTCCGTTGCTTTTGCTTCGGGTGGAACAACATCTGCGGATGTTAAACACGGAAGCCCGGCCGTTTGTGCTTCTATTAAAACTATACCAAGTCCTTCAAAACGCGATGGCAAAATGTAGACATCTATTGCCTGATAAAAATCTTCAATATTTTTTATATTCCCAAGTAGAATTACTTTGTCCCTTATTTTTTTCTCTTTTATTGACGCTTTTAAATCATCCATCAAATTACCATCCCCAGCGATCATTAGAACAGCCTTTTGGTCAATTTTTCGAATTTCGTTAAAAATTTCAACCAAAAACAATGGATTCTTCTGATACATGACTCTTCCAGAAAATCCATACACATGTTTATCAGAAAGGCCATATTCCAAACGAACCCTATCTCTGATATCCTGTCTGAACATAAAACGATTAACAGATATCGCATTATATATCATCTGCCCTTCTTTAGCATTACCAAACATAAATTTCGATGATAATTTAGAATTTGTCAATCGTGTTATTTTCATAACCTTCAGAAGTAACTTATTTATCTGATGCATTGTCTTAAGTACAAATCCGCAATCATGTAGATTATTATTATGAGAATGGACGACCACCGAATATCCAAGTTTTCTACATAGTTGAACAGGTGCAATCCAAGAAAGTGAAAAAAGATTAAAATAGACAACATCTATATCTTTCTTGTTTTTATCAAGTATATTTTTCCAGTCACACATATTTTGTTTCATTTTTCGTCTTGGTGCAATAAAATATATTTTCCCACCCTTCGATTTAATTTCCTTTTCGTGGATAGTGTGATTACCTATTATAACATAGTCAAAAATGCAATTCTCACTCATATGGCTATTCATATTAAACAGAAAAGTTTCTATTCCACCCATCAAATACGAACTTACTCCATACACTAAAACTCTCATTTTTATTCCTCTATTTCAACTAATAAAATTATCACCTGCAGAAGGAATAAGCAATGCTTCTTCAAAATACTTATTTAATGAATGTAGCATTTACTTTATATAATACCTACTTCTGCAAAAATTCAAACAATTCTCGCAGCTTTCGGCATAATGCCTCAGCATTTGCCAATCTGAAGCTTCATTTATATAACAATCTGATGGCACGATATTCTAAGACCATAAAGTACCCTGTAGTCTTTTTCATCTGCATCAATCAAGAATTGAACCTCATCGAAACTATATATAATATCATAATAGAACTGGTACAACTGAATATATTGCAAATTTATTGGCATAAAGCCAATCGTATTCGTAACTACAATTCCGATTCCGCATACATTCATGAGGGTGTTTCATCACCTTGACGTCAGTGATTTTGTTACAGCAAATCAGCTAACTGATGATATGTGCCGCAAACCATTTACAGTTATCCGTATCCATTGCAATCTATGTATAGAAATAAACTATATCCAACCTACAGACTTTCTATCCAACATTCTACACAGTACCAGATTTGTTATCTATAATCATATCAATCATTACTTACAGTTCAATTCTCTTACCCCGCTCAGCTGATAGGTATGCCGCATACACAACTTTTGCGGTGTCTCTTGCCAATTCAAATCCGGCTTTTGGCTCTCTATTTTCCGCGATAGCTTCCATAAAATCTTGAATCTCATTTGTATATCCACGAATAATTTCATCTGAAATGAACGGATTATTCCACCCGATCTTACTTGACAGCATTTCAGAGATTGGGACATTTTCAAGTCCATTTTCATCAAGAAAGTAACTGCTCATTAAATTATTCAGTGTTAAAGTGCAGTTAACAACTGCATCGTTACAATAAAGCTCTACATAGTTCTTGCTGCCGCCTAGAAGTGTATCAGTTGCTATAACAACCGCTCGAGTTCCATCTGTAAACTCAATGATTGCGGTCCCACAATCCTCCACATCATATGGCTTTGCAGCAATGTGTCGATGCTCGTATTCAGAAAGGCTCGGAGTAATTCGTGCCATATCTGCAAGGACACTCTTTACACCAATTTCAACGTCTCGTGCTTTTGCTTCTCGCTGTTTTAGCCATAAAATAGCTGATAGTGGGTGTGTACCAGTGCGAATGAAAGTACCTCCACCGGTCTTTTCCCATTCACCTGCAACTGACGAACTAGAACCTTTCAGACTTTCTTCGCCTTTCATGTAAAGAATCCGGCTTTTCTTTGCCTGAACAATTTCTGCTGCCTTAAGAATTGCCGGTGCATAAACAAAGTTTTCTGCATACATAAAATACTTGTTAGATGCTTTGACTACTCTTTCAATTTCTTTTATATCAGCCAAGCAACCTTCATACATTTTCTCTTTGGGGACTTTGTCACCTATCGGTCTTTCATCTTCAGGCATGCCAAAATATCCGGTCAAGGGCTTTTCGCAGATAACATGTTTACCAGCATTCAAAGCCTTTACTACCCCCTGTGAGTGCATATATGGGGGCGTACATATATCAATTACATCTACTTCAAAATCATTAAGCAGATCGTCAAAATTCGTTGTAGTCAACTCGAATCCGTATCGCTGCTTAGCTGAAACCAATTGTTCCTTACGCTTTGCAAAAACCCACTTGTAGCGAATATTGATACCGTGCACCTTGTCATATCCGCCCATATGAAGTTCTGTGGCTCGACCAGCACCAACCATTCCTATTGTGATTGTCTTTTTCATAGTTCACCTCAATAGATTTAATATTTCGTCAGAATCAAAATTTTCAATTCTACAATTACCGTAATTAACTGGTAAAATTATCGTGATTTCTAGGCCTTAGTTTTTTTGTCTATTTTCATTAATTCCACAAGCCTGGTAATGCCATATTTGATTATTTCAGGCATGCCATTTTCAAACTGCTTTCTGGAAGGTATTTGCAATATGTTACAGTCACAAAGCACCAAAAGCGGATGCCAAAAGACTCCAACAAGATTCTTTCCGTGTTCCAAATCAATAGCCGTTTTACCACCTACAGAAACATCTGCAGCTAGTAACAAAGTAATAGGAATTTGAACAAAATCAATTCTTCTCATATACACGGCAACCGCAAATCCAGTCATATCACCAACGGCAAAACCAGCTCCACCAGGCTCTCTTTTCACTCCACCACCATAAAATAAATATACATTATCATCGGAAACCAGCAAAACACGGCTTGCTTTTGATATTTCACTGATATATATCCCGACATCATTAAGTAATCCTTTTCCAATAACCATATTATGCGGTTTTGATGTGCTCACACGTACTAGTTCTTTTCTGGCGTCTATTCGTTATCTTCCGAACCCTTCTCTGAACCTTAACGTTTTATTAACATCCATCATCAAGTCCACAAACTGCTCCGGTGTTAATTGCTGATCAGCATCGGACTTCGCACACTTAGGATTGGGGTGCACTTCAATCATCAAGCCATCGCAGCCAACCATAATTGCACTGAGACTCATAGGTTTTATCATCTCGACACGTCCGGTAGCATGAGATGGATCAACGATAACAGGAAGATGAGACAAGCCCCTAGCCGCACAGACCGCACTCAAATCCAGCGTATTTCTTGTATAAGTTTCGAAGGTACGAATACCACGCTCACAAAGCATTACATTAAGATTACCATTGCTCATAATGTATTCTGCACAGTTTAGCCATTCATCTATAGTCGAATACATGCCACGCTTGAGAAGCACCGGCTTATTAATACGTCCTACTTCTACCAAAAGTGAAAAGTTTTGCATATTACGAGCACCAATCTGCAATACATCTGCATACTCGCTAACCAAATACACATCACGTGTATCAACTACTTCTGTAATAATAGGAATACCCGCTGCATCACCGGCCTTACGCAAATATGTCAAGCCGACACGCCCAAGTCCCTGAAAAGAATAAGGAGATGTGCGAGGCTTGTAAGCACCTCCACGAAGCATATTTGCCCCAGCTTTTTTGACCGCCAACGCTGCCTCCATAACCTGTTCCTCGGTTTCTACGCTGCAGGGACCCGCTATTACAAGAAAGTCTTTTCCAACAATCGTATTTCCTACTTTAAATTGTGTTCTGCTTTTAAGAACTCCGTTTTCATCCACGGCAGACACGTACTTTAATTTACCCATTTTATTCTCCCTATTTTAGATGATTTTATTTAAATAATCTGGGTGATTTACAAGTATTTCACCCAGCTTACCGCCTTCACCATATCCTAGAAACACGATTATCTGCTCAAGTAAGCCACTTATATAAGGCATAACCTTTCTGTCGGTATTCTATTTCGTTCCCTTCAGGCATGAAAAGGATGGTTTCTTTATCCTTTATCAAATTATCACCTGTAAACAAGAAGCTATCATTGACCATCGCTAATAGACTACCTGGACTGTGTCCGCTAATAGCTATAAGCCTTATGGTATTGTTTCCAAGCTGCAAAAGCATTTTATCGTCGAATGTAATATCTGCTTCACACGATAAATTTTTGGATATTATATTTTGTAATACATGGTTATCAAATTTCACTTTCATACCAATCAGCACAAAATCATTATACTTTGAAAGGTTTTTTCCCAGTAAAGGCATTGACTTTTCAGCTTTTACAGTACTAATAACTTGACATACCAATCTCTGTTCCCAGAAATCGATACCCAACATATGATCATAATGTTCATGTGTGACAATAATACTTGCCGAGCTTATCCCTCTGAAATGTAGCCATTCCACCATTTCCTCATCCTGTACAGGGTCCACCAGTACAACCTTTTTTCACCTTTAATCGATAACATGTACATTCTGGAGTCTAGCAGTTCCAAAGATGAATAGAATACCCTTATACCGTTAAGGATTTCTAAAGGTTTCGAATGTTTGTTACCTTGTTTTCTACCATCTTAATAAGCTTACCAACAATACAGAAATCAAGGCTTTCCATCTCCTCGTTGGTAAACTCAATCCCGAACTCATCCTCTATTTCAACAACAAACTGAACAATAGACAATGAGTCCATGTATCCCTCTTTTACGTAGTTAATACTGTCAACATCTACATCTGGTTTGAATGAATACTCCCTCTGCAGTTCTTCCAAAATAAACTCCCTAATTCTCATATATCAGCCCTCCATGCCTGCTACAGCTTCCGGCAGTTTTCCTTTTATAAGTTTTCCCATCACATTCTTGGGCAGTTCCCCCAGGAAGAAAATCTTATGCGGCTGTTGAAAATCAGCCAGATTTCTCGCACAAAAAATCTTTACCTCCCTCATAGTCAAGTATTCATCCGGCACAATTGCCAACGCAACAACCTCACCAAGACGTTCATCTGGATATGGAAATGCTGCACATTCCTTTACACCCTCAAGTTTTTCAAGAGCGCTTTCAATATCGTGCGGATATACATTGATGCCACCAGTAATAATTATTTCGTTTTTACGCCCATTATAGTATAGATACTTATCAGAATCCATGTGTCCAAGATCACCGGTTTTGAAGTATCCATCCTTTGTATAAACAGCCTTTGTAAGATCCGGGCACTTATAATATCCATTGAACTCAAGCTCCGATTTCACAATTATTTCACCAATTTCGTTTATAGCAGCCTCTGTTCCATCATCACGGATAATCTTTATATCCGCTTGCGGAATTGCCCGCCCTACTGATCTTTGTTTCGTCGCAGCTTCACGAAAGTCTATGTCTGTTGCAGTGGAAACCTCGCTTGTTCCATACATTTCATGGAAATCACATTTCAGTTTTGCAATAAGTTCATTCCTCACGTGCGGCTCAAGTAGTGCCGAAGAAGATACAACACATCGAAGGCTTGTAATATCCGGTGCAAAAGGACTGGAGATAAGTTGTGCCACTTGCGCTAGCTGTGCAGATACAGGAATTGTAAATGTTACCTGTTGGTCGCGCACACAGTTCAACCAAATATCAGGTGTAAACCGTGGAAGTAGTATTGACGTACCACCAATAAGTAAAGGCAACAATACAAGCCGTTCAGCCAACGAGTGGTATAGTGGTGTTGCTGCCAACACATTATCCTCGGGTGTGATTTTGAAAAGACTATAATGCGCCTTTATACGTTTTACCTTGTTCTCCTGTGTCAGTTCAATCGGTTTGGGATCGCCAGTTGAACCAGAGGTCATTGTGAGAATGTATGTTTCATTTCCGGTGATATGTCTGTAATCCGGCACGTCTGAACTTTCAGCATAAACAGAAGCAAAGTTATCTACACCTTCAAATTCATCATCTAAGCATAGCATACAGCCTTCAACTGATATGTTGTTTTTTCTCATCTGTTTCCAGAAAGCTTTTCTTGCAATTATATGCTTAACATTTCCAGCAGAAAATTGCGCCTTAGTTGCATCGATTGGAATAGTCGGATTAATCGGTGCCAGACCTGCCCCTATTGTTGCCGCTGTCAACATTAGAGCTACAGATTCAATACTGTTTGTCATAGGTATTCCTATAATATCTCCATATGCTACACCGTGATGTGAAAGGTAGTTCGCATATCTACCAACAAACTCAGCAAGCTGTATGTATGTCATCTCTTGTCCATCACACCAAATAGCCTTTTTATTAGAATTCATTTTTGCACTTCGAAAGAACATGCTTGAAATAGTATCCATTATTTTTCTCCTATTTTATTTTCTCTTTTTAGTAAACTCTTTCCACATATAGTCTACTAATTCAGGACTTATTTCTTGGCCGATAGGCCTTAGCCCCGCTGGGTATATCCTATCTTTTCGTTTTTCCATATATGAATCAAAGGTTCCAATGACTTTAGCAGGTACTCCCGCTACTACACTATTCGGAGGAACATCTTTCGTGATAACACTCCCCGCAGCCACAATAGCGTTGGGTCCAATCCGAACATTTGATAAAATTAATGTATGAGAACCAATAAAAACGTTATCCATTATTTCTATGCATCCTATTATCTCTTGCGGTTTTACCCCCCCCCCCCACGTACACATAATTCTAGATAGCATAGAATTTGTTGCATCATGCGTCAAAAAAGATACACCAGAGGCCACCTGAATGTTATTATGAAACTCTATAAGTTGAGAATAAAGAGGTACCTTTCTATCCATAATGCCGACATTTTCACCAACGCCTCTGTATATGTTGTTTCTCTTTGCATACTCTGCCCTTTGTCTATCCCCACGAATTGTCCAAAGCCGTATAGTATGCCATAAACGTTGTATTGTCATAAACTACCTCCTACTTTCCCGGAACTGCTCTCGCCGGATTACCAAACACCTTAACTCCTTCTGGCACGTCTTTCAGCACAACACTACCAAGACCAAGGTAAGCATTATCTCCAACATGAATATTCTGGGCAATACATACACCAGCAGCCAAAAATACATATTTCCCAATTTCCACGTTTCGTACAACATTGCAGTTTCCGCTAATAGTAGTATAGTCCCCAATTTTAGTGTCATGTCCGATTGGTGATGACAGCAATGTCACAAAATCACCAGCATTTGAGTTGCAGGACAACTTGGAATACGGAAACATTATAAAGCCTTCACCATAATGAGAAAACGGCGCAATAATTGCCGTGGGATGTATAACTGTTGCGAACCTCGCCCCTTTAGATTTCATCATGTTTGCAATCTTTCCCTTTGTGTGGGGATCAGCAATAGCAAGAGCAAAGACCTCATCCTCTCTAGGCTCCCAATCTTTCAATGTGCCAATAATGCCATAATCGCATTCTACATTATCTAAAGCATAAATATCATCATCTATAAATCCAGCAATCTCCCATGTAGGCTTCACAGCATTAATATCCTTTATCCAGAGAAGCAACTCACGCCCAAAACCACCAGCTCCGATAATAATTATCTTTTCCATTTTCTTCACCTTATTCCCTATATTCCCTAATAAGCGTAAATGCTTCTGCAGCTCTTGTCCCCATCGTAGAACCACGAAATTTAGCTAGGGCCTGAACAGCTTCCAGTGATCTCGGATTAGGAGAAAGGCTAATCTGTGACTTGTAACAAGCCATCGCTTCAAGCTTTATACCCAAATAGTCAGATATATCAATAAAGACATTCGGCATAAAAGCGTTTGCGGCATGCGGAATGTTCCATTCGGTTTCAGAAAGTGTCTCATATGCATATACATATTGTACATTATACTCAAATTTAGGACGCACCGCAACCATAACCGCTTCAGACGTGATAGCATGGTCCTTCTGCATATCTCCGAAGTGCGGAATATAAATCACATTTGGTTCAACCTCTTTTATAAGCCCGGATACTTTCCCGTTTAGCTCATATCTTGGTACCGTTTCCATCATCACCGCTGGCATCTGCAAATAAAAGGTTTTTTTGACATTCAATAATTTATGTGCAGCTTGTATTTCGTCAAATAAATCATGTTGAAGATTGTCAAGCACCTCCCGTGGATGGTTATACACAGGTGGATAACCACGAGTAACAATACACACGTATACATCATCATCATTAGCTACATGTTTTGCTATTGTGCCGCCGCATCCAAGAATCTCATCGTCTGGATGGGGGGCAATTACCAACACATTCATGATATTTTCCCCTCCCGGTTAAATTCATACAATATGTAATCACCCAAAGAATCAAAAGATAATCTACGAAAAAAACCTGTTATAAAGAATCTTTTTATTTCTTTGCACCCGATTTTTTGTAATGCACGATTACTTGGAATATTGCTTTCGTGGACAAACGCATAAGCGTGTTTATATTTCAAATCAATTCCCATCAAAATCGTTTTTAGCATTTTTTTTGATAAGCCTTGTCCTCTAAATGGCTCGCATATCATGTACCGCCCAAATATAATATCATCAGAAGTTGAAAACGAATATCGGCGGTTTTTCCCATTAGAAATAACACAATATCCCGCCCATTCGTTATTCTTACGTATATAATAGACCTCATACCCTACAAAATATTCTATCATACAGCGGATGCGTCAAGATAGTGTAACGGGTTCCATATGCATCTGAAATGCCTTTAAAAATGTTGGTTTAAATTTCCACACTTCATATTCAGGAAGTGTTTTCTCAAGTTTAAAGTATGCCATTCTAATCCCCCATATCCTATATTCGTCTTCTTGATAGCGGTATTTGCTAAAATTTCTATTGAATTTGCACTATTTGTTTCTATACAATACATTTTAAATCCAACTGACAGCTCTGTGCATCCAAGTATTATTGTATTAGCACCTCACTTACAGATTTTTGCAGCGATTGTCTTCATTACAAAGACTTCTCATGGCTCTTGCAGTTTGCTTTTACACCGTCATATATAAACCTCATTACTTCCTGTCGTTTGTTATCGCTAGAAATAATCAATTGTATTCCATACTTTTGCAAACAATTTTGATGTATGCCCACTTTAAAAGCACCATTTGTCACTAATACACCAACTTTTTTATGACTTTTTAAGGCTACACTTTAAACAGTCTCCTCAACCATACTTATAATTTTGATTTCTATCTGTTTTAAAATGTCATCAAAAAAATAATGTGAAATGTTGCGTGGTATCAACAAATAGTCTGCTCCAGCCTCTTGCAAAATTCTCGTAGATAATACAATATCGCATACAGATGAACCCCCCCTTTCGAGGATGGCCCTTTTCCAATCAGAGGTTCCCATGTTGTTATCAATAAAAGTCCTATATTATCCTGATTACTGTCTGTGTTTTCTACAATCAGCCGAAACAATTCGGCCGGTGCACGCGATTCCATCTCACTAACTATCCTCAATTTTTTTTACCCATTCACTTATCATTCCTTTAGTCTCTTCCTCTTTCTCATAGAGGTTCCAAACGAACGTATACTCGTTATAAAAAATCCAACACTCGGAAGAGGATCATCCCAAGAAAAGACAACATCCTTAATATGCCATCGAGCAAACCATGATGGCTTTGCCGAAAATCTATTCTTTGCCTTCAAAAACCATAATATGTCCACCAAAAAGCACGAAACCATCTTTCCAGTAGTATATTCTAATTGGTCCGATACCGGATAGCCTAATTCGTTTTCTAGAATTAATTTTGACATATCTACCCCAGCTAAATAGTTCAATTTAATCGAAGCTCCCGTTCTTCCATTAATTTCAAGTATCTTGGCTCTTTTTTCCTTTGCATCCCATACTAAATCAATATTTGCATATCCATTCCAGTCTAATGCTTCAAGCAATTTCTTACACGATTCAACAATTTCATCATCGTGAATTGTTATGGAAAGAAGTCCCGACCCCCCATCTATTGGAAACCACCTTGCACACTTTGCTACCAGTGCAGCTCTTATTATACCATCCCGGTCTCGAAATAAATCCGCTCCGTATTGTGGTGCACCATCTTGCTCTATATATTCCTGTACAAAAAGTGGTCCATTGGAGTTGTCATAATTATCCAGTAGTTTTATTAACGCTAATTCACTATGGATAATATTGAACCCGATGGAACCAGCCGCGGTTTTGGGTTTCACAACAACCGGATACTGTAATCCCATCTCATAAATTGCAGCAATCGGGTCATCACTAAAAACCGTTCTAGGAGCCGAAATATTGTTTTCCTGACATATACGCATCGTTTTAGTTTTATCAATAATGTTCTGAAATATTTCCCAGTCATTTACAGCTATCTTTGCATACTGGGAAAGCTCACTTTTATGTTGAGAAAGAAACAATGCACCGTTGTCGCCAAGCGGTACCACAAGATCATACTTTCCTTCTTTTATTACACGAATACCGTATTGATAAAAAGTCTCGCCACTTGCACCAACTTCTTTATACAGTATTTTTTTTGAAACAAATCTGGTTAAATAACCCGTATCAAATCTAGACTTGCAATATGCTACTACCCTGCAACCAAGTTGGTAGAAACCTTTACATACTGATGGGGCTTGCCTTCCACCACAGTCAAAAACAAGCACTGTAACATCTAAATACTTTTTCATAGGTGAATCCCCTTTTTTTGCATTATGTAATATTTACTGTGAAACTTTCCCTAAGCAATGCCTTCAGCTAATCTTGTTTATTATTAGATATTCTGGTTGTTCTCGAAAAACCTTCTTGCCGAACAATACTTGAATGATTATTAGGATAGTCCTAAATATAAGCTGTATATCATACACAAACGATTGATTTTTAACATAATACAACTCCATTTCAAGCTTGTAAGGAAGAACATCTATCCTATAGGCCTCATCATTGTTATACTGTTCGCCCACTGTATAATCAAAAAGACTTGCAGCACTTGTAAGCCCCGGCTTAACACTTAATATCTTTTTATATTTTCCACTGTAAATTCGATCTACGCTGGACACTTCCATAGGCCTTGGACCAACAATACTCATATCCCCTTTTATCACATTAATTAACTGAGGAAGTTCATCAACTTTTAGGCGACGCATAAATTTGCCAAACGGAAACACCCTATCTGCATCAGCAATAAATAAATCTTTTCGCTGACTCGTTATGTGCATTGAACGAAACTTGTAAAAACGGAACGGCGCCCCGTTAAGTCCTGCTCGTTTAGAGTAATAAAAAAGATGTCCTCTGCTTGAGAATCTAATGCCTATAGCCGCTATCAAGAAAATCGGCAAAAGTATGACAAGAGCAATCGAGCAAAGAAAAATATCTAAAAATCGTTTAAAAAATTTCTCATACATAATTATCTCATATCCTCATTCAAAACAAGACCGCATAATCTCGATTATTGTCTTCTGCTCCTCGATAATTATTTTTGTATCGCTCGGCAAACAAATACCATTAAAGTGAAAAGTTGGTCAGTTGGAAAGTTGGAACCTTTTTTACAATTCATTATTTCCCCACAACCTTTTAAGAATATCACACACTCTGTTTAGAGCCCCCATCCATCATCTTCGTATCACTTTTAAAGTGGAAAGTGAAAAGCCGAAGGTGGAAAGCGGAAAGTGGAAAGTTGAAAGCGGAAAGTGGAAAGTTGAAGGGGATACTCATCATTAGAACAGCCTCCTAACAACCGAACAAACCCTATTTAAATCGTGGTCTGTCATCTTCGTATCGCTGGGCAAACAAACCCCACTTTCAAATATCTCCTGCCCCACATCTTCACCGATGTAATCATATTCTTTAAAAAAAGGCTGCATATGCATCGGCTTCCATATGGGTCTGCT
>CAYXPB010000082.1:0-17788 GCA_964466645.1 uncultured Acetivibrio sp. | reverse complement strand
CACCAATGCAAACACCAATGCAAACACCAATGCAAACACCAATGCAAACACCAATACAAACACCAATACAAATACCAACGCATATACAAGTATCAACACATATACCAATACAAGTACCAACGCGTATACCAATCCCAACACCAATGCCACATATAGGGATAATACCGACTTTTAATCCGACATTAACTACTTCAAAAACAAACTCAGTTTATATGAAATTTGAAGCATATAATTATCCTGGTCAATTTATACAACATAAAATACATTTTGAGGCCTATATTTCAGCGAATGGGATATTACCAGATGACCATATATTTAAAATAGTTCCTGGGCTTGCTGACCCGAATTGTATATCTTTTGAGTCAAAGAATTTTCCGGGATTTTACCTTAAAAATGAGAATTTTAAAATCGTTCTTAAGCCATATGATGGTTCGAAGGATTTTAGTGAGAATGTAACCTTTAAGAAAGTACCTGGTTTAGCAGATGAAAAATTGACATCGTTCCAAGCCTATAATTATCCTGACAGATATATAAGGCATTATAATTATATTCTTCAAATTGAAGAAATCGTTTCAGATAACGATAAGAAAGATGCCACCTACAAGGGGATTGAAGTTGAGTAATAATTAAAGGAATTCACAATTACTATGGATGTTTTGCTATAAAGTAGTATAAAAAATAACTGATTAATTGCCATTTCAAGAAACTTAATTGATTTTAAGAACTAATGTATATGTTATTTTTGAAATGGTCTAATTATAATTTATAAGAGAAAGGAATGAAATTATGAAAGTAAGAACTGCAAATACTTTTACATCTAAGTTTATTCAATTTGTCAATTTGAAGTTTTGTGGTTTGTGTGCTAAAGATACAAGTTGATTCTATCACAATTGAAGAATCAAAGTTTTTATTGTAATTCAAGTAGCAGCAGACCAGCGTCACGTCTACGGAATTTATATTTTGAGTGTACGAGACTTATGACAGAAATGTGTGCTTTATTAACAAAAAATTTGGGAGGGAATATTATGTACAAATTTAAATTAAAAGCTTTTAAAATGATATTTTCAATAGGTTTGATTAGTGCCATTATAGGCGGAATGTTCATGGTATCAAGCGGTGCAACGCAAACAATAAAAATAATGCCGGTAGGTGATTCTTGTACAGAAGGTATGGGTGATCCAGATATGGGCTCCTACCGTACTGATTTATACAAGTATTATACACAAGCGGGTTTAAGTATTGATTTTGTAGGCTCAAATAGAAAAGGACCGAATAGTTTACCCGATAGGGATAATGAAGGTCACTCTGGATGGACAATTCCCCAGATAGCAAGTAATATTGATAACTGGCTTAATACATATAATCCTGATGTGGTACTTCTATGGATTGGCGGGAATGATGTATTTCAAAGAGGAAGCGAAAATAGTGCCGGACTTAGCAATCTGATTGATCAAATTTTGAAAAATAAACCTAATGTTACAATATTTGTAGCAGATTACTATCCATGGCCTGAAGCGATCAAGCAATATAATGCAAAAGTTCCTGGAGTAGTACAGCAGAAAGCTAATGAAGGTAAAAAAGTGTATTTTGTTAAACTCAGTGATATTCAATTTTCACAAAATGGTGATATTTCTTCGGATGGGTTGCATTTAAATACGACTGGATACAGCAAAATTGCGAAGTTGTGGTACGATAATACCATTTCAATTTTAAAGGGATCAGTTAATACTCCAGTCCCTACAGCTACACCAACACCAACGGCATATATTATAAAGGGAGATGTAAACGGTGATGGAGCAGTAAATTCCCTTGATTTTGGATACTTAAGGAAATATCTTCTTGGTATTGATTCCTTACCTTCCTCTAATGCTAATATAGCTGCAGATATCAATAATGATGGTGATGTTAATTCCCTTGATTTTGGAAGTTTACGACTTATATTACTTGGTATAAATAATTAGCTTTTAAGCTTTCATTATTCTGTTTGAACTATAAATTATGACTAGTGAACTTTTTGAAACACCTTAGTATAATGCTTGATTTTTGAAAACAGCTTTTTATGAAACAATCTTTTATAAAAAGCTGTTTTTCATAGTATAATTTATAATAAAAAGTATTTCAAAAAACTGATAAGGCCATTTCAGAAAACTATCTAGACTGACTAAATGTTGCACAGGTTATCTTTTTGAAGTAGGCGGGAAACGTGATCTTGGGAAGGGGTTTTAACATGAAAAAATGTTGGATTTTAATAGTGGTTTTTGTTCTGACGTTATTGTCAAACAAGTCTATGGTTTCATTTGCAGTTCAACACGCAGACATAAATTCAGATGGTTCTGTAAATTCAATAGATTTTGGGTTGTATAGATTGTATCTGCTAGGGAGTTATGAAATTCAGGACATAACTATTGCAGATCTAAATGGCGATGGTTCTGCAAACTCGATTGATTTCGGTGTGTTAAGAAAGTATCTTTTGGGTTTTATATCTAGTTTTCCAGTTGACGAAATTGCAGTGCCTACACCAATTACTACACAACCGACACAGCAATCTGATAATATGATACTTATTCCTCATAAATCATGGACGTGTGGAATGCCTGCTGGAATCCCACAACCGGAAAAAGGGGTGCTTGTTTTTGAAGCAAACATGAAACTTGACATGATTTATAATCTTGGAAAAACACAATACGGACAGAGACAAGTTTTTGTAGTTCAAAGCGGAACAATAACAGGGCCGCAAATTACAGGTTCTGTTATGTCTGGCGGTCTTGACTTTCAGTTGGATATTTCAAATGGAGCCATGGAGATTGAGCAGTTATTAGTGTTTAAAACCAATGACGGGAAATATGTGCACTTTAGGAATGCCGGGACTGCTGTAAATCAGGATGATGTGAGAATGGTACCAGATATTGAAGCTCCGAATAATGGAGCATATAGCTGGCTTAACTCCGGTAAATATGCTGGTAGACGTATTGTAGATACCCTAGCTAAAACGATGAAGATAAGCGTTTATGATATATCAAACGTAGCCGTTAATCCTGATTCAACAAATTCCATAACCGTCACTCAACCGGAAGATGTTCAAGATCAATCATGGGATTATAGAAAGGCATTCTCCGAAAAAAATGGCAACAGATTCATAACTGAATTAGTTAACCTTGGAAACGGCCAATCAGTTGGAACAACTAAGAATAATGGTAACAGAAATATTATTCCTATAACTGGCGGTAATGTAACTGGAAGTATAAATGCTAAAATTATACCGGCTGGAGCCGACTATCAGAATCTTTCGAATCCTATGACAATTGATGCAAGGTATCTCTGGCAGACTGATGATGGAGAAATAATTATTGTACGAAACGGCGGTCAATTTGGTTCACTTGTACCTACCTTTGAAGTGCGTGCAGATAGCAAATATGCATACCTTAACAATCAATTATATTTGAGTTCTGATCCGGCTATGGGATCAGGTGGTGTTACAATTACATTTTATGAGAGTAAAAAGTAAAATTAATGTTAAGCCTTTATCAAACTAAAAGCTGCTCTTAAAGCAGCTTTTAATTTTTTTTTGGAGTATATAAACCACATAATTTCGTTATGTAAATTTATATGTGCGCTCAACATAAATAATATGTTAAAATGTTAAAATAATGTAGTGCTTAATGAGGCAAAATAAACTTCGAGCCTTTTTAAAAAGAAGATAACATAATGTGGAAGTGGAGCGAAACATGGAAAATACAAAAGTTAACCCCTTAGGAACTGCCAACATAAACGAGTTAATAAGAAAGTTTGCATTGCCAAGCATATTAGCAATGATTGTAGGTGCGTTATACAATATAGTGGATCAGTTTTTTATAGGTAGAAGTGTGGGTGAGTTAGGTAATGCAGCAACAAATGTAGCGTTTCCGCTTAGCATTTCCTGTATTGCAATTGCTTTGCTCCTAGGGCTTGGTGGGGCTGCGGCTTTTAATATCTCGTTAGGTGAGGGCGACAAGGAAAAGGCTGTTTATTACATAGGGAATGCATCAGTGTTGCTGTTTGTTTGTGGGCTTGCATTATGTATATTTGTACTTGTCTTTTTGTCACCCATGCTAGTTTTTTTTGGTTCTCCGGATAATGTATTGGATTATGCGAAGACCTATACAGGAATTACTGCAATAGGCTTTCCTTTTCTTATATTCTCAACAGGAGGAGGGCACCTTATACGGGCGGATGGTAGTCCAAGGTATACGATGCTTTGCAACCTCTCGGGTGCTGTTATCAATACAATTCTTGATCCTATATTCATTTTTGGCTTTGATATGGGCATGGCTGGTGCTGCAATAGCTACAATTATCGGTCAAATTTTTGCATCCTTTTTGGCCTTTCGATATTTGTGGCATTGTAAGACAGTAAAAATACAAAGAAAGCACTTATATCCTAAATGGCAGTATTCAGAGAGAATATTGTCATTAGGAGCAGCATCTTGTTTCAACCAGATTGCAATGATGATCGTACAGATAGTAATGAACAAGTCACTTACCCATTATGGTGCCTTGTCTAGTTATGGAGAGGCAATTCCTTTAGCGTCTGTTGGGATCATTACTAAAGTGAATCAGCTGTTTTTTGCTGTTATCATAGGTATTTCGCAAGGTATGCAGCCTATAGCCAGTTTTAATTATGGTGCACGCAAATTCGAAAGGGTTAAAAAAGTTTATTATCTTTCACTTTCTTACGGATTGGCGATATCTGTCTTTTCGTTCTTGCTGTTTCAGTTGTTTCCAAGACAAATTATATCTATTTTCGGTTCGGGTTCAGAAGAATACTACAGGTTTGCAACTTTATATTTCAGAATATACCTGTTTTTTACAGTAGTTAATTGCATACAGCCGATGTCAGCTACTTTTTTTACAGCTATAGGAAAACCGAAGAAGGGTATATTTATTTCTTTAACAAGACAGATACTGTTTTTATTGCCTCTAATTATCATTTTACCAATATTCATAGGAATTGACGGTATTATGTATGCAGGACCTGTTGCGGATTTTGTTGCAGCTGCCGTATCACTAGTACTTATTACTTTTGAATTACGTCATATGGAGCTAATTGGATAAAAAATATAAAATTTTGAAATAATTATACAAAAATATGAAAGAATGATATATAATATACAATGTAATGTTGTTGAGGATATAATGTAAAAAAATCACTAGGGGAGGAATGAATATGAGTTACAGAGTCGTAAGGAAGCTGATGGTATCAGTAATGCTAGTGGCTTTAACAGTAGGAATTGTTTCACAAAGTGTTTTTGCAGCACCAAGATTAGGCTCGAAGAATGACAAATTTGATGAACTCAGTGGTAAAGGGTCAGCAATTAATAGCACTGAAATTGAATCAACCGACAAAGATTGGTCAGTTTTGGGAGTTGAAGGCTTTTCAAAAGGGGCAGTTGAATACACCTCAATTGCATTAGATAATGACAATATACCTTATGTAGCATATGTTGATGCCGGAATTGGTAAGAAGGTGACAGTTAAGAAATTCACTGAGGGTGTTTGGAAAACTGTTGGTAATGAAGGCTTTTCAGCAAAAAAGTCAAAGGATGTTTCTATAGTTTTTGATAAAAGTAATAATCCATATGTTGTGTACATTGAGGATGTAGAGGGTAAGATTGTTGTAAATAGTCTTGTAAAAAACAAATGGAAAACAGTTGGTCGATATGTAGGTTTTGGTGAGGATGTATCTATGGCTGTAGATAGTAAAGGTACACCTTATGTTGCTTATACGTACTCTGCGAAAAATATTTTTTTCGGAATGAAGAACCTGAGTGGTTTGATAGTAAGTAAATATGAAAAAGGTAAGTGGAAAACTGAGTTTTGTATGGGGTCTTTACTAAGAAATAACCGTTACAGTGACCCTTCAGTTGCCTTAGACGCTTTGGATAATCCATACATAGCTTTTAACAATAACGGATTAAAGGTTATGGGTCTTTCCGGTTTTGGATGGAAAGATAAAACCCTATCATGTCGCAATAAAAGAGGTAATGTTAAGAATGTATCATTAGCAATAGATAACGAAGGAAATCCTTTTGTTACATTTATAGGGAGTAAAGACAAGGCGACAGTAAGTAAGTTTGCAAAGGGTGAATGTTGGGAACTTTCCAAAGGTAAGGCCGAGCACACTTCAATTGCTTTAGATGAAGAGGGTACACCTTATGTGATCTATGTGGATAGCAAAAACGGGGGAAAAGCAGTAGTTAAAAAATATGAAGGTGGTAGTTGGTATACTGTAGGAAAAGAAGGGTTCTCAAAGAGAGGGGCAAAATACACCTCTATTGTAGCAGATAGCAATGGAAACCTTTATGTTGTTTATCAAGATGCTGCAAACAATAAAAAGGCTACAGTATGTACCTATGCAAAATATACAGAGCAGGAAACAGCCGATTTGACAATAAAATATGAGGGAAATGGAACTGTGTCGGATTGGACATATGGTGAAACAAAGAGTTTTGAGTTAGGTACCCAAATCACATTGACAGCATTTGCTCAAGAGGATTCAGTGTTTATGTATTGGAAAAACAGTGGCAACCGTGTAGTTTCAACAGAACCGGAGTATACTTTTGAAATAGGTTTTGATGAGACTATAACAGCGTACTTCTTTGAAAAGAGCAATCATCTTGTTACCTTCAAAGATGGAAAAGGTGAAATAATCAAATCAGTGTATTTAAAAGATGGAGAAGATGTTGTTTTCCCTGAGTCTCCAGCGATGTTAGGATATAAGTTTATTGGTTGGGATAAAAGTGCTGAAGAAATTAAACAAGCTCAAGAAGATATAGTTGTGACAGCTTTATATGAAAAGGTTGATCAGACTGTTACAGTAGCTGTTTATGGAGGTAATGGTTCTGGGGAATACAACTTAAAGGAATATATAGCCATTACGGCGAATGAACCTGAAGTTGGGCAAAAGTTTGCATACTGGGAAGATGAGCTTGGAAATATTCTTTGCTATGGTATGAATTATGGCTTCTATGCTTTGAGGGATATAAAACTTACAGCAGTTTATGTTTCTGAATCCGAGGTCATTGATAAGCAGGCAAGAATAGCTATAACAAACATAACAAAAACTGATGACAAAATATCTTTTGTTGCTGAAAGAGTTGTTCCGGATACAAATACAGTGGTTTTACACGGAATAATAGTGACAAATAATTCCTTGCTAGGGTCTTCGGAAACAGACTTTGTAATAGGCAAACAAGATGTGCTTGAGGCAACTGCTAATACGAAAGGTTTAGTTGGTTATTTTGTACTAAACAAAACTGCAGCTGTTAGTGAAACTTGGTTTGCAAGAGGTTTTGTAATATACAAGGATAGTGAAGGAAAGGTTTTTACTGTTTACAGCACTATAGTAGAAGAAACTTTGGATTAACAGGGGGGTGAAAAAATGAAAAAGCCATATTTTGCACCGGAAATTGAAATTCAACAATTTGAAGTGGAAGACATTATAGCTTTAAGTAATATGTCAGACTGGGATGAAACTAATATGTAGCTCCTAAAAAAAGTAAACTTTGGCATCTAGTTGTGGTTTCACAAAAAGAAACTTTCTTGTATCTAAAATCAAGAGAGCTTTAAAGCTCTCTTGATTTTAGTATGTGTCACACCTTTAAGCTATATAAATGTCTACTGCAATAACACTCATAAACATAGAAAAAAGGGGTTATTATGGATACATATACAATAGCGGATTTATATCTGAATATGAAGGTAAAGGGAAAATTGTTAAAAAGGCAATCAAACCAATATCTTTCTGAAAAAAGTATATCAGCGGATATTACAATAGATATATGTGAGGATTTTTTAAAAGCAAAACAGAGTGAAAATAAACACTTAAACTTTGATGAGTGCGAATATATATGGACTGGAAGCGAATTCTATCATAAACTTCTTGATTTTGACGGCTTTATGTTACACTCGTCCGCCATAGCAATTGACAATGCGGCGTATCTTTTTTCAGCTAAAAGTGGAACTGGAAAATCAACACATACGGCACTTTGGCAAGAATACTTTGGAAAAGATCGCGTGATAATTTTAAATGATGACAAGCCTGCTATACGTTTTAATGGAAAAAGATTTAATGTTTATGGTACTCCTTGGAGTGGAAAAACGGATAAAAATTATAATATAAAAGTTCCCTTAAAAAGTATTGTTTTTATTGAGCGATCCGATAAAAACTGGATAAAGAAAATAGACAATAAGGATGCGATAAAGATGGTTTTAGACCAGACGGTTCGGCCTAAGAAAATTGAGAAGGTGGACAAACTGTTTGACTTGATTGATAAACTGTTGAAATCGGTACCTATTTATAAGCTTGGTTGCAATATAAGTGAAGAAGCTGTAAGAGTGGCATATGATGAAATAAGTTTATAAGGGAGGAGAATGCTTATGAAGTTATCAAAGGAATTTGCATTGAGAGAAATTGCAGGTAATTACATTGTAATTCCTTTTGGAGAAAAAGCACTTGATTTTAATGCAATGATTACACTTAATGAAACGGGTGCTTTTCTGTGGAAGAAGATTGAGGAGGAAAAAAGCCAAAAGGAACTTTTAGATGCAATGCTTGAGGAATATGAGGTGGACGATGAAACAGCAAGAGGACATATCGAGAAATTTTGTGAAAAATTAAAAACAGCAGGTATTCTTGAACTATGAAGGTAAATAAAGTTAGTACAACTATGGAGACTTTGTCTCATATTATTCTTAAAATGTTAGATGAAAAAATAGATATAATAATGACGGTTACAGGGACAAGTATGAATCCGATGCTAAGGCACAAAAGGGACAAGGTTATACTGACTGCTTGCGATAAATTTAGTCTTAGAATAGGGGATATTCCCTTGTATAAACGCAATAGTGGCAACTATGTTTTGCACAGGATAATAAAAGTTAACGAAAACAGCTATGATTTATGTGGTGACAATCAGTACATAATTGAGAGAAATGTGCCCAAAGAAAATGTAATTGCTGTAGTTAATGCTTTTGAGCGGGATGATAAGTTGTATAGATGTAATGATGTGATGTATAGGTTGTATTGGCATTTTTGGATATTTACGATACCTTTTCGGGGTCTGATGCAACAAGTTAGGCTTAGGCTAAGGAGATTAAAATGACTAAGCGATTTGATTCTTTGTTATGGTTATACAGATATTCAAAGAAACATATCTGGCAAGTGTTTTCTTTAGTTTTTATCAGTGCACTCTTGGCCTTGACTTTTATTTTACTCGCAATACTTTCTAAGCAGGTTATTGATATTGCCACAGGAAAACAAAATGGAAATGTTTTATATTATGTTGCTATGTTTATCGGAGTAATTGCCTTTCAAGCAGGCTTGAATATTTTGAACAGTAATATTAAAGTCAGGGCAAGCGGAAAAATTGAAATGAATATGAAGCAGGGCGTGTTCGCTTCGTTAACGACTAAGGAATTGACTGAGCTAAGTAAATATCATTCGGGGGAATATATAAACAGGCTGACGAGTGATATAGGTATTATAGTGGAGGCTATAGTATCTATATTACCCCAGGTTGTATCGATGTCAGTCAAACTGGTTGCGGGGCTCGCTGTTATGATATTTATCGATGGGCTTTATACTTTGATATTAGCTGCTTGCGGAATTTGTGTATTTGCTATAAGTTGGTTTTACCGTAAAAGCTTTAAGAATTTACATAAGCAAGTACAACAAACCGATGGGAAAACACGTTCTTTTATGCAGGAGTGTGTTGAAAATCTAATAGTTATTAAATCTTTTATTTCTGAGAAGCCCATAATGAATCGGTTGAAAGCTCTGCAAAACGATAATTACAAAGCTAAAATAAAGCGCAATACAATAAGCAATCTGGCTGGGACAGGAGTCTATGTGTTGTTTACCGGCTGCTATTACTTGACCCTGATATGGGGTGTTTTAAAGGTTGGAGCAGGTACTATGACCTTTGGTTCATTAACTGCATTTTTACAAGTATTTGAGCAAGTAAAAGCACCTTTTAAAAATATTTCGGGAATTGTTCCACAGTATTTTTCTATGATAGCTTCAGTAGAACGCCTTATGGAATTGGAAGGTTTAAAAGAGGAAGTCCGTACTAAGGATATTGAGGATATAGCACATCTCTATGAAAAAATGGAATTGATAAAATTTGAAAATATAAGTTTTACTTATGAGAGGGAACCTATTTTTCAGCGGGCGTCAGCTTCTGTTTTTAAAGGTGAGTTGATTGCTGTAATAGGTAGCTCTGGTGCGGGTAAGAGTACATTGGTTAAGTTGATATTAGGCTTGTTGAAAGTTGATGACGGAAGGATTTATTTGAAGGCTGGAAATAATTATTACAATATCGATGCGGGGATGAGAAGCTTGTTTTCCTATGTACCTCAGGGAAATATGATTTTGTCTGGAACTATAAGAGAAAATATAACTTTTTTTTGTGAGGATATAGATGAACAGGTGGTTATACAGTCTGCTAAAATGGCGTGTATAATGGACTTTGTTTCTGAACTGCCAAAAGGGCTTGATACCATAATTGGAGAGAGAGGTATAGGGTTATCAGAAGGTCAAATTCAACGTATTGCAATAGCAAGAGCACTTGCTTCAAAGGCTCCTATACTATTGTTAGATGAAGCGACTTCTGCTCTTGACGGTGAAACAGAAAAAAAGCTTCTTAATAATCTGAGGAGTATAAAAAACAAAACCTGTATATTTATATCCCATAGGGAGGCAACAATTGCGGATTGTGATAGAGTGATAAGGGTTGAAAACAAAAAAATTGTGGGGGGATAAAATGGACGCTAACAGCCGATATTTTATATCATTATTAACAGCATTTTTGAAGGATACAATACCTGCAAAGCCTTATTGCATTGGAGGTAGAACAGAACAGAGCAAACGTGAGGCCGAGATTGACTGGCAAAAAATATATGAATTAGCAAGAATACATTCGGTGGGTGGAGTTGTATATTTGGCTATACAAAAACTCGAGGAGGCTGATAAACCAGAAGCTTCAATTATTAACAAATTTAAATCGGATTTTTTTTACGCTACCTATAGATATGAAGAGCAAGAAAAAGCATACCGTGAAATTACAGGTAAACTTAATGAGGAAAAGATTAAGCACATATTTTTTAAAGGCATTGTAATACGGGAATATTATCCGGCCAAACAGATGAGAACGCAAGGAGATATTGATTTTCTTATACATAGAGAGGATCAGGAGAGGGTTAAAAATATCTTTACAGACTTAAGTTATGAGTACTCATCTTCAAAATGGCATGACAAGTATACAAAGGATAGAATAGTATTTGAAGCTCATGATAAAATTATAAATAATAAAATCAATTCAAAAGTTGACTATTATGAATACTTCAGAAATCCTTGGGGACATGCTGAGTCCAAACACAATAGCTATACCTTTGAGCTTAATATGAATTACAATTTAGTGTTTCTAATAACGCACATTGCAAAACATTTCTATATGACTGGAGCGGGAGTAAGAATGGTTCTGGATATAGCAGTTATTTTGGACAAATTTGGTGAAGTTTTGGATTTTTCGCTCATATGGAGAGAGTTGGAGAAAATTAAGCTTGATATTTTTGCTAGAAATATCTTTGGTTTGTGTGAAAGATGGTTTGGTGTTAAGACACCGGGATTGAATTTTGAAATGGACGAGATAGTCTTTAGGTCAATGTCGAATTATATTATAGAAGGAGGAACCTTTGGTTTTTCTAAAAATAATATTGCAATAGCTGCATTGAGAAAGGAATATTCAAAAGAAGAAAGTCCTAAGAATATTAAATTTAAGGCTATTTTAAGTAAAATATTTTTGAATTTTGATTTGATGAGAGAAAAATATCCAATATTAAAAAAGCATTCGTATTTGTTAGTATTTGCATGGATACATAGAGGAATTAAATGTATTGTAAAAAAACGCAGACACACATTGCGAATAGTAAAAGGCATATATGAAAATACGGAAGAAGGCCATAATTCCTACGTTATGATGAAAAATATAGGTCTTTGATGTATAGAATTATAAAGGTGGAATATTTTACAAATTATCTTGTTTATTTAACAAATAAGGTGTTACAAAAAACTTAGTTAATATATAGTTTTGAAATACCATTGACCAATTGTTTTTTAAAAAATCACCTAAATACAATAATGAATATAAAAGTTTACACAAGAAAACATTGTTTTACAAATGCCTTGTCAATATGAAGGATAGAGCTTATACAGCAGGATGTAGTCAATTAACTCCACTTGACAAGACTACATTAAAGAACTTATAATAAGTATGTATTATGTGTTACATATAATCAAAAAACAAGGGGGAACGTTATGAGTAGAAACAGGTTGTTTTCACGCGGTATTTCGGTTTTACTTTGTTTATCTTTTTGTTTTAGCTTGGCAAGTTGTAAGAAAGATCCTGGAGGAGCTACAGATCCTAATAATTCAGGAAGTGATTCTGGTCCGCTTAAAATCAAAGTTTACAATGCAATGGCTGCTACTCAGCCATCAAAGGATCACAAGATTTACAAACTTATTGAAAAAGAGCTTGGTGTTAAATTTGAGTTTGAATTTCTTGTAGGTGAGGCGAAAGAAAAAGCTGGTGTTATGATTGCCGGTGGAGATTATCCCGATTTGCTAGGTCTTGCAGGTGAACAATCCGGTTTACAGGAGTTCATTGATGCAGAAGCATTGATTCCGTTAGAAGAATACATTGACAAATACCCAAATCTTAAAAGACATTATGGTCCACTTTACAATCAAATCAAAGATCCTGCAAGTGGTCACGTGTATGTTATGCCGAATTATGGTGTAACTTCAGGAACCTACTATCAGAACGAGTCCTTTGGTCCTGCATTCTGGATTCAGGCTGCGGTACTTAAGGAATTTGGTTATCCTAAGATAGAGACTCTTGATGAGTGGTTCAATGTTATTCAAGATTACATGGAGAAATATCCTGAAATAAACGGACAAAAAACAATTGGGTTTGAATTACTTACTGATACAAGTAAGGACTGGCCTCTTAGAAATGCTCCTGCGCAATTGAGCGGACATCCAAATGACGGTGGTGTTATTGTTGACAACAACGTTGCTCAAGTTTATGCTCATTTGGATGAATCAAAGCGATATTTTAAGAAATTAAACGAAATGTATAATGCTGGAGTAGTAGATCCAGAATGTTTTACAAACAATTTTGATACTTATATTTCCAAGATATCAAGTGGTAGAGTATTAGGCCTATATGATCAACGATGGAATTTCCAAATGGGTTATAACTCAATAATTGATCAGAAAATGTATGAGAGACAGTATGTGCCAGTTCCTATAACATTTGATAAAGACATACAAGATTGGTATTTAACTTATCCAAGTATTAATGTTAACAGTGGTTATGCAATAAGTTCTAGCTGTAAAGATCCAGACAAAATTATGAAAGCACTAGATACTCTATTAGAAGAGAAATGGCAGAAAATATTGCAATGGGGTATTGAAAACGAAGATTATATGGTTGGTGAGGACGGAATGTTCTATAAGACACCAGAACAAAGAGAAAATTATAAAAGCGATGAGTGGAAGTTATCTAACTGGGCTGAATCTTTATTGCAATTCTGTCCTAAACTTGAAGGTTCATACAGTGATGGAAACGCTACTTCTCCTGGTTCACAGCCAAGTGAATATTTTGATGCACTTGATGATGTTGCTAAGGAAGTGCTTTCTGCCTACGGTGTGAAGACTCAAGGACTATTGTTCGGTATTCCACCTGAGAATCCTGTTTACTTCCCATGTTATACAATATCAATACCTGTTGGTACAAATGAGCAAATTACCGACCAGAAGTTAAAGGATTATGCTTTCTCAAATTTACCAAAGATTATTTCTTCAAAACCAGGTGATTTTGAAAGCTTGTGGAAAAAGTATACTGATCAAATTAATAAATTAGATGTTGCCGCACTTGAAAAGCTGTACAATGACGGCATTCAAGAAAGAATTAGAACTTTGTCTAAAATTGAGTAATTATAACGATTAAAATTATATACCACACTCGGGTTTCATACAAACAAAATCCGAGTGTGATATATAAACCATATGCAATATTTTAACTGATAAATATTGCATATATTAATGTAAAAGAGATTCCTAGGATGCTTTCACATTGATATAAGGTGGTTTCAAAAAAACTTTACAATCGCCATTTCAAAAAATCTGGTGTATAGGTTGTTTTTTGAAATGGTCTAAAGATTATATTTATAGAGGAGAATTTTCATGGAAGACACTTCCTTGGTATTTAACAAAAAAATTAGTAGAAGACCGAAAAAGACTTATAAGAAAAGTACTTGGCAAACTATTGTAAAGCAAAGACAGCTGATTTTTATGTCAGTTCCTATCCTCATATACGTATTTATATTTAATTACGTACCTCTTTCAGGATGGGTTATGTCATTTCAGAAATATAGACCTGGACCGGGAAAAAGTATTTTTAATCAGAAGTGGGTTGGACTTGATAATTTTAAATTCCTATTTATGGATGAAGGTTTTATAAGGGTATTAAGAAATACTATTTCTATGAGTCTTATTAATATAATTTTGTCCTTTGTGACAGCAATTGGTTTAGCACTTTTATTGAACGAAGTAAAAAACTTAGCTTTTAAAAAGACTATACAGACTATTTCGTATTTGCCTTATTTTATATCTTGGGTAATAGCATGTAGTATTATAGCCCAATCTTTATCAACAGAGAATGGTATCATAAATATTGTACTTATGAAGTTGCACCTAATTAAAGATCCTATAATGTGGTTAGGAGAAGGAAAATTCTTTTGGGGTATTTTTGGGGTTGGCAACATATGGAAAAATGTAGGCTTTAATGCCATTATTTATTTAGGTGCTATGACTTCTATAGATCCAAATCTATATGAGGCTGCCGACATTGATGGTGCAGGAAGGTTTAGGAAGATGTGGAACATTACACTTCCTAGTATTAGATCGACAATTGTTGTTCTTTTGATAATAAATATAGCAAGTGTGCTTAACGCCGGCTTTGAGTTTCAGTATCTCTTAGGAAACGGATTAAATATTGAATGGTCAGAGACCATTGATGTATTTACTCTTAGGTATGGCATTAGGCAAGGAAATTATTCACTTGCAACTGCAGCGGGTATGTTTAAGACTGTCGTTAGCATAGTGTTATTATTCCTTGCAAATTGGGTATGCAAGCTACTTGGAGAAGAAAGACTTATTTAAAAGAGGGGCTGTTAAATTTATGTATATTAGATTTCGAAACAAAAGGTACAAGCTTGGTGATGTTATATTTAATAGTGTTAATATGATCTTTTTATTATTTCTTGTTATTGTTACACTGTATCCTTTTTTAAACACTTTGGCTGTTTCTTTTAATGATGGATTGGATTCGGTAAGAGGTGGTATATACCTTTGGCCTAGACAATTTTCATTACAGAATTACAGATCGGTATTTATATCAGGTACTGTTATTAATGCATTTTTTGTATCAGTTGCTAGAACCGTAATAAGTGTTGCTCTAAATGTATTCCTCACAGCTATGATGGCGTATTGTTTGAGTAGGAAGGAGTATATATTTAACAAGTTTATTACAGTTGCAATTGTTTTAACAATGTATTTTAATGCTGGTTTGATACCTGGATTCTTACTGGTAAAAAGTCTTGGATTGTACGGAAGTTTTTGGGTATATATTATTCCTTCCTTGATATCAGCATTTAACGTTATAGTAGTTAGAACTTATATTACTTCTATTCCGGAGAGCTTAGTTGAATCAGCAAGGCTTGATGGAGCAGGTGATTTCAGAATATTTCTTAGGATTATTTTCCCGCTATGCAAACCAGCTTTAGCGGTTGTAGGAATGTTTGTTGCTATCTGGCAATGGAACAACTGGTTTGACACCTATCTATATGCTTCATCAAAACAGAACTTAAGTACTTTATCCTATGAACTTCAAAAGCTTTTGGCATCCTCCTTTTCACAAGGACAATCTGCACAATCTGCAACTAGTGGAATTGGTGCCGAATTGGCAGGAGGAATGGTTACTCCAATAGCAATGCAAGCTGCAATAACTATTGTTGCGATGGTACCGATAATTATGGTATATCCATTCGTACAGCGTTACTTTGTAACTGGTCTTAATGTTGGTGGTGTTAAAGAATAGAATTGTTTATTTTATGGAAATAAGCTAATTGGCTTATTTCCATAAGTAATAATAATTAAACCTTAACATACCATGACATAGCAGCAAGAATTCATAACCATAGAATTCAGTATTCAGAATATTAAGATCGGAGGACAATAACCTCCGATTTTTTATATAATTTTTTAATTTCTTTAAATGTGCAAAAAATGACTGTTCATGTTAATTAATTATGTTATAATATTTTAGTAGTTTTATAAAAATATTTTGTTTTATTATGGGTAATATAATATAAGTGTTTAAATGCATTATGTCCTTTGAAAGTAGTGAATTGATAGTATTATAAAATTAAAGGGGGATTATTTTGAATAATTCATCAAAATCCAGCTTAGAAGATTATAAGAACAAGGAACTCAGTTTCGAGGAACGTGCAAAAGATTTAGTTTCAAGGATGACGCTTGAAGAGAAGGTTATGCAAATGCTACATAGCTCACCGGCAATAAATAGGTTGGGTGTACCTTCTTATAATTGGTGGAGTGAAGTTTTGCATGGAGTTGCAAGAGCAGGGACCGCTACTGTATTTCCACAAGCCATAGGGCTAGCTGCAACCTTTGATATGGATTTGATTTACGATACTGCAGATATTATATCTACAGAGGCTAGAGCAAAATATCATGAGTTTCAAAGAAAAGACGATCATGGAATATATAAGGGCTTGACTTGTTGGTCTCCAAATGTAAATGTTTTCCGTGACCCTAGATGGGGACGGGGACATGAAACATATGGAGAAGATCCATATTTGACTGGCAGGTTAGGAGTTGCTTTTGTTAAAGGTTTACAAGGTAATGATAAATATCTTAAGGTTGCTGCATGTGCAAAGCATTTTGCTGTACACAGTGGTCCTGAAGGTGAAAGACATGAGTTTGACGCAATTGCTTCAAAAAAAGATATGAGAGAAACTTATCTTCCTGCTTTTAAAGAGCTTGTAAAAGAGGCAGGAGTTGAAATTGTAATGGGTGCGTATAATAGGACAAATGGCGAACCCTGTTGTGGAAGTAAAACCTTGCTTAAGGAAATACTTCGTGAGGAGTGGGGCTTTAAGGGTCATGTTACTTCTGATTGTTGGGCAATAAAAGACTTCCATGAAAATCACAAAGTTACTAAAACTGCGCCAGAATCTGTCGCGCTAGCCGTTAATAATGGCTGTGACTTAAATTGTGGAAATATGTACGGGAATTTGTTAATCGCACACAAAGAAGGTTTAGTAAGTGAAGAGGCTATAGATGATTGCGTAATAAGGCTAATGACTACAAGAATGAAGCTCGGAATGTTCGATGATAATGACGATGTTGCTTATGCTAACATTCCATATGAAGTGAACGACTGCGACAAACACAGAAAATTTTCTCTTGAGGTATCAAAAAAATCGTTGGTGCTTCTAAAGAACGATAATACTCTTCCACTAGATAAAAATAAAATAAAGTCTATTGCTGTTATTGGGCCGAATGCTAATAGTAGAGAGGCTCTTATTGGTAATTATTTTGGAACGGCATCAAAATATGTTACTGTGCTAGATGGAATAAGTGAAGCAGTAGCAGAAGATACAAGAGT
>CAYXPB010000081.1:15142-17824 GCA_964466645.1 uncultured Acetivibrio sp. | reverse complement strand
TCTTCGCAATGTTCTTTACATAATATGCATTTGCACTATTGTGAGTTGTGCTTTCATTTTAAGGGGTTTAGAAGGGCTTTGTGGGTTTTGGTTGTTCTTAAAAAAGCACTAGTTCAAAAAGTTGGAATTTTGTGTTATTATAGATTTAAAGAGGCGAATATATATTTTGCCACAATAGGCGGTAGGGATATAGACTGTTAAATTGAAAATTTGAACTGCAATGACGGTTATTAATTATTAGTGTGATTTAAGGGGGAATATAAAGTTGAAAAAGGTATGTGCGATTTTAATTATGACTTTTTTGATTTCATCTCTATGTTGCAAAAATTTGCGTGCGGCGGAGTTTAAATACGGTGACTTAAACTCTAATAATTCTGTGGAGTCTATAGATTTTGCAATGATGAGAGCCCATTTGTTAGGGTTGGCCTCATTAACCGAGGATGCTCTTAAGGCAGCCGATGTAAACGGTGACGAACTTTTTAATGCATTAGATTTTGGAGTTATGAGACAATATTTGTTGGGCATTATTTCGGTTTTTCCTGTATACGGACAAGTAACACCAACTCCTATTCCAGTTACGCCAACTCCTGTGAAAGTTACACTTCCACCGGTACCGGCGTTTAGGAACGTATCAGTGCATGATCCTTCGATAATGAAAACAAATGGAACTTACTATATTATTGGTTCTCATCTTGCAGCGGCAAAAAGTAATGATTTGATTGGCTGGCAGCAGATATCTTCAAGTGTCAGTAATTCCAATCCTTTAATACCTTATGTATATACAAAATTAAAAGAATCCTTTGATTGGGCCGAAACAGATACAATGTGGGCAGGGGACATAATTCAACTTAAGAATGGTAAGTACTACATGTACTATTGCCTATGTAAGGGTGACTCTCCTAGGTCTACACTTGGTGTAGCAGTGGCTAATAATGTTGAGGGACCATATGAGGATTTAGGGATTATATTAAAATCCGGTATGTGGGGACAGATGAGTGAGGATGGTACAGTATATGACGCGGTAAAACATCCTAATGCGGTAGATCCCGATACTTTCTACGATAAGTATGGTGACCTGTGGATGGTTTATGGCTCTTATTCCGGTGGTATATTTATTCTTAAAATGGATGAAAATACAGGTAAGCCAATTGCCGGTCAGGGATATGGAAAGAAATTATTAGGCTTAAATCATAGTAGAATAGAAGCTGCATTTATGCAGTATAGCCCTGAGACTGATTATTACTATATGTTTTTGAGTTTTGGTGGACTTGACGCTAGTGGCGGTTATAACATCAGAGTGTGTCGCTCAAAGAATCCCGATGGACCATTTGTGGATAGTGCTGGGAAAAACATGATTGACTGTCATGGTGCCAACGGGACTACCTTTGATGATAAGTCAATTGCCCCCTATGGTACAAAACTAGTAGGTAATTTCAATTTTGTAGATAGTGGTTTAGGCTACGTATCTCCAGGCCATAACTCCACCTATTATGATGAAACCACAAAGAAGTATTACATAGTATTTCACACCCGTTTCCCAGGAAGGGGAGAAGAGCATCAGGTAAGAGTTCATCAAATGTTTATAAATTCCGATGGATGGCCTGTAATTGCACCTCATCGATATGCAGGGGAGACAATTGGGAAGTACTCTATAGATGAAGTTAGTGGAAGTTATGCTTTTATAAATCACGGTACCGATATATCGGCAGATGTAAAATATTCTTCAAAAATTTTACTCAATAAAGATGGTAATATTTCAGGAAGCGTAAGTGGTAAGTGGCAGCTTTCAGATGGTAATAAAATAAGTTTAACCATTGGGGGAGTGAATTATAGTGGTGTTGTACTTCAGCAGTACGATGAAGGTTTAAAGAAGTTTGTAATTACTTTTAGTGCAATACAAAAGGGCGGAAATGTAGCGATATGGGGAAGTCAGTTGTAGATTGAACTCAGGTTCGTATTTTAAATAACGAATTCAAAAAGCTTATAGAATATTAAAAACTACTATAAAGACACTTTGAAAATTGTATAACAGCCATGCTAGATCAAGAATGATTCGGCATGGCTGTTGTTTTTTGATAATTCACAAGAGTGAAGACTTATGAATTGAAGGTTTTTAATTTGAACTTTTCACCTTCATAAGTCCTTATGGGATTACCTCTGATTAAGAGGTTATGCTGCATCCACATGTTTTTTTCAAGGGATTTTGAGTTTTCTTCATTTTGTGCATTTATCATACTCATAAGTCTAGCTAGGGCAAGCTTTTTATTCATATATTGCGAGCGTTCTTCACTTGCCGCAACCGAAAGTCCTGTTGGAAGATGAATAGCTCTTACGGCACTTTCAACTTTATTTACATTCTGTCCACCCGGACCAGAACTTCTCATAGACTCAAACTTTATTTCCTTGTCTGAAAAGATAAGCATTTCAGGTTCCTCAAATACATCAAGGTTTATAAACCAGTTTTTCCGTTTGTGGTTTGGTCTGTATGGGCTTTTACAAATCCATTGTATTGTACCACTTACTAATTTCTCTGTATTTTGCCTGTCAATGGACAAAAGGATGGACTTGCAATTTCCTGTAATACTTCCGGGTACAGTATCTAAAACATTAACAGCCATGCCTGATAGCCTGCATTCTTTTTCATAAGTTTTGAAGAAAAAATTAACAGCTAGCTCGCATTCA
>CAYXPB010000081.1:0-15130 GCA_964466645.1 uncultured Acetivibrio sp. | reverse complement strand
TGAACTGATTTGTATCCACATAATTTCACCTCAATTTTTGTAGGTGAATATTGGTTTTAAAGCTGCAACAACCTTGATGATTTTAGCTTCAACCAATGCTTCAACTACTTTTTCGATATTTTTGTATGCTTCAGGCGCTTCCTCATAAAGAAGATCTTTGTCATGGCATATAACTCTGCTTTTTAGTCTGGTGGTTTTAATGCTTTCTTTTGTATATAGGTTTCTTAATCTTGACTTACAAATGCCGCGTTCCCATTTTCGGCCTGCTCCATGAGCTATTGAGTAGCCTGACATGGAAGTGTCCTCGTAAGGCATTACCAGATAAGTCAAGGCTCCTCTTGAACCAGGAATAACAGTGAGACCATTATTTGCTGGTGCTGCGCCTTTCCTGTGAATAAAAAAGTTTTTACTTCCAGTTTTCTTTATTTCTATGCTATTGTGTATGCTGTCAATGAGTTTTGTGGCACTAGTATCAACACCTATGGTACTTAGAAATCGATAAGCTATGAGATCTCTGTTTGTCTTTGCCCAAAGCAAAGCATCAGCATGTTCCTCAAGGTATGCCACACCGGTTTCTGATTTCACATCCAGCCCGTTTTGGGCTTGATGCTTTCTTATATATTTATCAAGTATTTCATGACCATATATTCTAGAACCACTGTGTATCAGCAGCAAGAGTTTGTCTTTTGTAAGTGAGTGGTTATCAAAAATTTCATGGTCATAAATAGTGTCAACTTCCTGAAGCTCGGCGAAGTGATTACCGCCGCCAATGGTTCCTAATTCACTCGGATGTGCCATGTTTAGTGTGCTTTCAATAATTTCCTCTGGGATGTTTACCTCACGAAAACTATTCAGACTTTCGAGCTTTGATATCCATTTATCAGCTTTCATTTTTCTTTTTTCAAGGCTTGTTACATATAAGCTCATTCCACAGCCTATATCACTGCTTACTATATGAGGATAGATTACATCCTCTGTTATAAATGCTGCACCTACAGGTACTTTGCCGGGATGCAGATCAGGAAGACCTATTATCTTTCGCATTCCTTCAAACTCTGCAAGCCTGTTTAATTGGTTTAGTGCGTTTTGTTCCATCCAATTTTTCTCTGATGATATAATTGTTATTTTACTATTCAAATCTTTATCTCCTTAAAATAATTTTTGGCATAAAAAAATCCGTACCAAATTGGCCGGAGTCCTGAAATTTGTTTTAAAAGCACACTTACAAAAAGGTAATAAAAAACACGATAACCTTATCGTGTGCCTTGTAACAATAAATTTTGTTGTTCAGGTGACGGTTTGGTAAAATTCTGATTAGAAGATGGCAACAAAAAATAAACTTTCCCAACAAGGAAAAATAAATGTTTAGTGTTCTAAAATCTTCTAATCCAATATTCAATTAGTGCAGTAGCACCTCATACATTTTTTCTACATTTACCAACATGTAAATCACTCCTTTTCACAAATATATTTTGCAAAAACCTCATGCATCAAAATTATTGTTTTCACAAATCATTAACATTATTTACAACAATAATATTATATGATGGATATAATTGATGTGTCAACTGTTGCATTAAATATTTGTAGTAGAACTAAAAATTAGCATTTCAATCCCTGCAGCACATGTTTTTTTCCGCCGCAGCCAGGGAGCTTTACAAGTTCAAAACCGGCCTCGAGGAGCGCTCTTTTTACAACACCTGCAACGGTGAAGGTGGAACAAGTGCCTCCTTTTTTTGTCTTCTTACCGACTTCTAAAAGTAACTCAGGTCGCCATATTGAAGGGTTTTTTTTAGGACTATGACCGTCAAGAAACCATACATCACAAAGGTTATCTAAGGAATTTAACATTTCTAGTGCCTCTCCTATCCAAAGATTGATGTATAAAGTTCCGAAGGGTTGTTCTACTTTCATTTTATGCCATCCGGTTACAGTGACATCAACGCTTTTGTATGTTTTGAGAAGTGCATCGATTTCGTTGCCAACACGATCTTTAAAGCCATCGAGTATATTTGACATTCTCTCGGAAGTCATAGGGAAGAGTTCAACGCTATTATATTCTATAGTTATATTTTTAAATTCGCTCTTATTAAGGTATTCTAAAAGAGCTACAACTACACGTCCTGCCCCAAAGCCTGTTTCGCCAATTATAAAAGGGGTATTAGTTTCAGCATATATTTTTATACGATCAAGTAAGTTGTTGTTTTTGAAATAAATCTGTTGTGCTTCATCTAGAGCACTGACTACGTCAAAATATCGATCGTCAAACTGTTCATTTACTAGATAATCTGGTATAAACATAAAATAACACTTTCCTTTTTTGAGGTTTAATTTATCGCTTTGCTTATTATTTCACATAATAACCAAAAAGAAAAGGTTTTATAATTTAACAGTGAATAACTACAATAAAGATTTAAATTTTTGAGAATAATATATGGCATGATAAAGTATTATTTGATATAATGTAAATAGTTGCTAGTGAATACATTATACATACTAGATTAGGTTTAAATATCAAAGCAAGTTTTCGTATGTTTTATGATTGATAATATAGAATAGTAATTATCAATCTTGTTTAGCAAGGAAATAACAAAAATATTGAGGAGGATGCAGCAATGAAAGAATTTGGAATTGATTGTAAGTTTAATTTTCTCGGCCCAAGTAAGCCGGCGTTACCTCAACAAGAAGCAAGGGGTTTGGGTTTAAGGCCTGGTGAGCATGTTAAGGTTTTTCAAGATGACTTTGCATGGACCGGGACTATTATGTATGATGAAAAATTACCTCCTATGTATCAGTGGTACGTTAAGCTTGATTGATGTGTAAAAGATAAGTTGAAAGTTAATTTGAAGTTAAATATGTAATATAAAACATTAAAAATCGGAGTAGATAGAGTTTATATAAATGATCTACTCCGATTTTTTTTGATGTAAACAAGATTTTTCTTAATAGAGCTAAAGTTTTAGTGGAATTATAGAGAGAGATAGAGTAAAATTATATTTTGTAGGCATTAAAGTTGCTTTTTAGGTGATTCCAAAAAAATAACTAGTGTTATATTGGACCCATGTTCTTATTACAGGAGGATCAATTCGCTTGAAAGAGTCGGGATTTGAGTTCGATAGGCTTAGGTTCATGGTTTCTCGAATGCTGGGAAATATGTAGTTGTTTAGAAGGTTAAAGAATGCAGTATTTATAACAAATTATATTATGGAGGTTTATTATGAAATTAAAAAAAGCTTTACCAATTCTATTAAGTGCAGCGCTAATGCTAAGTTTCAGCGCTTGTAACAAAAACGAACAACCATCTGGCGGTGCTGATTTATCCCAAGTTGTAGCAACGGCTGGAGAAGAAAATATTTCTGCTCTTGAACTTAAGTTTTATCTCGGTATGGATAAGGAAGGTGTTGAAAAAGAAGCTGGTTTAACTGATAAGACTGATGAAGAAAAGAGTAAGTACTGGAAAACAGACGAAGGTGTAACTAAGCAGAAGGAGCTCATAGACCGAACTTTGGAAAATCTTAAAGAGCTTAAACTTTTAGTTTCAAATGCGAAAAAAGATAATATTAAGTTAGAACAGACCGAGCTAGATAGTATAAATGATTCTATAAATCAAATTATCCAGACTGAAGGAAATGGTGATAAAGCAGAAGCTGATAAAGCTATGTTAAAGGATTATGGTGTGACTATAGATCAATACCAGTCAATGTTTACGGAGTATGCTCTTGCTTACCAGAAGTATGTACAAATCAAACCGACTCAAATAGAAATTAGCGATAGTGATATTCAAAAAGAATTTGATAGCAATAAAGAACAATATGAACAAGTAACAGTTAAGCATGTACTTGTTGGAACTACTGACCCAGCCACAAATGAAAAGTTGCCGGACGATAAAGTTGCTGAAAAGAAAGCTATTGCAGACGACATTCTAAAAAAGGCTCAAGCAGGTGAAGATTTTGGAGAATTGGCAAAACAATACTCAGAAGATCCTGGTTCAAAAGATACAGGGGGAGAGTACACCTTTCCAAAAGGACAAATGGTTCCTGAATTTGAAGACTGGTCCTTTAATGCAAAAGAAGGAGATATGGGAGTTGTAGAAACTTCTCATGGTTATCATGTTATGAAATTTATAAAGCATCTGCCGGTTTCTGAGGTAAAAGCATCAATTAATGCTTCTATGCAGCAAGCACAGTTTGCAAAAATGATGGATGAAATGAAAGCACAAAACGAAATAGTAAAGGATCAGAAAGTGATAGATTCTATACAATTGTTTTAATGAAAGTTTTTGATATACAAATTTAAATATTTTTTTAAATAGCTAATGGTTTTAAAGGGGTGATTCCAGAATGTGGAATGCCTCTTTTTTTTTATTATAAACTCAACAGTATTTTACATAAAGAATTGGAGCTCATTATACAGATATACGTGAATTCTTGAATAGAAGAAAAATGAATGTAGAGTATTTTTAGATAGAAATGTTATTAAGACTTCATAGGCACTTTGTATTGAGCTTTTATATGGATAAAAACATTGATTATTATAACAGATATGATAAAATATTTTTAGTAGCATGGGAAGCATTGGATTTAGTTAATAATGATATGTAAAGGGAAGAGAAAATGAGAGATTTAATACTTGAAAAATTGAGCAAAATGGAAGATCTTGAGCAGCGCAAAATGCTTAAAGATATTATGACCGGTTTGTTTAATAATCTTATAGACTATCAGGAAAATTCAAATAAAGTGCTCAAGGAAAGAATCTTTAGCGAGGTTGAAGATGCGGAGAAAAAGTATGATATCTATATAACAGTAAGTCATAAGTCTGATGTTGACCCCGTTAGCGAATTCTTGTATCCTTTTTTCAATGAGGATGTTTTAGAGAAAAAGATAGTTATGAAAGAAATAGTAGACAGCGTACTAAAAAAAGAAAACATGAAACTGTTTACTGTGTTTATGAAATGTGATTACACTACAAGCATCAAAATAAATGAAAATAGAAGATATAAAGGCACCATTATAACTGATTGGGGAAGATATCCCATTTCAGTAAAGCTCAAAAGAAACCAGGCATATATGAGTGAAATATCTAGATTATATGGCATATTTCAAAAAAATGAAATTTCATGGAGGACTATAAACAATCCTTATACAAATAAGTTCTTTGACGTTTTTCTTGATGAGTGTGAGGGTAGTATTGATGAAAATGAAGAGATAAAAGAAATAGTGTTTGACCTTGAAGAATATGACCAATATAAAATGATTGATATTGTACCTTTATGGAACATCAGGAAAATGAACCTCAAAAGCGATGGTTTTCCGATGCCGGCTGTAGATAGAGTTAATTTTGAGCATGTTATATCAATTAAGAAAATGGGAAATGAGAATGGGTATCTTGTCGATGAAAATGAGCATATCTTTAGGTATATAAGACGTACTGTTGAGGATTTGACAATTATCTCGCCGGAGGAAAAAGCAGGAAGTTGGGATGTAATTAAAGTTTCGCAGCAAAAGGATGAGACTGTAAGGAGTACTAAATTTGAAATTGCCTGTAATAGTAGGAAAACAAGTTTTATCAATAAATTTGCCAGTAAACAGGCCTGTTTAGTAAGGACAAAAGGTGAAATAACTAGGATCATTTACGCTTTTGAGTTTTCAAAGTATTTTGAGTTACAAGATATTGAGGTTAATGCTTCAGCGATTAAACAAAGGTTAACTTATGATATGAACTTCTTTATTTCTGACGATATAAGAATAGGCAATGACAAGAAGAATATGGTTTTGAAGTTTAGACAAAACAATGCTAAGACTTTTATCAGTCAGGATATTTTAAGCTTTTTGGTATCGGAGATTCAGTTGTATTTTCCTGAATATGAATGTGTCGGTGAATTGATATGAACTACATCTGGGATATAATAGTTAAATTAAGACAGAACGACAGACAAGAAAAGAAGGTTAAATTCTTAGTGGCAAAGAGCTACTCTCCATATATGGAGCTTAGCGATCAGAGTATAAATTTTGATAAGGTTGAAGAAGAGCTGGAAGTAAATCCTTATTACAGGTTTTATGAAATATTTAAGGATTTATTTAATATAAATTATATAGACGAAATGGAGCTAAGAGAAACATTTTTTGATATAGTAATTCATTTTTTGGCTGATGTTGATACCCTGCAGGGAATGACAAAGAGAGAGTTTTATATCCGTTTTGTCCTTGAGGATATTGAAAAAGGTATTCTTGGTACGAGAATAAAGGATAGTTTTGCATTATTTAATTTAAGAGAAAAAACAATAATAGTTGAAAACCTGATAAAACTTTATAAAACAGGACAGGCATTATACTTACTTATGAATACAGTAAGGAGTATTTTTAGGAATTCAACCATATATGTAAATTATGAAGTGAAAGATCAACTGCTATACTATGTACCTTATAAAAGAAGCAAAATTAATGAAGCAAAAATGGCCTTTATAGAAGAATTTTTTCTGCCAATCAAATTTAGGACAGAAGTATTTTGGGAAGAACATTTTGGGGTAATTGAAGTATATGAAACTATGAAAATAGATAGCATAGCCCTATACTAGGGGATAACGAAAATACAACTTTTTATTCTGTATAGTTTGTTTTTTGAAAGGGCTTTATCCTAGGGTAGGAACTTATATTTTAATTGTGCCTAAGTTGATTATAGCAAAGGAGTAATTTAAAATGCCTTCTTATAGACTTTTCACAAAGGAAGAAACCGGCGGCGGTAACGGTATTAGACTATATTCGAGAGCTGAGTTGGAAGACTTGACAACAATGAACCTGATAAAAATCTGTCATGAGCAGAAGATTGTTCAGGGTGTAATAATTGACCGACTCGATAGGGAAGGTCTTATTCGTATTATTTTAAAGTATAGAAGTGCGGAAGAAAACTTGCTTATCAAAGATTACAATGAGAATGGCTTTGATAATGTAAATGAACTGCTTAAAAAGTGTCTTTCTAACAAGCTTCCCGGTGAGGAAAAGATAAAAATTCCAGCTAAGATTACCTTGTATCCGGAGATAGGTTTAAGGAAGGAAGACATGTACAAGGTGGAGACGGATAGTGAGATAGAAGATTCAAATGTACTGCTGGTAAATGAAAACAACAGCTTGTGCGGCATATTCAATCTCATTAAAGATATAAACAAAGCCAATACATATTACCTTGTGTCGGAAAAAAATCTTCGCATTGAAAAGTCAAATAACAGAAACTATAATTTCTTGTTTTTTAAAAAGCCTGATTCCGAGTACCTATACAAGGCGTATTATTCGGATAAGCCATTGCCGCCAATGAATTTGCAGTATTACAAGGTTCCTGTTGTAGATCTTGAGATAAAGGAAATAGAGGAAACCGATACTATATTGGCCATTGACTTTGGTACCTCGAATACATCTGCCGGAGCTTATCTGAGCAATACTTATGTAGAATCACCTTGTTATAATGATATTTTGAACAAAAGAATAAAGCTAAATGAAATAAATATTGTCAAGTTCTCAGATGTTACTGGGAAGGACGACAAATGGATAGAGATTCTGCCTACAATAGTATATGTGTTAGACTGTTCAAATCCCGATGATATTAAATATTGCTTTGGATATGAAGCAAAAAATATTATGAAGAAGAATGACTATACAGGAAATGCAAGTGTGTTTCAGGGTATAAAGAGATGGGTAAACAGCTATTCAAAAGCAGAAGAGATATATGACGAGAACGGAAATGTGGCTTATGTGACAAGGGGTGACATAATAAGGGCATATATTAAACATGTTATTCAAATATCCGAGCATCAGTTCAAATGCCGTATTAAAAATATACATGTTTCCAGTCCTGTTAAGATGAAACAGCAGTTTATAGGCATGTTCCAGGAGATTATGCCCGAATACCGCATAGAAGATAAAGATGCTCTAGATGAAGGAATATCTGTATTGTACAATACTATTGCAGATCAGATAGAAAAGAGCAGATTTATAGATGGAGAAGAATATAAAGCACTTATAATTGACTGTGGTGGAGGCACAACTGATTTGTCCTCGTGTGTATTCAGAATTGAAGAAGGGTACATTTCATATAAAATAGAAATAAGTACTACTTATGAAAACGGTGATACGAATTTTGGCGGCAATAATATTACCTATCGCATATTGCAGTTTATGAAGATTCTATTTGCAAATTATTATAAAAACAAGCGTGAGATAATAGGTATTGACGATCTTATTGATATACCGAGCGAAGATATATTCAGGCATGTTGATGACATGGGTGTGAGCGAGATATATGAAAACCTCGAAAGCTGCTATAGGGAAGCAGAAATGATTATTCCTACCCGGTTTAAGGAATATGAAAACAAAGTTAGAGAGGACTATAAAAAGGTTAAGAACAATTTCTATTTCTTATGGGAAATAGCCGACAATATGAAAAAGGAATTTTTTCGCAAGACCAATATATTGAGAAACAAGTTTGATTCATCAAGGATAGACGAACAGGACAGTGACCTGCATATAACAACTCTCAACAAATGGTCCTTATCGGTTTTAGAAGATGGAAAATTTAAAAGTATTTATGAATTTCCAAGTGTTGTGTTTAACATTAAGGAAATCAATAAGCTCATAAAGGCTGATATATATGAGGTTGTAAGAAAATTTTTAGAGGGCTTTTACCAGAGTAGGAAGCTTCATGATTACTCTATTATTAAATTGACGGGACAGTCCTGTCGCATAGATATATTTAAGGAAGCCTTAAAGGAATTTGTACCCGGAAGAAGCATTGAATTTAAACAAAGAAGAGAGGATGATGATGGAGTACCTGATTTAAAGCTATCTTGTCTTAAAGGAGTGCTTAGGTATACCACATCGAAGAAAATAGGAGATATTGAGGCTGTAATAAATAACGACATGCCTGTTATACCTTATTCTGTATCTGCCTTGACTTTTAACAAGCAGGAAAACATTCTCATTTGCAGCTTAGAGAGAATGAATCAGGTAAAGGGCTTTATGTCAAGGCCGATTGGGGTTCAAGAGATTGAGTTTTATCTCAAGAGTATGGAAGGGCATTTGAGGCAAACCTATGTATTCAAAAATGATTTTAATGATTATAAGACTATTTTGCCCGAAGAGATAACTAAAGAGTATAACGGAAAGATTTTACAAGAGGATACTGATACCATCAGAAATGGTGAGGTAAGGTTTTTCCTTTATACCCAAGATGCAAACTGGGGTTTTCATGTAGTACCGATAGCAAGGAAGGAAGAATATTTGTATATAGGTAAAAAGAAGTTTTTCGCATTTGAAAATGACTTGTCGGAGTTGGATTTCTTTGATGGGTTGAAATAGGGGGAGCAAAATTGTTCGCAAACATTATTCCTAAATTTGGAAAAGGCCGAATTTTAAAAAAAGAGATGCTCGAAAACCTCCGAGATTATCCAAGGAATTTTGGACAGATTTATTTTGAGGACTATTCCGATGGTATAATTTCTGGAGCCGATATACATATTTGTGAGAGCTCGATAATGGTAAAAAAAGGGATTATAAAGTATAAGAAAAGTATATATATGCTTGATGAAGAATATGAAATTCCTTATCAACAGACAAACACTGAAGTTTTAATAAAAATAAGTTTTGCAGCTCAGTATTCTGACAATGATTACGTAAGTTTTAATTCGGAAATATTTATTGATGAGAATACCAAAATTAAAGAAAATGAACTTGAACTTGGAAGATTTAAACTTAGAGAGGGTGCTATATTAAGATCGGAATATAAAGATTTTTATGATTTTTCAACAGAGTATAACACAATAAATGTCATAAATGTTGAATATGCCGGCTTAAAAAAGAGCACTATCAATCCAAGGATTTTGGATTATTTTGCAAATATACTTTTAAAGAATAATCCTGAGAATACATTTGATATAGTATTTGCTATGCAGTGTTTGAATAGTGAAACAGTCGAAAGAGAGGCAATTTTGTACTATATTTCAAACCGTTTGACAATGGAGTATAAGGATTATCCAAATGCACAGATTTATAAGTATCTTACACATATAGTAAGGGAGACTGAAAGCGGGAAGAAAAGGAAAGTTGATATACCTAACAAGCCTTCGAGGATTATTGTTGATTGATTTGTATTAAGCACAGGAGGGGAGTTTGTTTGGGTAGAAAAGAGAGCGTTTTAGGGGGCGATGTCAATTTGCCTATAGAAAATTATTTAGATGAAAGTACACTGAAAAAAGGAATAATGTTAAAAAGTAGATATGAAATTAGAAAAACGATTTCTATTAGTGATTTGTCTATTGTCTACAGAGCATATGATTTTTTAGGGCGGAAAGATTGCGTAATTAAGGAACATTATCCGAAAGGCAAAGTTTTAAGAGATACAGACAGCAAGACAGTTATATTTAAGATGCCTTCATTTAAAGATAAGTATTATGAAGGGTTAAACCTCTTTTTGAAGGAGGGTGAAATATTAAAGAAATTCAATCACAAAAACATTGCAAAGTGTATTGACTACTTTAAAGAAAATGATACTGGATATATTGTTATGAAGTATTATGAGGGTAAGACTTTAGATGAGCACATGATGGAAGAAAAGGAGTTTTTTATTAGCGATGAATTAAAGAAAATTTTTATTCCTGTAGTAAATGCTCTGAGTTATGTACATAAGAAAGGCATACTTCACAGGGATATAAAACCCAAAAACATATTAATAAATGAGAAGTATGGGCCTGTAATCATTGATTTTGGGTCGGCCTGCAAATATAAGTCTAAAGAGAAAAAGAAGATATTCTACACTCCATATTTTTCACCGTTAGAGTATTACTCAGACAAGTCAAGACAGGGGAAATACTCTGATATTTATAGTATTGCTGCTACTTTGTACTACTATATGGGTGGAGAATTGCCAGAAAAGGTCACAGATAGGGTGATTGAAGATAAAATAGAAAGTATAGAGAAGTATAATAAAGATATATCAAGTTTTTTTTCAAAAGTAATAATGAAAAATCTATCGGTGGATTATAAAAATAGATTTTCATTTCTAGGTGCTTTTAAGGCCAGTATTTACATTGAGTATATTATTTTAAGCAAAAAGGAAAAAAGATTGAAATGTGAAAAGGAACATGAAAAAAAGTAAATTGTTGGTTATTGTTTGAAATGACCTAATAAGAAATCCTTACGAATATTGGGATAATTGACTTATAAGGTTTTATATGATAAAATTTTGACGTCAAATTATAATTTTAATTTACGACAGGGGAATCGGGTGAGTTGAAAATGGAAGATAAGAGATATAATTTTATAGTGAATATTTTAAGAGTTGTTTTAGTACTTTATTTAGTTGTATTGATAGGATATAAGGCAATTTCTCATAATATACCTGCATTTGGACCTACAGCAAAAGCAACACCAACAATTTTGCTTACAGCAAACCCTACAGCGACGCCAACGGCTACACCGATGCCAACAGCAACACCAACAGTTGCACCGACAATTGCGCCTACAATTGCGCCAACATCTACGCCAACAATTGAACCGACTGTGGAACCAACACCAAGGGTAACAAAAACACGAACACCAACACCGCGAACACCAACACCACGAACACCAACACCACGAACACCAACACCAACACCAGTGCCAGTGCCAGTGCCAACACCAACACCAGTGCCAGTGCCATCACCAACACAAAAGCCTACTGGCGGTGTAATAGTACCAAACATTTAGTGCATTAAAGCAAAGTTGATCTATACCAAAAGGCAAAGAATGGTATTCTCAAAGTACTATTATCTATAATAAATTTTTTGGCGTAACGAAAAGAGCCAGCTTAATATATTGTATTTCTAGGGGGGAACAAAATGAAGAGAATTCTAAGTATAATTATTGTTATTACAATATTAGTATCTGCGCAATTTGTTGGGTATTGTGATGAAAGCTCAGTTCAGGTTGTTGTAGATGGGTCGGTCCTTGAAATGAAACCTGAAGCAAAAATAATAAACGGTTCTACATATATTCCAATGGTACAGTTTGTTAAAACCTCTTCTTACCAAGCAGAAGTTCAAATAAACAGTAATGGTTCAACAAACGAGTACATAATTAATAGAAGTAGAATAAACAGAGTAATTACAATTACAGAGAGTGAAGAAAGAATAACTGAAGTAACCATAGATGGAGTAATTAGGAAAACCAATATAAAGGCAATTTATGAACAGGGACAGATATGGGTGCCAATTGTTTTTTTGGTTGAGCACTTAGGTGGGCAGGCGACCTGGAGTGAATTAACCCGTAGGGTTATGGTAGAAAGTTATAGGCCTATACTGTTCAGTGATTCAAATCTAGAGGCGGCAATCCGCTCTACAACTGGAGTTATCGAAGGTGATATTTTCAAATGTGATCTTGACTTAGTGAGTACACTTGTTGTTTCAGGTATTGGAATAACTGATTTAGAAGGTTTACAATACGCCTCAAATATTATCCACTTAGACTTGTCAAATAATAATATTACTGAGGTCACTTCCTTAAGGCCTCTTACAAAACTAGTGAACCTTTATCTAAAAGGTAATGAAATAGTTGATTATTCACCTTTAGCTGCAATTTATAATCACTTAAAGCTAAGAGATTTTAATATGGATTTTATAGGTATCAAGGACATAAATGTTGAAATAGCTATAAGAGCTGAGACTGGTAAATTCAATGGTGATTTGACTTTAGAAGATTTTCAGGCTGTTACGGAATTGAATTTAGAAAATAAAGGTATATCCGATTTACAAGGTATGCAATACCTTACAAATTTAAAAAGGCTATATTTAAGAGAAAACAATATCAAGTTTATTGAACCATTAAAGAACTTGACGAATTTAGAAGTACTTGCATTAAATAATAACAAAATAGAAGATGTAAAACCGTTAAGTTATCTTAAGGAGCTTGTGGAGCTTGATTTGCTAGGCAATCAAATAACGGACGTAGCTCCGTTAACAGGCTTGGCAAAGCTTAAACAGCTAAGTTTAGCGGATAATAAGGTGTCTGATATTTCAAAGCTTGGTAATCTTGTTAATCTTGAAGTATTAATTCTGCAGAATAATGAGATATCGGATATTAGCGCTTTGCAAAGTCTTGTAAATTTGAATTTACTTTACCTAAATCAAAATAAAATTGTAGATATATCAATACTAGGTGAGCTTTATAATCTTGAGATTTTGGTATTGAAGGACAATCAAATATCCGATGTGAAAAGTTTAAGTGGTCAGAAGGCTGTACCAAAGTTAAGGGAGTTGTATTTATTAAACAATTTGATAACTGACTTTTCGCCCTTGAAGGCCTTAAGCGAAAGATTAGATAAGTGTGACTTTTTGGATTACATGAATAATCCAGAGCATACATCAGATATAAAAGCCAGCCCAACGTCAACACACGGTGTACAACCGACACCTAATACGACAACTGGTATACTGCCAACACCAAGTGTTACAGCAGACAATCAACCGGATGCAACACAAAATCTAGAAACAGAAACTGAACCTTCAAATGAAGCATCCGAGGGTCTAGGTGAAGAAATAGTTCAACGTTTTTATATAGACAAACCGTTCTACTATGTTAATAATAAAAAGTTAAATATAGATGTTGCGCCTATTATAAGAAACGGAAGGACTTTCCTACCGGTTAGGTATGTTGCAGAAAGTTTAGGTGCCGAAGTTACTTGGGACCAAGCTGAAAGAAAAATAACCGTTTCTATGGAAGCATCAAAAGTAGAGATGTTGCTAGATACTGATATCGCAATGGTAAATGGGGAGGCAAAAATGATTGACGTTTCGCCTTTTATTGAAAATGGGAGAACTTTGGTACCTTTTAGATTTTTAAGTGAATCCCTAGGTTGTAAAGTTGAATGGGATGATGATTTAAAAAGCGCTATTTTTTACAATACGGCTTATGTGGCAAATCATCCGGAAAAGTTTATTAATTAGTATAGAATTAGCCTATTATATCAGAATAAGTAAAACCACATGTCAAGTACGGCATGTGGTTTTTTGTTATGCATCTCCCAAGTTAAGTAGGTTTATATAAAAACCGTATCTAATAATAAAAATCTTAAATTTCCAAAAAACAAAAAAAACTTTAATGTTGTTGTAAAGTGAAATCTGGCCTAAAATTAAATTGTTATAAATTTAACAAACAATTTTTCCGGAATAACAATAAATTTTATGTTTCCTAATGTCCGGTTGAAAGTGAGGGATTTGTATGGCAGAAAAACTAGAAGTCATAATAGATAGACATAATGAAAAAAAATCATCTTTAATTATGGTACTCCAAGACATACAAAGAGAATACAGATATCTTTCCGAAGAGGCTTTAATGTTTGTAGCAAAAAGAATGAGGATAAGTCCGTCAAAGGTATTTAGCGTAGCAACTTTTTATGAAAACTTTTCCCTTGAGCCTAAGGGTAAGTATGTAATTAAAATTTGTGATGGAACAGCATGTCATGTGAAAAAATCCATACCTATTTTAAATGCTCTAAGAACTGTCTAAAAAACCTAAAAAAACTTAATTTATTTTGCTATATTATTTACTTTACACCCGATGTAGATTTGATATAATAAGAAAGTAGTTAAAAAAATAACGAGGTTGGATTATGGAAAAGGAAAACAAGGTTGCCGTTATTGGTATAGTAGTCAACAACCGTGAGGAAACGTCTAAAAAAGTCAACGATGTATTGAGTGCTTTCGGATCAATTATTATGGGCAGAATGGGCATACCTTACAGAGAAAAGGAAATTTCGGTTATATCGATAATTGTAGACGGCACAAATGATGAGATTGGCGCATTAACGGGTAAACTCGGAAATATTAAAGGAATTAAAGCGAAAGTTGCTTTAACTCATTAATTAGGTGGTACTAATAACTTAATAGTTTGCGTCTGAGATACGGGGGTTAGACCTAATATCGAGGATAATCGGCTGGGTAATACGAGAATAGTTTCGTAAAATCCCATATATGCCTGACGAGATGGAGTATATCTTATCGAAGGGGGAACGGATATGATTTGTTTATTTGTGAACTCTTCCTGACTTTATTTTAAGTCTATGAAGAGTTTTTTTGATTGTAAGAGTAGCAAAAGAATATTAATAATTTAAT
>CAYXPB010000080.1:1654-17915 GCA_964466645.1 uncultured Acetivibrio sp. | reverse complement strand
TCAGGATATTTATAGTACAAATAACCTGTCCAAAACTGAAGAATAAGGCTAATTGCTGCAAGATATACAAAAACTTCATTTACCTTTATATCGGCTAATGCTAATGGATACAAGACTGCAAATGATAATGATGGTATAAACACCAAAAGCAGAGCAATAATCCTAGACTTACCAATACCATATTTCACTACAATTGTCTTTTTTCCTGCTTCCTTATCACCTTTATAATCTTTAAAATAAGTATAAAAGGTCATTACCGCGTTTATAACAGCCACAATCATAATCAAGGCTAATAGAGTTTTTGATATATAAGGATACTCCACCGGCCCAGCTGCAAAAAATCCGACTGCCAAAGACATTGAAATCATTACTCCAAAGACAATATTGCCTAAAATCCCATGCCCCTTTGCATATTCATATACAACATTCAAAAGTACCCCTACTATTGCAGGTATAATAGCTATTGGCTCGAGATAACTCCCCATTATTAGAAAGGAGACAAGCAGCAATATAACTGATGTGATCAAAGCCTTATGAGGAAGCAGTTCTCCAGTCACCATCGGCCTTAATGGTGCATTTATTCTATCTTCTTTAATTCCTAAATAGTCATTGATTATTTGATTTATCCCCCAGCTCATAAATAAAATTATCAAAATTATTGCCTTTTTATAAAAATCTATCGGCTCTTTTACAACATACTCATAATACGCAACTCCAACCCACCCGGCAATACCAGTTACAAAGGCATAATAAAGCCTCATTGATTTAATGTACGCCCAAATAAAATTCAACTAAATACACTTCCTTTTCCTACGAAACTTCTGTTAACTAAATTTCGCTTCTATACTTATAATATTATATGATTATTAAGTCACAAACAAGTTAAAATGGTCATTTATTTATATGACTTTAGTCACTTGACTGATTTTATTAAACCTTTAATAGTGATCATAAATAAACAGGAAAAGCATACAAAAACATAGACCATGCTTTTCCTGTTGTATTATTTTACCATTAATTTCTAAAGTAAGAACTGACGAAGGAGAGCAATGTAAACGAATCTATATTTACAGCACCTTTAAATACAAGATATAAGTCATTTAATCCTGAAACTTTATTAATACTGCAGGTTTGTTCCTGATATGCATTAAATCCGTCTGTTGAAGCCACCGGTAATGTACCTATAAGCGTGCCTGTAGAACTATTTAATCGTAGTTCAATACTAGTAGCAGCATTAGTAGTAACAAGAGCTTTAAATGCGGTTGCTCCGCTTCCAAAGTTAACCTCTTTATATGCCAGATAATCGCCGTTATTTATATATCCAATTCCACTTCCACCATTTGCTGCACCTACTATCTGAATTGTGGAAGATTTAATTTCGTTAAATTCCTCTACTTCCAATTTTGAAAACGCACTTCTTTCAGTAACAGGTACTGGAGAAGGAACTGGTGGAACTGTAGTTGCAGGCGTATTAGTAGGCGTTGGATCAGGTTGGCCTCCTCCCAATTGACCTACAAAAGTTGTAACGCTCTGAGCAGGAAGCTGTGCTGAAAAGGAACCATTCGATACAGCAATATTCGAATTTGTCTCCAAATTTTGGCTTCCGGTAGTTACATATCTTGCCACACTTGAAGTTGATCCATTCTGTAAATTAAATTTCTGAGTTACTGCAGTATTACCTTTGTTAATTGCAACGGTAACAACTTTGTTATCACCTTTATAAGCAGATACATAAACGTTTGTGTCTGGATTTTTTGTTGCATCAACCCTATAATATCCAGGACGGACATATTTGGAGTAATGTGCCATCATATAACCACGCTTGCTTATATTTCCATCCTCTTTCATAGGACTGTATTGTCTTCTTATGTACCACCATACATATGCCTGAAAATTACCCTCTACAAGAGCACTGTGCATATTATGTGCAACCTCTAAAGCTTCAGGCCAGCGATCAGCGGAATTGTTGTCACTATTAGGTACATACACCTCTGTCATCTAGAGTTCTTTTCCTGCTCCTTTTTGCTCAAAAAGAGGATAACTCATATTACTAATGCTGGTACCATAAAAGTGAGCACCAAGAATATCCATATTGGCAAGAGCCTGTGTATCATTCAAAATAGGGTCAGATATATTTTTCAGATATTGGAACGACTCAGGTGCTATTACTTTACAGTTGATTGACCCTGCATTTTCTTTCATAAAACGAAGTATCTCCTGTGGTGTCCACCATGTCCATGTATGTGCATAATCAGGCTCATTCTGGACAGAAATAGAATAAAGGTTAACACCATTATTCTTCATATATGTAACAAAATCATTAAGGTGCTGTGCATACGCAGCAAAATAGTTGCCAACCCTTATCATGCTAGGGTCAGGATAGTCTGCATATAAAGGTGGGTTAGTAAACGTGCCGTCTCCATTGTCAGACTGCCAGGCATATACGAGAACAAATTGCGATAACAATAAACAAATTGCTATCAGAATTGTAGCGGTATTTTTTAATCCATAGCAGCTTTTTGACTTTCTTTCATAAATATACTTATTGTCTTTTTGGTTTTTTCAACATCTTTTCCCCTCCATTTTTTAAAATAAAGACCATGAGCACCGCTTACCCCTATGACATTACACTTTGTATTGACCCATATCTGCCAATCATCGGTTCCGCTAACCGGACAAGTTCCTACTAGTGGAACGGTTATACTGATTTCAAGCCATTCAAGTGAAAGACATTATAGCGCCAAGTATATACTTTCTCATCAATCCAAAATCGATAGAGTCTGCCTTTCCATCTTCGTTTACATCAGCATTTTTAAGAGCAGTTCCTTCAAGCGGAGTTATTCCAAGCAAATGCAGTCTTAATAGTGCAAAATCTAACGAGTTGATTTCCCCATCGCCATTCAAATCACCCAAAATCCCAACCGGAGTTATGGTTGGAGATGGAGTTATTGAACCCGAGGTGAACTTCCACCAGTCAATATTAAGCAGATAACCGCTGTCTCCTGTAAATTTCAGATACAAGTCATGTATTCCTGTAGCACCAATTACTTTACACGATTCTGTTGTCCATGTCTGCCAGCCATCTGTACCTGAAACAGAACAGGTTCCAACAAGTGTGCCTGTTGGACTGTCAAGCCTTAGTTCAATATTGCCGCCACTGGTTGCTGAGGCGACTCTTGCATCAAAAGATGTTGCGCCGGAACCAAAATTTACACCCTTTATCTTTATATAATCTCCGTTTTCTATATGTCCTACATTCATTCCGCCCTCATCACATTGTTCTGTTTCAACACCTGATTCCCAACAGATAGTCTCTGCCTCAGTTCTGACATATGGATCTAGATTACCAATCTGGTCAGGACCGTTTTTGGTAATTGGAATACTAGGAATTGTACCATCGCTGTTGTAGTTGAATTGCTCCACGCAAACAGAGCGGCGATAACTTCCTCCTCCCTCCAAATTACCTGTATGGTAGAAGATATATGAATTACCTTCAAAATCGACTACTCCCGGATGGTTTGTAAAGCTATTTTGAGCAGGCATAAGAACATTTTTAAAGTTCCATGGCCCTGTAGGACTAGTACTTGTGGCATAGCGGATATCTTCATTTCCCGAACCCATGCCCGCATATACCATGTAATACAAATTATTGCGCTTGTAAAACCATGGTCCCTCTATAAAGCTTGTTGGTTTCGGAGATACCTGAACAATACCTCCTGAATAGGAAATCATATCTTCATTCAACTTAACATAATAAAGGTTACCATTTCCCCAATATAGATAAGCCTGACCATTATCGTCAATGAACACTGTAGGGTCGATATCCTGAGCTCCATTATTTGTTACTAAAGGTTTTCCAATAGCATCGGTGAACGGTCCGGTTGGGCTGTCCGATACTGCTACGCCTATTACTCTAGCACCACCGGAATTTTTTCTTGTCATAGGGACATAGAAATAATACTTCCCGTTCTTATAAATAACCTGGCCTGCCCATGCATCGCCTTGACCCCAACTAAATGAACTATAAGACAATGGGGATCCATGATCTGTCCAGTTCACCATGTCTTTTGATGAATAGCATCTCCAGTCATTCATGGTATAGAAGTCATTGACTGTTGCGTCCTCGTCATGTGAGGTATACACGTAACAGATCCCGTCGTGTACCATAGGCGCAGGGTCAGCAGTATAAAGAGTCTGCACGATTGGATTGTCTGCAAAACACATTGTGCTTTCAAAAACCATAACCAACATAATTGACATCATAATAAATATTTTTCTTCTCATTTCTAGTACCTCCCTTATAATTTAAATTAAGTGTTAATTTAGATGTTTCAAAATAAATTCGTTAGTCAATATTGGAGTTTCAACCCAATAAAATCAGCTTTTTTGAAACACCTTTATAAATAAAATATTTCTATTCGAGAAGAATGTGTAAAGTAATATTGACAACTTCATTCCAGCTGATTTTGCAACCTGTAATCTGTTGATATTATTCTTACATAGTCTTCAGAGTTTCGAGTTAAATTAAGAAGGCTTTTATTTATAAGTGCTAATTCTCTTTCTGCATTTTTTGTTGCTTTTCCAACGATTGCTTCATTTGAAATCTTAATGTTTAGAGTGGCAAAAATCGACAAAGATACTAATAAAATAGCAGCATATAAAAGGAACATCTTGGTTCTTAAGGTTATACCAGTTGATCGCGTAATCAAATAGAACATAAACTCAGCTTTCCTCCCCATGTCATTAATTGCTTTAATCTATATTGAGCATTATAAAGATTTCATACACCGCGATTCATTTCCATAAATCTAATCTATCTCTATATTATTTTCGCGGTCTATATATAATGTGAATCAAAAATCCTATACACTTAATTGTACCAAAAATAAACATTAAAAACAAATAAAAGCTTGACTCAATTTGCCTCACATGGTATTGTACTGGTTACTTTTGACACAAGGCTAAGATCAGATTCCGTTGAATCAAGGGCTACTCAACAAAGAATCATACTAGATGCTTTGAAGGAAGAAAATACGCGCTCAGACAGTCCACTTTATGAAAAGTTGGCTACAGATAGAATTGGTGCAATGGGATGGTCTATGGGCGGAGGTGCAACATGGATAAACTCTGCTGAATATGAAGGATTGACAACTGCCATGACTTTAGCCGGACACAACCTCTCTTCAATAAATATAAACTCAAGAAGCTACCGAACCAAATGCCCAACTCTTATTATGAATGGAGCACTAGATAGAACCTATTTGGGAGGTTTGCGTCAATCAAGTGGCGTTTACAATAATATACCTTCAGATATACCAAAAGTGCTATACGAAATTTCAAATGCTGGCCACTTCAGTTGGCGTTCACCAACATCTGCAAACTCTAATGTAGCATCAATTGCTCTTGCTTTCCAAAAGACTTTTTTAGATGGAGATACACGCTGGGCAGAATATATAACAAGACCGATTCGCTATGTTGCAACATGGAGAACTGCTAATATTCCGGATAAATAATAATCATAAATAAGCAGGAAAAGCATACAAAAAATATAATGTATGCTTTTTCCTGTTCTAATAGGCTTTGGGTATTCTGATTAATTGTAAAATTATTCCTATAAAAATTCTCACTATTGTGTTATTGTGGAAATAATGGAGGGTTACCTTTTCTTTCGCAAAACTCAGTTTTATCCTCACTAATTAAAAATGTCCAAAAGCACTCCTGCTCTTCTTTTCCTTCAATCCAGCTTTCATTCAACCTTACTGCATATGTTTTCTCTTTTTCCCCTTTAATTTCATTTATTATCGTTTCAAGTCTCAAATTAACGGGATTCCCTTCTGCAATAATTTCCACATTATTTACTCCCTGTTCCTGTGGAAAATCCAGAGTATGCAACTTATTCTCCTTAAATGTTTCACTGAGAAAAAGTTGTGTAAGTGCTTTACTTTCTGTAAAATCCGACTTGTTTAATATGAATTTGAACAAAACTGATACAACAATTATCATAGCAATAATTAAACCTGCCACTTGTAATTTCTTTTTCACAATCTAGTCCCCTCCCTATAAACAACAGCTAAAATATTGGATACTCAACCAAAATAGAGTATAATATAAACTCATATTACTATTAATTTAGTTACATTATTATATAATTTAGTAGGGGTTAACACAATGGAAAAGCAATATACTTACAGAAAGCATATCAGAATAATGCAAAAAGCTATTCCCACAATTTTAGGTTGTTTAGCAGTTCTAATACTTATATTATCAATAGTTTTAGCTTTTTCTATGAAAAATGAACTTAAGCTTGTATTTATTATACCTGGTGTATTTTTGTCCTTTATAATATCTATTGAAGCATTGTCTATCTGGTTAATATTCAGAAGATTTACAAAGGTAAGCGTTAAATTAACTGAGGATTATTTAATTTATACAAACATCAAAGATCAGCATCTGGTTCTAATGAGGATAGTTTTGAAGTAAAACCTCGAGACAGGGCTTATGAAAAAAAGGTTTACACCCTTTCATTTGCTGTTTATGGAGTATTATACTTTCTTGCTTCAGCTGCAATACTGCTATTATCATATCTACAGCAGTAAAATGCTTTAACTGATGGATATTGATATAAAAGATGGATGGAGTATATCTGGAATTTGAACCGTGATGCTTTTATTTGAGCCATTTCAAAAAACAACCTATACACTTTTTATGTAACAAAGCTCCAAGATTAAATTTTTTTTGAAATGGCCTTTGATCAATCATCTTTAGAAATAACCTTAATTCAAAGATGCTTTCAATTCATTCCATTTCTCATTAAAGTAAGTAGTCATATCTGGACCAAGATCTACAAACACTTCACATTTATCGAGAATGTCGTGTGAAGGATAAGCCGCAGGATTATTACGTATCTCTTCGTCCAACCTTAATTTTGCCGATGCATGAGGTGTTGAATAACCGATGTAATCGGTATTATTAAAGGCAATTTGAGGATCATTCATAAAATTGATGAATGCCTCTGCAGCATCTTTGTTTTTAGATGTTTTTGGAATAACCATCGCATCAAAAAACAGATTTGTACCTTCTTCCGGGATTGCATAGGCCAAGTCCTCATTATGTTCTGCAGTAAAAATAGCTTCCCCAGAATAAATTACAGCCAATGCAGCTTCTTCGCCTATCATCTTGTCTTTTACCTGATCCATTACATAAGCTTGAACTAAGGGTCCTTGCTCTACTAAAAGAGCCTTTGCCTCATCTACCTCACTCTTATTTTGCGTATTCAAAGAATAACCCAATCTCTTTAAAGCAACCGCAAAAGAGTCTCTTACTGAATCCATCATTATAATTTGTCCCTTATACTTACTATCCCACAAAATATCCCAAGAAGCGACTTCATCGTCTACCAATTTGGTATTGTACAAAATCCCCAAGGTTCCCCACATATAGGGCACAGAATAAGTATTGTTCGGATCAAAGGCTAGGTTTTTAAAATTGCGATCAATGTATTTTGCATTTGGAATATTGTCAAAATTTAAAGGCAACAGCTCATCTTCTGCAATCAGTTTCTCAATCATATAATCGGAAGGTATCAGAATATCGTAATCCACAGCTCCGGTTTTGTACTTAGCATACATGGCCTCATTAGAATCAAAAGGCTCATAAATCACCTTGATACCCGTCTCTTTAGTGAAAAGTTCAAGAGTATCTTCCGCAATATAGTCCCCCCAGTTATAAACATTGATAGTTGTCCCGGCTAAAGGCTTATCGGGGTTCGTCCCTACCTTGTTGCCACAACCTGTTAATATAAGCATTAAAACAACTAGCAACATTATATTTTTTTTCATATATTCACTCCTCCTAATTTCTTGCTCTGTCTTTCAGAACGTTTATTTATAATCAATAGCAATATCATTATTGCTAAAAAAAGCACAGTGGATACAGCATTAATTTCAGGCTTAATCCCTCTCCGGGTCATAGTATAAATGGTTATTGAAAGGTTTGTCACCCCTCCACCGGTGGTAAAGTAACTTATAACAAAATCATCTAGGGAAAGGGTAAAGGCCAACAAAAACCCTGTAATAATGTTGGGCATTATCTCCGGAATAATCACCTTACGTACAGCCTCCATTGGATGAGCTCCTAGATCTAGTGCTGCTTCATATGTGAATTTGTTCAAAGAACTAAGCTTTGGCAATATGCTCAATATAACATAGGGGATATTGAAGGTTATATGGGCTATTAACATTGATGTAAAACCAAGCTTCAAACCAATAGCTACAAAGAACAACAAGAAGGCTATACCCGTAACGATATCTGCATTCAACACCGGCATATAAGTCACATTTAGAACCACTGACTTTGCCTTTTTTCTCATAACATGAATACCAATGGCAGCTAAAGTACCTATTATCGTGGCTATAACTGATGCTAACAAAGCTATTATCAAAGTATAATAAAGAGCTTTAGAAATCACCGGATCATGTAGCATAGTTTTATACCATTTCAATGTAAAACCGCCCCACTTGGCCCTAGATTTTGAGTCATTGAAGGAAAACACCATCAAAGTCAGTATTGGGGCATATAGGAAAATCATAATTAGACCTAAATATATTCTTTCAACACCTTTCTTTACCATATGCCCGCACCACCTTCCATCTCACTATCATTTCTTTGTAGTATCCCCATAGAGATCAATATAATAATCATCAACACAAAGGAGAGAGCTGCTCCAAATCCCCAATCATAGGTCATCAAAAACTGTTGCTCAATCATATTGCCTATCAAGTTAACTTTACCACTTCCCAATAAATTAGGTATTACAAAAGATGTCATTGCCGGCATGAAAACCATAGTTATACCGCTCATAACACCAGGCATACTAAGTGGGATAGTCACTTTCAACAATCTTTTTACATCATTAGCACCCAAATCATATGCCGCCTCCATAACTGATTTATCAATTTTCGCCAGTGCATTATATATAGGCAATACCATGAAGGGTAAAAAGTTGTAAACCATACCTAAAACAATAGCCTTAGGTGTCCCAATAATATCTAGAACAGGCAAATGCAATGCTCTCAAAACAGTATTTATAAGGCCATTATTGGTCTCTAACAGTGACAACCAGGCATAGGTTCTGAGTAGAAAGTTCATCCACATAGGCAAAATAAAGATGAATAACATAGCTGAACCACCACTGCTACGCTTAGCCAAAATCAAAGCCAAGGGATATGCTAGCAGCAAACAAATCATAGTAGATATAACAGCATATAATAAAGATTTGCCAATTGCCACCATGTATATGCTATTAAAAGGCTTCATCATGTGTTCTAATGTAAATCTAGTGCCACTTGAGTCACTCACAGTAAAAGCATAATAAAGAATCATCAATAGAGGAATGACAATGAAAAGCACCATCCAAATCAGATATGGGGTAGCCAACCATTTTCTATTCATGTACCTGCCTCCTCCATCTTCTTCATAATGTGGATATCAAAAGGAGCCACATTTATACCCACCTTCTCACCGGGTTTGAAATTCTTCGTATTTTGTATTACCCATTCAAAGCCTTCTGTCATAACACAAGTTTCGTAGTGAACGCCTTTAAAAATACAAGATGTCACTTCTCCGTTTACTGTCTTTTCTGTTGGTGCTAACAACTTGATGTCTTCTGGTCTAACAACAACATCCACCATCTCATCAACGACAAAACCTTTATCCACGCATTCATAGACATGACCAAAAATCTCAATTAGTCCATCTTTCTTCATGATACCTTTGATAATGTTGCTCTCACCTATAAAATCCGCAACAAAAGCATTCACTGGTTCATTATAAATATCCTCAGGTGTGCCCATCTGTTGGATAATACCGTTGTTCATAACTACAACCGTATCGCTCATAGTAAGCGCCTCTTCTTGATCGTGAGTCACATATACGAAGGTAATTCCCAGTTCTTTTTGAAGAGTCTTCAACTCATATTGCATCTCTTGACGCAACTTCAAATCCAAAGCGCCAAGGGGTTCATCCAGTAACAATATTTCCGGTTCATTAACAATCGCTCTTGCAATAGCAATCCTTTGCTGTTGACCACCAGAGAGCTGATCAATCTTTCTCTCCTCATATTCGCTCAAATTGACTTGCCTTAGGGCTTTTTGCACCTTTTCTTTGATCAGATTTTTGTCCATCTTCTTGATGTTTAACCCAAATGCAATGTTTTCAAATACATTCAAATGAGGAAAAAGAGCATATTTTTGAAATACTGTATTGATGTTTCTCTTATAAGGCGGTACATTACTGATATCCTTTCCCTGATGTAAGATACTTCCTTCGTCGGGTTTTTCAAAACCACCAATCAGCCTTAAAGTTGTTGTCTTGCCACAGCCACTTGGACCAAGCAAGGTTAGGAATTCATTCTTTTCAACATCCAAAGTCAGATTCTTTAAAACCACAAGATCATCGTAACTCTTTGTAATATTTTCTAATCTAATAATAACATTTTTTTCCACGGCAACCTCCTAAAAAGTTGGGGGCGTGCTGACCCAAACCACTTGCGCCTCGCTCATTCCAACATTCTCTATATAATGCTTCATTGTCGACTCAAAATAGAAAGACTCTCCTTTTTTAACCCGTTGACACTCACTGCCTATATGGACATCAATGGTTCCTTTCACCACATAGCCAAACTCTTCTCCTTCATGGGGTTGATCCTCTAAGGACTTGCCACCTGGCAATATGGTCATACGAATAGGCTCCATAGCATTCTTCTGCGCATTGGGCACAACCCATTCGATGGTGTTTTTCAACTCATCATCTGTTTTACTGAAATAGTCCTGTTGCTTGAAAACAATTTGTTTATCCTCAAAATCACTAAAGAAAGTCTTCAAATCAGTACCAAGACACTGAAGTATATCCACCAATGTCGTAATAGACGGAGAAGTAACATCGTTTTCAATCTGGCTGATAAAACCTTTTGACAACTCTGCACGATCAGCCAACTCTTCTTGCGTCATTTTGTTGGTTACTCTGAGTTGTTTGATTTTTGCTCCAATCTCCATAATTACACATCCTATTCAACATCAGATTGTTTTTTAAATTAAGTTTGACTAAACTTTTAGTTTACTTTTAGTAAACTTCTAATTTTAATTATATGGATAAAAACCCTTTTGTCAAGAACTTTTTTCTGTTCTTTCGACCTTAGCAAAATAACAGTAGAACTCGGCTGAATAATTTTTAGCAGCTATATGGCATCCTGTTATGAGGCATAAAAATGACCGTTTGATTCTCTCCGACGGTCATTTCTTGCATCAATTTTCAAAAATATTCATTAGTCAATATATATAGTTTCAACCCAATAATGAAGCTAAAAAGCTTCAAGCATAGGAACATTATTTTGCATAACAAAAAATGCAAATCAGCTTTTTTGGAATCACCTAACGATTAAAGCATATCAAAAAAGCTCATTTGATTACTTTGCGGAAGTCCTCTCAAACAGCCGAATTTCTCAAGTGATTCTATAGTTGCGTTTCCAATTTTAGCCCGCGTCTTTAATTCATCTATCGAGCTAAAGGGACCACCCTCCTTGACAGCATTAAATATACCTTCTGCTGCGACATTTCCCATCCCGGATATGCTACTTAAAGGGGGCCTTAAACTATCCTCCTCTATAAGGAAATTCGTAGCATGAGACTTGTGTAAATCAATTGGCAGGAATTTAAAGCCTCTTTCGTACATTTCCAAAACCAACTCCAAATCATCGTACATATCTTTGTCCTTGTTTGCAGCTTGATTTCCCTGCATTTCAATTTCCTTCATTTTTTGCTTTACAACTTCTTTTCCATTTATCATAAATTCTGCATCAAAGGCCTTAGCTCTTATAGAAAAATAGGCTGAATAATAGGCCAAAGGTATATGCACCTTAAACCAGGCTATTCTAAAAGCCATCATAATATATGCTGCAGCATGGGCCTTAGGAAACATGTATTTTATCTTTTTACAGGAATCTATATACCATTCGGGCACCTCATGTTCCCTCATCATAGTCTCATATTCTGGCCATTTTGGTTCCTTTAAAGCTTTTCCCTTACGAACCGTCTCCATTATTTTAAAGGCAGCATTTGGTGGAAGGCCTTTTTTTATGAGGTAAACCATAATATCATCTCTTGTACAAACTGCTTCACTTAATTTTACTGTACCTGCGTCAATCAAGTCCTTTGCGTTTCCAATCCATACATCGGTACCATGTGAAAGACCAGATATACATATTAAATCTGCAAATTGCTTTGGCATTGTATCTAACAGCATTCCTCTTACAAACTTTGTACCAAATTCAGGAACACCGAAAGTGCCTACCTTTGAGTTAATCTGTTGTGGTGCTACACCTAAAGCTTCCGTGGATGAAAATAAAGACATAGTCTCTTTATCATCCATAGGTATAGTTTTAGGGTCTTTGCCGGTAATATCTTGAAGCATTCTGATCATTGTCGGGTCGTCATGCCCAAGAATATCGAGCTTCAATAAGTTTTGATCTATTGAGTGATAGTCAAAATGTGTAGTTATTATTTCTGAATCAGGATCATCGGCAGGATGCTGTATCGGGCAGAATTCAAATATCTCTCTTCCTTTGGGAACAACAATTATACCTCCAGGGTGCTGTCCTGAAGTTCTCTTTACACCTGTACAGCCTTTTGCAATTCTCTCAATCTCAGCTTTATTAATTTGGATATTCCTTTCCTCATGATACTTCTTAACGTATCCAAAAGCTGTTTTATCTGCAATGGTACCTACTGTCCCCGCCTTAAAGGTTGTACCCTTTCCAAATATAATTTCCGTATATTTATGCGCTTTTGCCTGATATTCTCCAGAAAAGTTTAAGTCTATATCCGGTTCTTTATCTCCATCGAAGCCTAAAAAGGTCTCAAAGGGAATATCTATTCCATCCTTTGCAAGTTGTTCTCCGCAAACTGGACAAGGCTTGTCCGGCAAGTCAAAACCATTGTTATAGCCGTAATCTGTAAAATCTGAATATTTGCAAGCGGGACATCTGTAATGAGGCGGCATAGCATTTACTTCCGTGATACCTGTCATATATGCCACTACAGAAGATCCTACAGACCCCCTTGAGCCCACCAGATAACCGTCCTCATTTGACTTCCATACCAACTTTTGAGCAATTATATACATAACTGAGAAACCATTCTTTATTATAGAATCAAGTTCCCTGTCAAGCCTTTGCTGAACAATTTCGGGTAAAGGTTCTCCATAAAGTTCATGAGCCTTTCCAAAAGTAATGTCTCTAATTGTCTGCTCACAGCCTTCAATATGCGGTGGACATTTCTCCGACGAAATCGGGCTTATCTGTTCACACATATCAGCTATCTTATTAGTATTTGTTACTACCACTTCATATGCCTTTTGCTCTCCTAAATATGAAAATTCTTCGAGCATCTCATTTGTGGTTTTTAAATATAAAGGAGCTTGTTTATCTGCATCATCATAGCCCTGACCAGCTTCAAGTATTCTCCTGTATATCTCATCCTCCGGATCTAAAAAGTGCACATCTCCTGTAGCAACTACAGGCTTATCTAATTTTTCACCAAGAGTAACAATTTTTTTATTTATTTCCTTTAAGTATTCCTTGTCTGGAACTTCCTCTTTTCTTACAAGATAATCATTATTACCTAATGGTTGAATTTCAAGGTAATCATAATCTTTTGCAATAGCTTCAATTTCTTCTTCGGATTTCCCAAGTAAAATCGCCTTGTAAAGCTCACCTTCACTACAGGCACTACCAATAATTAAGCCTTCAGAGTACTTTCTGTATAAACTCTTTAATATTCGCGGTTTTTTGTAAAAGTAATGCAAATGCGAATAGGATACAAGCTTATATAAATTCTTAAGCCCAACATAATCCTTTGCCAATATTATTGCATGATAAGTTCTAAGCTTTTTATACTCTGCCTTCTTTGCTTCCTCATTAGAACCATAGATATCAACATCTTCTAGCGTTTGCGCGCCTCTTTCCTTTAACATTTCAAGCATAATATTAAATACCTTGACAGTAGTATCCACATCATCTAAAGCCCTATGCGCAACCTCAACCTTTATACCAAGGCTTTTGGCTATTCTTCCTAATTTATAGGTCTTAAATTCAGGGAAGAGTTCCCTCGCTAAAGATAATGTATCTAAATATGTAAAATCAAAATCATGCCCTAACTTGTTCGCATTATGCTTTAAGAAACCAATATCAAAATCCGCATTATGAGCCACTAAAACGCTACCTTCAATAAACTCCAACATTTTAGGAAATACCTTTTCTATAGTTTCTGCATCCTGCACCATGTAGTCGGTTATGTTGGTTACTTCCACAACTCTTGCCGGAATAGGCTTTTCAGGATTAACAAAGCAGCTAAATTGTTCTATTACTTTTCCATTTTCAATCTTCATTATGCCTATTTCAGTGATTTTCTCTGTTACCGGCGAAAATCCTGTAGTTTCTAAATCCAGCACACAATAAGTTGTGTCAATGCTCTGTCCTTTAAGGTTTGTAACTGATGGTTTTTTATCCGGCGCCAAATATGCCTCAACACCATATATAACCTTCATGTCAGCATTGTTTCTTCCTAACAGTTTGTGAGCCTCAGGATAGGCCTGTACCACCCCATGGTCTGTAATAGCTATTGATTTCATGCCCCAACTCATAGCTCTTTTAATTAGTGCTGAAGCACTTGACATAGCATCCATCTGACTCATCTGTGTATGCATGTGCAATTCAACTCTCTTGGCCTCTGAATTATCCTGTCTTTTAGTTTTCTTTAAACCTTCTATTTCGACTATTGTGTTGGCAATAAACTCCACTTCACCAGAAAACTTACTGTTGCTAGCATTTCCGGAAAGTTTGACGCCTTTGGCTTTTTTTAGTCTAGATAAAACGTCTCCATCCCCACCAGGCTTTATGAAAGCTTTACAAGTCATAGAACTAAAACCGTCATATAGGGCAAAAGAAATCAAGGTTTTTCCGCTTTTTAATTCCTTTGCTTCAATATTTGATAGTTCTCCAGCTATTGCTACTCTTCCCTCATCTGGAATAATGTCAGTAATTTTAATAATAGATTCTTTAATACTGGCATTTCTACCTAGTATCAACGGTGTATTTTCTTTCTTTTCGTCCTTTACAGTAGTTTTTTCTATAATTTGCGGTGCTACCTTTGGTGTTTCGTATGTAACCTTAGCTTGTTCCTTGACAATCTGTTTTTCCCTATCACGTTTATCCTCTATAATCCTTTTCAATTCTTCGGTGCACACTTTATCAACGAAATTTATTCTATATTCTGTGCCATAAAGTTTTTTTATTTCCTTACTAACTTTTTTATCGTAACCCATACTTGTTAAAAGGCATGCTGCCGCAATTTTAAAATTAAAGTTTATAGTATTATCATTAACTTCAAATTCGGTATCTTTTATAACTGCTTTTAATAGAGGGTGTTTAGCTGACATAGAATATATAATGTCTTTAATTTCCTTTTCTATGGGTCTTTTATCTATATCCTCAGTATATTCCACACTAATTTCCGAATCATTTATAGAAAATCTTTTCTTTATAAAGGTATTAAGACCTTCAATCTCCTTTACATTTATGTATTTATCAGAATTTAGTTTAATCTCCAGCACTTTACTTTTCTTTTTAAGTATCGCAGCTTGAACTGTTGCTGTGCTTATGTTGCCTTCTACTTTATAATCGCTGAAAATTTCATTTATTTTTCTTAAGTTACTTTCCAAAGCTCTTCCTCCAATGATTCAAATATATCACTATTATATAAGACCGGCTTGTGTTTGTCATGTATGAAATATCATAACTAATTATTCTGTCTCTTTAATATATTGTATGTTTTGAATCATCAATACTAATTCCTCAGATATACCAAAAAACACACTTACCATATTTAACCACATTCTTTCTTTTATTATACAATCTATAACTATACAGTGTCATTCCAATAATCGCTTGAAATAACAAGGCGCTCTCCCGATAAGTTAAGCTTTTTGTTTATATCTTTTACATAACAAAGTACTTCTTTTCGGACAAAATCACTGATTTTTACCCATTCAATCTTCCAATCGTCACTCCCTTTTTTATGAAATTCGAAAGATTTGATGGAAGACTTTTTAACCGACATAGGCAGACAAACATTGAAAGAGTCAATATCCCCTCTTTCAAAATCATTGTGCCAATCCGTATTAAGATAAGCCCTATATTTGTCGTCGCTAT
>CAYXPB010000080.1:0-1644 GCA_964466645.1 uncultured Acetivibrio sp. | reverse complement strand
ATGGATTCGAGGGATCACTGTTGTCAAATTTTATCTCTAAATACACATTATCATCGGTTCCGGACCATAAATCATTGCTAGTTTTAATAACCACCTGAAATGCGGAGATGCCTGAGTCACCGTCCCGATTCACAAAATTATCCATAAAGGTTCTATCAACCGGGACAAGGCTCCATTTTGATGTAACATTTCGGTTAAAACTCTGATGAGCCATACATATTCCGGTTCTGCGATCGCTTACGGTTATGTATTTAGGTTTCCAAGCACTTCCACCTTCTTTTTTTATGTAAAAATTTTTAATTTCATTATAATCAACAGGATTTCGAATTTCAAAGGAATATGTATCGAGATCTCCCATTTCAAAATCATTGTAAAAGCTTTTATCCATCATTTTTTCTACATTTCCCTGAGTTGTTTCCATTTTAAATATAACATCTCCATCGGTTCCCGAACCGAAATCATTGCTAGTTCTGATAGTAACCATAAGCCCCGATATAGTATTCATTCTTGTGACCCCATCTTGTAATTGGCTATATGCCTCCTCAATATGACCTAACACACCAATTTCAATGATTTCCCCACTGGTCAGTGTTATATTGGATGCTTTTGCAAGCATAATGCCGGTTCTTACATCAATTACATATATATTCTCTGCTTTCCATTGATCCTTGCCTGCAAGACGAAGCGTAAAGGAATTTATGCTTGATAAGGGTACCACTGATGGCAAAATATAATCCACATGTGCACAGCCTCCCGGCACTTTCAGCCCCATCTTTCCACTGTTCATTTGTACTTCATAGCCCTTATCTGCTGCTTCTGTCATGTTACGGCTTGTTTGCAAACCAAAGAATACCTTGCTTGTAGTTCCTGCATTTGCTGACTTTGCAGTCGTAGCAACAATCTTAATCTCGTGTAATGACCATTGCAAAGTGTGTTCCTTGAGCTTAATCGCCGCTTTCTTATATGTCGGCTCACCTTCCTTTGGATTTTCATAGTACCTGTCAATTATTTTGTTAATGTTGTCAGTTCCGATAAGACACAGTTTTCCCATGTTCAAGGAGCGTTTAAATTCTAGAAACGGTTGATCAAAGCAGTCCTTCTTAATCCAGAAATTGCCCCACTCCTTCTCTAGTGTTTGCTGAAGATTATTCAATCCCAACGAAAGAAAAAGCTTTGAGGGATTAACAAAATGATCCACAATGCTTTCCATGGCCTCATCATAGTCATCTATGTATTTTGGATTTCTGCCGGTTATATATGCTGCAATGGGACGAACATAGGGAAAGAATATTCTCTCCTTGATCAACTCCTCAACCTCTTCGGATATCACATCAACGAGCGGAATTGACAGATCAGATATTACATCTGCTGCTGAAGAAACAAATTCCCATGTATTTCTTGCTTCTTCCGAACTGCACAAATAATTTGCCAGCAAATCTATAAAATCCGATTTATAGTCAGACCATGCAGCTGACACACCTTTGTCGATCATTCTCTGTGTGAATTCACCCCAAGTCTTCAACCACATCTCTATATACTCTTCCCTCTCCGTAATATCGCTAAGAGATACCGATCCTTCTTCAGCATTCTTTTCAATCAGCCTTTCATAATAAAATACAAAACGCTCTAAAAAGTTGAATTCCG
>CAYXPB010000079.1:0-17919 GCA_964466645.1 uncultured Acetivibrio sp. | reverse complement strand
ACACTAGTTATGTTTCTAAAAAATAAAAATAAAAATAACAAAAAAAATATTTTTTATTATATAACCTTTGTTCTTTCATTTATAGGACTTTTGGTATCGCTTACACGTGTAGCATGGCTAGGAACAATTGGAGCCCTTGTTTTGACAGTGATTTTTCTTAGAAAAGATTTAAAAAAGAATTTCAAAAAAAATATACTAATTATTGTCACTTTTGTTGTGGTGTTTGTTGTTTTAGATTTTACAGGTAGTGGGAAAATAGTTGGTAGATATTATTCTATGCAGCATCAAATTAAGCAGGCTAATGAAGGTAATATAGAACAGCTTGGAACACATAGGTTAAATATATATATCAGGGCATTAAAAGTAATAGCAGATAAACCAATAGTAGGTACCGGTCCGGACTGTTTTGCGTATTATGCCACATTGACTAGAGAAGATTACGAAAAGGATCCTGGATTAAGTAATATTGGTTATTTTGATAAAGTGCACAGTGAGTATCTAGAATATGCTGCAACCATGGGAATTCCTGCACTCATATTTTATATGTGGTTTATTTTGTCGATATTTATCCCTTGGTTTAGAAAGCGAAAGCAGATGAAACCTGAAATTCTTGCGATTTTCTTGGGTTTGACAGGATATTTGATGCAGGCATGCTTTAATTTTGGTTCTATCAGTACTCTTCCTGTCTTTTTTGTGTTGTTAGGTATACTTAAAAATACTTTACTAAATGAAAGCAATGGAGAAAACAATCTCAACAAAGAAAATGTCGAGATGGAAGTTACAAAAGTTGACACCAACGACAAATACTCATTGACATAATTTTTATTTATTATTATAATCCTAATTAAAGTTTGCCGTGATAGAGTTGTAAATAATATTTAATATGATATATAAATAGGAGGTTTTTCATGTATAGTTTAAAGGAAGTACTTAAATTTGACCCAGAAGTTGCAAGCGCAATTGAAGATGAAGTTAATCGTCAAAGGAACAAAATTGAGTTGATAGCATCTGAAAATTTTGTTAGTGAAGCTGTTATGGAAGCAATGGGAACTCCGTTGACAAACAAATATGCTGAAGGATATTCCGGCAAGAGATACTACGGTGGGTGCGAATATGTTGATGTAGTTGAAACGCTTGCAATTGAAAGAGCTAAAAAGATTTTCGGAGTAGAACATGCAAACGTTCAACCTCATTCCGGTGCGCAGGCTAATATGGCCGTATTCTTTGCAGTATTACAGCCTGGAGATACTGTGCTTGGTATGGATCTTGCACATGGAGGTCACTTGAGCCATGGAAGTCCCGTAAACATGTCAGGAAAGTATTTTAATGTCGTATCCTATGGAGTTAACAAGGACACCTTTAGAATTGATTACGACGAAGTACTTAAGACTGCTAAAGAGTGTAAGCCTAAAATGATAATTGCAGGTGCAAGTGCTTACCCTAGAACCATCGACTTTAAAGCTTTTAGAGAGATTGCTGATGAGGTTGGTGCGTATCTGATGGTAGATATTGCTCATATTGCAGGTCTTGTTGCAGCTGGACTTCACCCAAGTCCTGTACCTTATGCTCATTTTGTAACCACTACTACTCATAAGACTTTAAGAGGTCCTAGGGGCGGTATGATAATGTGCAGCAATGAGTTTGCAAAAGCTGTAGATAAGGCAGTGTTCCCAGGTATTCAGGGGGGGCCTCTCATGCATGTGATTGCTGCAAAAGCTGTAAGCTTTAAAGAAATTATGTCGGACGAGTTTAAAACGTATCAGGCGCAGATAGTTAAAAATGCTAATGTATTGGCAAATACTATGATTGAAAAGGGCTTAAATATTGTTTCCGGCGGTACGGACAACCATTTGATGCTTGTAGATTTGAGAAATAAGGGTGTCACAGGTAAAGAAGCACAGTTTATGCTTGATGAGGTAAATATTACTGTAAATAAAAATGGTATTCCTTTTGACACTCAAAGTCCGTTCATCACAAGTGGCGTCAGAATCGGAACTCCTGCAGTTACAGCAAGGGGAATGCAGGAAAATGATATGGTAGAGATTGCAGATCTTATAAATCTTACAATAACCAATTTTGAAAACTCCAAAGAGGTCATTAAAAGTAGAATAAAAGTTCTCTGTGATAAATATCCATTATACAAGTAGTTATAATACCGCTTATAGCATCAAGAATTCAGTGTTTTTATATTATTAAATGGTCGCTATTCGGAATACTGAATTCTTTGTAAACTTTTATATAACTTGCTTAGAGCACTTAGAGCAAAAAAGTTTACAAAAAAGCAATCCTTTTAGAGTGATTATATAAGAAATCAATGACGTCGATCAATAAAATATGGTTGACGTCATTTTATTACTTGAGAAAATTATCAAGCTGAGGCTTACATTACAGATTCTTGTGAAGGTCATGGAATGGAGTCGGTTGACACTAAAACAATAGGCGCTCCCTTCATACAAGTTCTAAAATCACAGTGTCACCAATCTGAACCCCCCAACACAAGGATTCTTAAGTCATGAGCCAGCAAATTTCCTTGGTTCAACATTCATTATTACAATTTGAACAAAACATACCTATACAATACATACTTTAAACCACCGATGTTCTCTTTTGTACTCTTTAGCAAAGGCTGATAAAAGTCAAACATCTTATTAAAATCACTTATTGTAAATTCATCTCTACTGTATCTTGCGTTTACAAATATCTTTGTTATATCTTCCATTTTGTAAGGATGAAACCTTCCTATATCATCAAGCCTCTTTGCATGGTCTAATGGAGTTTCACCGACCTTTATGTCTGCATCTTGAACTAGCATGAATTTCAAAAAGTATTTGTAAAGCTCAAGAGCACCTTCTCTAGGCGCCAACTTAGCGATATTTGATATACGTCTCTTTCTTCTAAAAATGTTTAAAAAGACAATTAATGCTATGAGAAGTATTACTGACAAAAGAGCAGCAATAGTAGTAACGAGCTTTTTGTTAATAGGCTTTCTAGTGCCATTATTTTGTTTCGGCACATTGCTTGTGTTGCTCGGAGATAAGCTCATAATAGGAGTACTGCTTATGCTTGGTGTAGGTGTTTGAAAACGATGAGTGTTTGAGGCTGCCGATTGATAAAGGTTAGAGGAAAATGAGGCAGTAGGTTCAAACTGTACCCAACCAATACCTTCAAAATAAACTTCAACCCATGCATGAGCCCGTTCATTTGTAACTTCATACAGCTTGTCCTTTCCGATATAGGAGGGAAGCAAATAACCCTCTACATATTTTGAGGGAATATCAATACATCTTGTAAGGATTGCCATAGCTGTTGCAAAGTAAGTGCAGTAGCCCTCTTTATGTTCAAAAAGAAAATAATCTGCAAAATCAACCCCATCCGGGACTTCACCGGGTGTGAGATTATATTTGTAATTTTTAGAGAGATATTGTTCTATTGCTTTTACCTTGTCATACATGTTATTCTCGTTTTTGGTTATCGAGATTGCTAAATTTCTTACTCTTTGCGGAACGGTATCGGGAATATCAAGATACTTTGAATATATTGTTGTTGAATTATACTGTAAAGAAGTAAGACTTTCAATAAACTCAAAAAGATCCTGATTATTTCCATAAAAATGTTGTGAATCAATATTAACAATAAGATTGTGAATTTTAGTCGATAATGCCTTGATAATTTTTTTATCAGAATTAAGTGTGCTTATATTGTTAAAAAGATGGTTAAAAAGATTTTCTTTCATGGCTTCAGCATTTTCTGATTCTAACATTAATCGAAATACATTGTTTTTTATTATATTTATTCTTGCGTCATAAAAATCGGCAGTTCTAATAACATTTGCATCTATATGATTCCAAACTTCAGATAAAGATTGTTCTAAATAATTATCATAAAGATTTTTATAGCTTGATCTCAAAAGATTTACCAAATACTTATCACCATAATTTATACCGTAGGTGTCAAAGGAATAATTGAAACCTTTGGTTAATGGGTTCCTCGATATTAAAACCCCTTCCGCATTTACAAAAATGTCATTGGTATTAGAATCGGGAAATCTTAAGTTAGAGGTTTTAAGTGGTGAAAAAAGTGAATTTGTTGAAATGTTTTCATAAAATATTTCAACGGAATATTTTGAAAGGTTATTTATTAGGTCTGGAGCCGAAGCACCTTTTGATTGTCTTTTGTAATGGTCAGTAAGCAATGAAACACCGGTTTCGAACTCAAAGTTGTCAAAATTAAGTTTGTTATTTGGATTATTGAGTTCACAATAGGAGATATTTGTATTAACCCATGAAGAACCTGTATACTGGTCACTCGAACGGCCCTTTAGATATAGTTTTTTTGGAGATTTCACCTTTAGTACTAGGGTTTTGTTGGGAATTACATTGCTGCCTAGTTTATTCTTGTCATTTCCAAAGCCTGTAGAAGATATGTCAAAATATCCGATATTTATTGTTTTGCCTGATCTGCTATTAAAATTCATAGCAGAATACAATTTATCATCGAGCCATTTCCATTCTATAGGTCTTGAGTTTACAGGAATAAATGCAGTAAGAAGAAGCACCAATATAGCTATGGGTGCAATAAAAACTATAAAAACCGATGGATTAACAAAATCATTGGACTCCTGAGCCCATTTTTTATTGTATACATGAAGCAAATAGTAAATCAATATAGAGACAACAAAAGTGTAAAAAGAAATATAAGCTTCGCTCACTACAAAATAATCAAACATCCATTGGACGCAGAATATTGAAATTCCTGTCAAAAACAAAAGGTAAAAGTTAAATTTTTTTACAGTAAAAATATAAACAATTAATGAAAAAACAAAACTAAAAAGCAGGGTGAATATAATTGTACAATATTCGTTTAGAGGAGTTTTACCCTGAACATAATTAAAGATCCAGATAAAAGGTCCGATAATTCGATCAAACCATTTATTAAAAACAGAGTATATGACAATAATAAGTCCTCCCGAAATGAAAGATATCACAGATACCTTTGTCATTATTCCGTTTATAAAAAAAATCGATAAAAGTAACAAAAATATAGACACAAGCACTAGAACTTCAAGTGGTGTGTACTTAAATCCGAGTGTAGTTGTAAAAGGGTATACAAAGCTAAAACTCATAGATATCATAAGAAGAAGCTTTGCAAAGTATTCAAAAAGTTTTTTCATAGGCACATTAGTCACCTCGCATTTTCTATTGCCCACTAGTGGTGCTAAAAATCATTTTTACATCATCATCCATGTTTATTTTATAAGTAGTAACGCCTATTTCCGGCAAATCCGACAGGATATCATTAACTATGTTTTGCGAGTTTTCTGTGATGTCCTCGGCACTAACATAAATAAGATTAACATCATAACCTATTGCCTTTGCATTGTATATTTCATCATAAAGACCTAAGTCAATATTCGAAGTAAATATCAAAAGATCTATTTTTTTAGCATTATCTCTGCTGTAGATATTTAAAAGATCTTTAAGTTGTATATCCTGGTCAAAACTTACATTTGAAAGCAGGTCATAAATCTTGTCAAAATCCATGATGTTTTTTGCTTCTATATCATTAAAGCCCTTAGAATGATAAATCAGGTTAATTGGAATCCAGTTACAAAGGCAGTAATTGACTACAGCAACAGTTGCTTCAATTAGTTTGTCTTCTAACATTATATTTTTATCATAGCTGTACTTGTTTTTTTCAAGATCTAGCATTATAACACAATTAGTTTTAGAGGTACCTTCATAGTTTTTTACCATTAGTTGGTTAACCTTTGCAGATAACTTCCAGTGTATCTTTTTTAGACTGTCACCATAGGCGTATTTTCTAGAATCGGAAATAGTAGTAATATCTTCATAACGAGTATTAAGTATAGAATGGGATTCCGATAAATAGTTTGTTTTTATATAGAGGCTTTCAAGCTCTATCAAACGAGGATTAACGGTAATGGTTTTAGTAGTATTCGGACTATAGGAAAGAGAGAAAATTCCTAAGTAATCCTCGAATACAATGGTCTTAATGCCCACCATATAGTAACCACGGTATTTGCACATGAGATTAAAGGTGAAAGACTTTTTTCTAAAAGGCAGCAGAGAAAAGCTTTTTGATTGAAACTGCCGAGAAAAAATAGTGTCTTCACCGTAAAAACTTACTTTTATAAACGGATATAGAAAAAAATCAGGGTTATGAATACTTAATGTGAAATTAACCGTCTCACCTTTTATAACAATTCTTTTATCAATGGCTTCAACGAATCGAAACCGTGAATATGCAATAAAGGTTAAGACAATAGAAATAACAGGTAGCACAATAATAACATAAAAGAGCATATAAGGAATCTTACCGCCATAAAAGTATATAAAAAACAAGGACAAAAAAAATAATGAGCAATACAAAATTCTATTTTTTATCATAATCTTCCACCAAAGCAATTTTGATTGTTTGAAGAACGGATCTTATAATCTCTTCCGCTGAAATCTTCTTTAGCCTAGCTTCTTGTTTTAACACAATCCTATGAGAAAGCACAGGTACAGCCATGTATTTCACGTCCTCAGGCATCACAAAAGTTCTACCGTTATAGAAAGCCCAAGCTTGTGCAGCACGGAATAATGAAAGGGACCCTCTAGGGCTTGCTCCTAAGTTTATATCTGCATGAGATCTTGTTTTAGCAACGATTTCTACGATATAATTATTTATTGTCTTATCAACGAAAATTTGCTTTACTTCATCTTGAATTAAAACTATATCCTTACCGGAAGCGACAGGTTTTAATTCTTGAACAGGATTGGAAGTCTGAAATCTTGAGAGAATGCAACTCTCTTCTTCTTTTGACGGATATCCTATGGAAACTTTCATAAAAAACCTGTCAAGCTGGGCCTCAGGAAGAGGATAGGTTCCAAGATATTCTATAGGGTTTTGGGTTGCTAAGACCATAAACGGTTTTGGCACATAATAAGTTTCACCATCAACAGTCACCTGTTTTTCTTCCATAACCTCAAGCAGGCTTGCCTGAGTCTTAGGTGAGGTTCTGTTAATCTCGTCGGCAAGTATAATATTGCTCATGATACTGCCGGGATGAAAGTCAAAGGTACCTTCCTTTTGATTGTACATTGAAAAACCTGTTATATCAGAAGGCAATATGTCGGGAGTAAACTGTATTCTCTTAAAAGAAGCATCAATTGATTTTGATAATGAAGATACCAGTGTAGTCTTACCTACACCGGGTACATCTTCTATTAAAACATGTCCGTCACAAACAAGTGATATTAGTATAAGCTCAATAGCATTTTTCTTACCTATAATTACATTTTCTATATTTGAAACTATTTTATTTAAAAGTTTGACAGAATCGTTCATATTTTGTCTCCTCACATATTTCTAAGTCACCTCTACAATGAATTATAAAGTAATCAGAATATAAATCAATAACGATTTATACCAATGTTTTATAACAGAATCACCTTACTATAAATCCAAAGTTTTAATGACCTCTTTAAGTGCTTGCCCGGATTCTTTTAGTAATTTGCTTTCCTTTTCGCTCAGTTCAACATTAAGTATTCTTTCAATCCCGTTCTTATTTACAACAGTAGGTACACTCAAACACACATTATCAACGCCGTATTGGCCTTCTACAAGGCTTGATACAGTGAGTATTGAACTTTCATCTCTTACTATTGCTTCGATAATTCTTCTTACTGCAAGTGCAACAGCGTAATAGGTAGCGCCTTTTTTCTTTATTATGTCATAGGCTGCATTTTTAACATTATCATATATTTCCTTTTTAGACAAACCGTCTTTACAGCCATGACAATCATCACAATACTTGTCCATCGGTATACCGGCAATATTAGCAAGGCTCCATGTAGCTACTTCTGTATCTCCATGTTCACCTAGGATATAAGCATGTACATTTCTTGGATCAACACCGGTGTGATCTCCAAGCAAGTATCTAAACCTTGCACTATCTAATACAGTTCCGGAACCTATAACTTTGTTTTTAGGAAATCCCGAAATCTTGTATGTAACATAGGTGAGTATATCTACAGGGTTTGTAACAACAAGAAGTATGCAGTCTTTATTATATTTTACAACTTCCCCTATAATTCCTTTGAAAATTGCCGTGTTTTTTTTGACCAGGTCAATACGTGTTTCTCCTTCTTTTTGATTGGCACCGGCAGTAATAACAACAATATCAGAACCCTTACAGTCACTGTAATCGCCGTTATATATTTTGACAGGTCGGACAAAAGGCATGCCATGATTCATATCCATTACTTCGCCTTCAGCCTTTTCTGTATTAATATCTATTAGTACTATTTCAGATACAAGTCCACTTATCATCAAGGTATAAGCAGTGGTTGAACCAACAAAACCTGCTCCGATAACTGTTACTTTTTTGATTGTTTTATCATCCATAATTATTTTCCTCCCTGTAGTTGTTATTTAGGCCATATCAAAAAATAACCTATACAATATTTAAGTCACAAAGCCCATCATGGAAGTTTAATAGCTTCCAAACAGAAGAACATTATAGTGCTATGCAAAAATGCAAATCAGATTTTTTGAAATGGCGATTGACCAGTTGTTTTTCTTGAGTCACCTTATATATATGTCCTTTTAAGTCATTCAAAAGGATCTGGTAATTTATAATACATTCATATAAAATAAAGGAACCAATTATTATATTATACCTCATGATACAAAATGTAAAACATATTGTAAAAAATTTAGCTAAAAAGCATGAGTGGAACTTTTATTTTTGGAGTATAATTGATATACTATCACTATTGCAACTTGAGTTAGGCAATTTCAAAAAATAACCTATAAAACAATCAAGTCACAAAGCCCATCAAATCAGATTTTTTGAAATGGCAATTGACAAGTTGTTTTTTTTGAATCGCCTTAAAGGAACTGTAGAGATATATTTTGATCTGTCAATAAATACGATAATATAATTAACTTTAGGAGAATTGATTATGAATGCTGAAATTTTAGCAGTGGGAACAGAGCTTTTGATGGGGCAGATTGCAAATACCAATGCCCAATACATATCACAAAGATTGAATTCAATAGGTATAAATGTTTATTATCACAGTGTTGTGGGGGATAATCCAACAAGGCTAAAAGCTGTTCTTGAATTAGCTTTGAGTCGTTCGGATATAATTATAATAACAGGCGGCTTAGGTCCCACTCAAGATGATCTTACAAAGGAAACTGTTGCCGAGATTTTAGGTGATAAGCTCATATTACATGAGGAGAGCCTACAAAAAATAGAAGACTACTTTAAAAGGGTAAACCGCCCAATGGTGAAAAATAATATAAAGCAAGCATATTTGCCTGAAAGTTGCACAATAATAAAAAATAATAACGGTACGGCACCAGGCTGTATTATGGAAAAAGAAAACAAAACGGTAGTAATGCTTCCGGGACCTCCTAAAGAGATGATACCAATGCTTGATGACACTGTAATACCTCGTTTTGAGGAAAAATCACCCGAAAAAATTGTTTCGAAATTCTTAAGAGTATTTGGTGTTGGTGAGTCTTTACTTGAAGAAAAGATAATACATATGATTGAAAACCAAAGCAATGTAACAATTGCGACCTATGCTAAAGAGGGAGAGGTAACAGTCAGAATTACTACTAAGAATGACAATGAAGCTGAGGCTTTAAAGGATCTTGCTGCTGTTGAAGATGAAATTGTGGAAATTCTCGGCGATTCGGTATACAGTGATGAAGATAAGGAACTGTATCAAGTGGTTACAGAGAAGCTCATTAAAAAGCGAGTAACTATAGCTTTTGCAGAATCCTGTACCGGAGGACTAATAAGTTCTGTTATTACTGATGTACCTGGAGTTTCTGCTGTTTTTGACCGTGCGGTTGTGTCCTACAGCAATAAATCAAAAGTTGAAAGTCTTGGTGTAAAGCAAGAGACTCTTGATAAATTTGGAGCGGTAAGCAGGGAGACTGCTGTTGAGATGGCTGAGGGAATAAGAAATTTGGCAGGTACTGATTTAGGACTTTCAGTTACCGGAATTGCAGGACCAGACGGAGGCACGGAGGAAAAACCGGTCGGATTGGTTTATATTGCATTAGCTTCTAACAACGGAACTGAGTGTAAAGAATTAAAACTTCGAGGGAATAGAACAAAAATTCGAAATTATATAACTTTGAATTCCTTTGATATGATCAGAAGATTACTAAAGGAGTTATAAGAAAAATAGCCTGGTAGGGCCATTTAAGCTGATTAAAACAAAATATCTAGTCAACCGCCATTTGAAGAAATCTGATTTGCGTTTTTTTAACAGCAAAATAATGTTATTTCAATAATTAAAACCGGCAGTGGAGGAATTGAGTTTGGAAAAAACACAAAATAGGAAGCTGACAGGTGCTGCAGCTATTGTCATGTCTTCTATAATTTTTAGCAGGTTAACGGGTTTTTTAAGGGAAATGCTTGTACCAAGCCTAATTGGAGTAAATAAAGTGGCAGATGCCTATACTCTTGCCTTTAAGGTTACGGGATTAATGTATGACCTGCTTGTTGGTGGGGCGATATCGGCAGCATTAATTCCAATATTATCAGGATATATTGCAAAAAAAGATGAAGAAAACGGATGGAAGGCTGTAGGAACTTTTATTAATGTATCTATGGTGGCAATGGTTTTCGTCTGTTTTGCCGGAATTTTCTTTGCACCTCAACTTGTAACAATAATGGCACAAAACAGCGATAATGTTGATATACCTCTAGCTGTGGGGCTTACGAGAATATTGTTTCCGTCGGTGGCATTTCTTATGATGGCAGGTCTTTCGACCGGTGTATTGAATTCCTATCAAAGATTCGCGGCCGCAGCTTATGGACCTACTTTATACAATTTAGGAAGTGCTCTGAGTATTTTTATATTTGCAAAAAGCAAATGGGGTGTAAAAGGCATTGCCTTTGGAGTTATGACCAGTGCATTTGTTTATTTTGTATTTCAGTTTTCCTTTGCCTATAGAAACTTCAAATTATACAGGCCTAAATTTTATTTAAAGCATGAAGGCTTTAGAAGACTGTTCAAACTAGCTGTACCTTCGTTAATGTCCTCGGCGGTTGTGCAGATAAATGCGTTAATAACCTCATCTTTTGCACTGCAATTTTTTCCAGGAAGCCTTACTGCTCTTAATACTGCAGATAGAACCTGGCAAATGCCCTACGGTGTATTTGCTCAGGGGATGGGAATAGCTATGCTTCCAAGTCTGTCTTCCTATCTTGCTGTAGGAAAAGTCGAGGAATACAAGGATACTTTAATAAAGGGATTAAAAACGGTGTTGCTAATGACAGTTCCTGCAGGTGTAGGGTTTATAGTTTTGAGGGAACCTGTTATGAGAACAATGTTCAAGATTACCAGTGAGTTTAATGAAGATACGGTAAGACTTACAGGTAGTATATTGATGTTTTTTTCCATTGCACTACTCAGTCAATCCATAGTAACTATTTTAAACAGGGCTTTTTACGCAAACAATGATACAAAAACTCCTCTTATTATAGGAGTATCCACTATAATTCTAAACTTGATATTAAGTGTTGTATTTATGAGGTACACAAGTCTTGGAGTAAGTGGGATGGCACTTTCGTATTCAACAGTAAGTGCGGTAAACGCTGTTTTACTGTTAACAATGCTAAATGTAAGAATGAAGGGAATGCATCTTAGAAAGTTGTTCAGATTTCTTGTTCAGATTGTTCCGGCCTCAGTGATTATGGGGATTGCTTTATATTTCCTAAACCTTATTATACCTGATGATACAAGCTCAAAAATGACTCAGATAATAAACCTGATGTTTGAAGTAACGGTTGGTGTTGTGGTGTATTTTACAGTAGTGCTATTGTTAAAGGTTGAGGAAGCGGAACGCTACAAAAATATGTTCTTGGCAAGAATTAAGAAAATTGGCTTAGGCAATTTCAAAAAATAACTTATACAATAATCAAGTCGCAAACTCCATCATATCAGATTTTTTGAAATGGCGATTGACCAGTTGTTTTTTGAAGGACATTATATAAGTGAAAGTGCCTAGTGTTGTGAAAATTTGAAGGGTGACTGAATTCTTTCGAGAAACATGGTAGTTTAGTATATTCCAAAAAATATTGTGTAAAAAAATACAAAAGATGTTGACTAAACAAAAGGAGTATTGTATAATAAATTCAGAACACATGTTCGACGTCTGTTTAGGAGGATGTAAAGATGATTGAAAAGAAAAAAGCATTGGAAATGGCATTAGGTCAGATTGAAAAGCAGTTTGGGAAAGGTGCTGTTATGAAATTGGGTGAGAATACCCATATGAATATAGAGACAATACCTACCGGTGCCATGGGCCTTGATATTGCACTAGGAGTTGGCGGGGTACCTAGAGGTAGGGTAGTTGAAATATTCGGACCTGAGGCTTCTGGTAAGACAACAGTTGCTTTGCATATTGTAGCAGAGGCTCAAAAGGCGGGCGGAGAAGCAGCATTTATTGATGCTGAGCATGCGTTAGATCCTGTATACGCAAAAAAACTTGGTGTTAATATAGATGATCTGATTGTATCTCAGCCTGATACAGGTGAACAGGCTCTTGAAATTGCTGAAGCTTTGGTTAGAAGTGGTGCGATAGATGTAATTGTAATAGACTCAGTAGCGGCATTAGTTCCGAAAGCAGAGATAGATGGAGAAATGGGAGATTCACACATTGGTCTTCAAGCAAGACTTATGTCTCAAGCGCTCAGAAAATTGTCCGGGGTTATAAATAAATCAAAAACAACAGCTATTTTTATAAACCAGCTTAGAGAAAAAGTAGGTATTATGTTTGGTAATCCAGAGACTACTCCAGGAGGACGAGCATTAAAGTTTTATTCATCGGTAAGGCTAGATGTAAGAAGAATCGAATCAATCAAACAAGGTACGGACATTATCGGTAACAGAACGAAGGTTAAAGTAGTAAAGAATAAAGTTGCTCCACCTTTTAAAGAAGCTGAGTTTGATATAATTTATGGAAAAGGAATTTCTAAGGAAGGCAGCGTTTTAGATGTTGCAGTTAGTTTAGATATTGTAAATAAAAGTGGTTCATGGTTTTCGTACAATAACCAAAAAATTGGGCAAGGAAGAGAAAATGCAAAACAATTTCTTGGTGAAAATGCTGAAATATTCAAAGAAGTTGAGAAAAAGATACGAGAAAATTACAACCAAGCTTTCTTAAAAAGTATAGATGTCCATATTGAGGATGATGACAAAGATGAAGATTTGGATCTAGAACTTAAGAAAAAGTAAAATATTATTATAATTAAGGGGCTTATAGCCCCTTTGCTTATGTCGATTAATATATAGCATGTGTTCTGTAAAAAATATTGTATAATATGATTCTAAAACTGGTCAATTTACATTTTAAAAAATTTAATTTACATTTTTTGCGCTGCAAAATAATGTTCCTCTAGTTGAAACTTTTAAGCTTTCATGATGAGCTTTGTGACTTGAGCATTATATAGGTTATTTTTTGAAATGACCTAAGTGTACCAACTATTGCTAAATTTATTTGATTTATTTAAATCTTTGAAGTAAAATTAAAGAGAAACCTAAAAATATAAGGTGTTTCAATAAAAATTATTAGTCAATATATAGTTTCAACCCAATAATGAAAGCTTAAAAGCTTTCAAACAAAGGAACATTGTTTTGCAGTGCAAAAAATGTAAATCAGCTTTTTTGAAACACCCATTGACCAGTTATTTTTTGGGAATCACCTAAGTAATATTTTTGGAGCTTTTAATCTTCCGTAATGGGCTTTGAGGCACTAATATTAACCAGGTTGTTTTTTGAAATGGTTTAATACAAATTTTATGTAGGTGGTTAATTATGGTTATAACTTCTTTTGAAAAGAGTAACAAAAATAAGGATATGGTTTCGGTGTTTATAGACAAGCAGTACGCATTTTCAATACCAGAAGAGGAGTATATCAGGCTTGGGCTTTATGATAAAAGTGAAATCACTGAAGAAGATTTGATTTATATAAAAAGAGAAGTATTACAAAAGAGTGCTAAATCAAAAGCTATAAGATATGTGTCCTTAAAGCTGCTAAGTGAAAAAGAACTTTTTACCAAATTACAATCTAAAGGTTTTGATGACGATACCATTAGACTTGTAGTAGATGATCTGAAAGCTATGGGCTATATCAACGATAAAATTTATACACAAAAGTTTGTTTTTGATCGCAGCAAATTAAAACCTAAGTCAAAGAAGATGCTTAAAATGGAATTAAATAATAGAGGTATTTCTGACAATATTATTGATGAAGTTTTAGATAATTTCGAGTATGATGAAGTGACAATTGCTGAAAGGCTCATAAGGAAAAAGTTTGGCAAATACGACTTAAATGACCCAAAGATAGAGAATAAAGTAATTTCTTTTTTGATGCATAGAGGTTTTCAATATGAAATCATCAAAAATGGACTTTTAAATATTAGCAAAGGTGACTAGTTAAAAAAACACTTTGTAACTGCCATTTCTGAAAACATGTATCGGAATTTCTAAAAAATTTAAAAATTGTGTATAGGCGATTTTTAAAATAACCTATACAACATTTTGTCATAAAGCCCATCAAGGAAGCTTAATAGCTGAAAATAATGCCTCAGATATAAACTAGTATCTATTCAAAGGAAAACATAGATAAACTTTATGGTAAAATTAAAATAAGCACACAAAAGGAATCAGGTACCGAGTTTAAGTTAATAATTCCTTTATGTTAGAAAGCTCAAAGGGGCCATTCCATATTATATAGCAAAATAATAGTACATTAGAGATCAAGTAAGGAGAGGAATATTACAAAATGGAGAAAATAGTGTATTGTGATAACTGCCTAAAGGACGTGGAATTCGAAATTCGAAAAGAAATTATAAAGGTAGACTTAAAGGATATTGCGTTCACTTACGGAGCGCATGTACCTTATTGTGAGGAGTGCGGGAAAGAAGTGAGTGTACCGGAACTAAATGACTTGAATTTAATCAAAGCATATAAAGCACAAAAAGAAGTGTTGGAAAGTAGGGAAGACTCTTTTTGAACTCTTTTAAGGATGTGAAATGTTGATAAATTTAATGTTGCAAAATAAAAGTGATTAAGGTAGTAGGAATTAATAATGATTTACCCTAGTGTGAACGGTAAGAGAACAGCTGCTTTTTTATTAATTCTTTGTATTATGATGAGACAGATTTTGTTAGGAATAAAATATAGTTTTAACGAATAAGTATTAAAGTAATTAAATCTCCCATAATAGTAACAAATGAAGGAGAACAGGTATGTGATTTAGCAACCTGTTTTCTTTTGTTTAAATTTAATATAAATACAGCCAATCCCCAGTATAGGAATTTGCAAAAACTGGTGTTTTTATAAATTCCTATACTCCAAAAAATATGCACATTTTGCTTGTGAATGTTGTTGAAAAATTACAGCTAGTAACTTATAATACAAGAGTTAAAGTATTAATAATTAAGTTTTTTCTAAAATTATTTATAAATGCATATGCTAATATTAAAAGAGGATTGCAGCTTATGTTTGAAACGGAGGAGAGAAATTGGGTTTATTGATAATATTAACAGCTTTCGGGCTTGCTATGGATGCTTTTGCAGTATCTATATCCTGCGGACTTTCCGATGCAAAAAACACATCACGAAATGCACTAAATGCAGGAATTGCATTTGGAATTTTTCAGGGAGGAATGACGGCATTAGGATGGTTTGCAGGCTTATCATTTAGGGAGTGGATTGAGAATGTAGATCATTGGATTGCTTTTGGTTTGTTAGGAATTATTGGCGCTAAGATGGTATGGGAAGCATTTGAGGGTGATAATGAATGTATTGCTCTTACCAGTTTTAAAGTACTTTTAACACTTGCAATTGCTACAAGCATAGATGCCCTTGCTGTTGGTATCAGTTTTTCTGCTTTAAAAATGGACATATTATTTCCGGCTCTAATGATTGGTATAATTACTTTTGCACTGTCTTATTTCGGAGTATTCTTAGGAAAAATGATTGGGTGTAATACAAAGTTTAAAAAGTATATCGACATTTTTGGTGGTGTAATCCTTATTAGCATTGGTTTAAAGATTTTACTTGAACATGTATTGTAATCTTGTTCGTTATTAATGGGATTAAGTGGCATAGAAAGAATTGAAATAATGTCTGTGATAAAATTCACAGTTTTTTTGATGTAAAGAATTTTGTGACGATTTATATTAACAAATAATATTTTATATGAATAGTATATCATAGGATGATTGATATTATGATAGGGTAACAATGTATAAAATAATGATTGATGCCGGTCATGGGGGCAAAGATAAATCAAATAAAGGGCCAACTGGCTATATTGAAGCAGACGGAGCTTTAGATATATCCCTTAAACTAAGAGATGAGTTACTTGCTATCGGTGCATTTGAAGTGAGGCTTACAAGAGAATCTGACGAATACATAGAGGTTAGAGAGCGTGGCACAATGGCAGCTAGATGGGGAGCAGATTTGTTTCTATCGCAGCATACAAATGCATCGGGGTTGATTAACAACACAAGTGTTAGAGGCACAGAGGTCTACTCAAGTGTGAAGTTACAAGATGACGTTCTCGCCGCTGAAATGTCAAAGGCAATAGCTGAAGCTATAGGTACAAAAAATAGAGGTGCAAAAAAGCGTGAAAGTACTAAATATCCTGGTGCGGTAGATGGGGGAGTCACACATGTTCTCTTAATAGAAAATGCCTTTCATTACAATAAAGAGGATGAAGCATTATTAAAAAGTCCTGAAAAAAGAACAGCTATTGCTAAAGCACAAGCTGCTGTTATAAGTAAATTTTTTGGTTTAACAAAAGATAAGAATGGGTTGAAATGGAAACAGAGAATCGTTCAAGAGGCTTTTGAGTTGGGACTAATAACTGATAAAAATTGGGTTGATAAAGCAGAAGAACCCTCAACAATTTGGTTTGCTTGCGCAATAGCTATAAACGTATATAAAAAGTTGAAAGGCTAATATTTATTATTAATTGTTCGGTAATTTTTTAAGCTTTATAAAAGGTGGTTCATCTATGATATTCAATCTACTAAAGAATAAGGTGTATGATTTTTTTGCAGCTATACTTGTAAAAATCAATCAAGTCAATCCAATTGATACAGGTAAAATTAGAGACGATTTATTTGTTATAAGAACAGGAACAGCAAATTTCTATATTTACAAAACTGATTGTGGAGTAATTTGTTTTGATTGCGGATTCGGAAAAAGTCAAATAAAAAGAGAACTATGCAGTTTAGGTATTGTCCTAAATAGTATTACCCATCTGTTTTTGACGCATTCGGATTTTGATCATGCCAGCGGATTGCCGTTATTTGAGAATGCAAAAGTATTTTTATCTTCCGATGAGGAACAAATGGTAAACAGGAAAAGGGCACGAAAGTTTGGTTTTATTTATAACTCCAGGGTAAAAAGGGAATATCACTTGTTAAAAGATAATGATTATGTAGATTTGGGTTTGACAAAAATAAGGGCTATAGCTACACCGGGACATACGCCAGGTTCCATGTGTTATTTGATTAATGAGACTATTTTGATTGTTGGTGATGCTTTTAGAATTGTTAACGGAAAAGTTTGCCCTATAAAGTTATACAATATGGACTCAAAAATGCATAGAGAATCTATTAGGAAATTGGCAGGTCTAAATAATATAGAATTGGTATGTACTGGACATAGGGGCTATTATGAAAAGTTTAGTGAAGCTATAAACCATTGGAAATAGCCCTATCCCTTTAAAGCTTATATAACCATGATGAATTTAAACTGATTGAGATAAATAATTTCTGATATTTGATTAGGTCATTTCAAAAACTATACACTAACTTGAAATGGTGTTTACAAAGTTTTTTGTAAAAGAATTTGAGAAAAGGATTATT
>CAYXPB010000078.1:0-17937 GCA_964466645.1 uncultured Acetivibrio sp. | reverse complement strand
CTTTTTAATTACGTTTTGTGCCTTGAGTAAAGCGAAAGGCATGGTTATAATAATGGCAGCATTGATATATGGTGAGTTAAAGAAAATTTTTCTAAAAAGGTCTACCGTTGTTGTAGTGGTATTAATACTGTTACTTACAGCACTGGGTATTATCAACTTGAATTATAAATATATCTTTTGGTCTAGCAATGATTATCAAGAGGTATGCAGAAAATATGGAGGACAATTAACAGAGGAAAAAGAAAATGAATTGAGGAATTTTGCTGACACATGGAAAGGTTCCACGGACTATAAGGTGTTGCTTAGAGGGTATATTTTGCAACAACTTGAGAGGATAGAAGACAGAGAAAAATATGTGAATTATTATAGAGAACAGGGAAAAGAGTTGGAACAATATGGACTGGATATAAACGATAAGCAAATAATAAAAAAAGGTAAATTTATTCAAACTCTATATAAGGATGAAAGAAAGCCGATATTTATTAATGACCTTGAGTATGAGTGCATAGTATATTTAGGTGTATTATATTTATTGGTTTTATTAGGAGTCATTTTTTTGGTGGGCAATTCCTTTAGTTTAGAAAGTACATATAATATGTCTGAAATATTGAATGCAACACGTAACGGAAGAGCAAAGTTAAAATGTGCCAAAATACTTGCTGTCTTTTATTCTGTTTTAATATTAAATATTATTTTTTTTGGTTCCTTAGTTTTAATGCTTAAAGGATTTGGCTATGGGCTTCAAAATCTGTATGCACCTTTATATTTATTGAAAAATTTTGAAAAAGCCGCTTCAAGTATGACAATTGGCAGTTTTTTTATGTACGCTATTATTGCCCAGATAGTATTGTCTCTCGTATGGGCGACTTTTATGATGTTTTTCTCCAAGCTTACAAATAGTTATATAACAAGTATGGTTTTAGGAATGCTTTGTGTTTTTGGGGGCAGCTATTTTGAAATTGGTTACTATTTAAGATATATAGGTTTGAGCCCGGATCTTAGAGGATTGGAAGGTTATTCTCTTCAAGAAATGGCTTTCATGAAATATGAAAAAGCTTTTAATCCTATGTCCTATTTAAATCCTGCTTACTATTTTGAAAAAGCAAGGTATGGTGAGATAGGCGGAAATCTTGTTAAAATATATTATTTCCCAATGCTTGTATCAATAGGAATTATCATTATGTTGGGAACATATTTGATTTTGAGCGGAACCAATATTTGCAATAGGAGAAAAAAAGAAGATGAATCTTTTAATAAAAGAGTTTAAAAAGAATTTGAATGGGAAAATGATTTGTTTTCTTGTTATTATGTTTTTCATTTGTCAATTAACTTCTATATGCTATGTGAAATTAGATTTTTCAAATAATAATTTAAAGGAAAGTATTATCCTCGAATACCAAAAAAAATTGAGTGGGCAATTAGATGACGAAAAAACAGAGTATTTAGAAAATGAGGAACGGTATATTACCGAAACAATTGCCAAGCGGCTTGATATGGAAGAACAATATCTTAAAGGTGAGTTGAGCAGGGACGAATATAATACATATTTGGATGACTACAACAGTTGCATGGAGAGGCAGAGGGAATTTCAATATATTAACGAGAAATGGCAGTCGGTTAAAGACAAAGATATGCCCTGGATTGTATATGATGTTTACTGGGAGAAATTGTTTGACCAAAGAATTGTTGCACTGCTTCAAATTATTTGTTTTATTTTTCTGGCTTGTAATGTGATGATACTGGAAACAAAAAATGGATTCCACCCTATATTGTTTTCCACACCTTTTGGACGGGGAACGGTTTTGAAATGTAAAATTTTATATGCAACCATAAGTAGTGCAATATTCAGTTTGTTGTTTTCAATTTGTAATTTTTACTTTTATAATAATATATATGACTTGCCTCAAAAGAATGCATGTGTTTATAATATTTCTTTGTTTTCAAATATAGTTAGTTCACTGACACTGGTCCAGTATTATTGGTTTAATGAGGCAATTAGAATAATACTAGCAACATTATTGTGCACTGTAATTGTACTTGTTTGCTATTATTGGAAACACTCATCCGCTGTGTTTATGGCATTATGTACGGCTGCTATATTAAGTGAAATAGCATATATGATTTTCAAGTTTCAATACGGCTTGCCCATGTCTGAAATATTTCAAGCAAATTGGATCTTAAGATGATGAAAAGGAGTGTAAGTTATGAAAGGTATTTCAAGAAATATAAAGACAGGTATTGTTTTAGTTATAATATTAGTTTTTGTTGGATCGGTTGTTAAAGTTATTTTAGATGGCTATAAAGGTGAAAATGCTAATTATATTATTACAACAGAGGATGATGCTGATTCGGAAGGGAAAATTGCATCAGCTGATAAAAAACTGTTAAGTGAAAAAGATATTGAAGAATTTGAAGAAAATTATGATATATCAGGAGGGTTTTATTTATACGATGAAAAGGATACTCTTGTTGGCAGGGAGAAACCTTTAGAGGTAAAAGAAGGTTATTTAAATTGTAGTTTAGAATTTAAGAGTTTTTCTAAGGGTAATATACAATTTACACTGCTTGTGTTTGCAGATGGTGAATTACAAAACTTTAGCGTAAATGGTGAAAGTGAAACGTATTTCTACAATAATAAACAATTAGCTAATAGGGAAAGTGATAAAATAAAACTACATTTAAAGCCTCGATTAAAGGATGGTGCACAAAGCCATAAAATATTATTTTATATGACATTTTTCCCAGTTGATTGTTATGATGATGAGCAAACTATATATTCCGCTTCGGTAGAAGAGCACATTTTAGTTGTAGCGGAAAATGCTTCTGCAAGTACAGAAATTGTAAACTATGATTATAACAAACAAGTTATTTATGTTGATGGCGGACAAAAGCTTGAAGAAGGGTGTTATACAGTTGGGTTAGGTAACAAGCCTAATTCAGATATGTTATTTCATAAGAAAATAACTACTGATGCTGAAAATAGAATTTATTTTAAACTTCACAAGAATACAGGTACTTATAAAGCAGTTGTATTACGTGATGGAGAAATTATTCCTGCTTTTGATGATAATCAGATTATTCAGTGGGAGCAGAAAAAAGAGTTATCTGTTATACCAATAGATACGAGACTTCAAGATTCACAACCGCATACATTTTTGATGATTTTTTATAGCGAAGATACTGGAAGTTTAGAAGTTTATAATTCACAAATAGTAATTGTAAGCTCACAAAAGCAATGATAATTCGACAACAAATTCAGCAATTTGTAAATGTCAATTATTACAATGTTAAGTTATACTATTTCTGTTGATTAATTTATTTAGGTGATTCCAAAAAAATAACTGGTCAATCGCCATTTCAAAAAATCTGATTTGATGGGCTTTGTGGCTTAATTATTGTATAGGTTATTTTTTGAAATGGCCTTAGTATTATTTGATTCTACATATTTCTATACTGAAAAAGTTATAACATTAAAATAAAAAGATTATAACCCCCCCTCCAAAAATCGAAAACTTTTTGAATTTAGTTAGTGGACAGTTAAAAGTTCAATTCGATAAACTAGCAAAGGTTGGGGAATAATGTATGAAAAATTTATTTAGCGGAATTATATCAAAGGAAATATGTAATTCCAAAAGGCAGGTAGAAATTGATATAGCAAGAGGTTTGGCAGTTTTTTTTATGATCCTTGTTCATTTTAACAGTGCGTTTTTGGATAATGCCTATAATCAGACTGTTTTTGCAAAAGTAATTGACTTACTAGGAACTGTGCCTGCTGCACCGGTATTTATGTTCCTAATGGGAGTTGGATTTGTCTATTCAAAGAATCAGGACCCTCAAGTTTTATTTAAAAGGGGTTTGTTCATCTTCTGTGGCGGTTATCTACTAAATCTGTTCAGAGGCTATATTCCATTAATAATTGGAAATAAACTCGGCTACTATGATTTGCCCGAAAGTTCGTTGCCCGGTTATGGATATCTTTTTGAAGTGGATATTCTTCAATTTGCCGGTTTTGCAATGATAGTTGTTGCATTTTTTAAAGGCGTAAAGTTAAGTGAAGTATTTTACCCTTTTATAGCTATATTTGCAGCCATTATTTCTCCGTACATGTGGAAAGTTTCATTTGATCAGCCTATTTTAGATTTAATATTTGCACCGATTTTTGGAGGTAAAGTATATACTTATCACCCGTTTTTTTCATGGATAGTCTATCCCTTAATGGGCGCTTTCTTTGGATGGATACTTATAAGAGTTAAGAATAAAAAGGCGTTTTATAGTTTTACTTCCATTATATCAATTATTGCTTTAGTGATAGCATTTATCTATTATTTGAGAAATCCCGGATATGATTTTGGAATTGTTACTGGAGATGTATATAATTATTTTCAACATGGTATTTTATCAAGTACTATTTTCTGTGCAGCTATCCTATGCTGGTTAGCGCTGTGGAATTTCCTTTCACCTGTTATACCTAAGTTTGTTATGAACAGACTGAGATTTTGGAGTAAGGCAACAACTCCTATGTATGTTGTTCATTGGTTGATTTTAAATTGGTGTTCCTTCCTTGTATTTGATACTTTTAATATCCCACAGAGTATTTTAGGAATAATACTATTAACTTTTTCATCCGAAGTAATCTCTGATTTGTATATAAAAATAAAAGATAGAATATCAGAACGTGAAGAAATTGACATACCAGTTATTCTTGAGAATTAAGGTGCTTCCAAAAAAATAGAGAGAAACATGGAGTATCCAATTTTAAATTTATATTATAAAGAGGTGTAAAATATGTCAGTTAGTGCGGGAAAAAATGTACTGTCAAAGGAGTTAGAAGCTATAGAAAGAAAACTGCTCAGGTATAATGAGGCATCGCAGGATGCCTTTATTTACGGACCTAATATGCCGGAACTAATTAAGGATGAATGTCTGTTTGAATTGTTTGAGCATACTGCAAGTAGCTTTCCAAAAAATAAGGCAATTATTTTTGGGGAAGAGAGTATTTCGTACAAGGACTTAAATGAAAGGGCAAACCAAATAGCTAGTATGCTTAGGGCAAAAGGTGTAAACGCTGATGATCGGGTAGCAATATTTATGCCAAAATGTATAATGTGTTATGCTGCCATAATAGGTACAATGAAAGCGGGAGCTTGTTATATTCCTTTAGATCCCGGGTATCCTGAAGATCGTGTCAGGTACATAGTAGAAGATAGCGGAGCGAAGTACATACTTGTTATTGATGGAATGCAAAATATACCTGCTCTTGGTAATTCAATTGAAGTAAATTCCGATTTGATAAAAGAATATCCGAAGGAGAATATGTCTAGAGAAGTGACCGAGGTTACCAGAGATTCTTTAGCATACATAATTTATACTTCTGGTTCAACAGGCAGGCCAAAAGGTGTTATGATTGAACATAAGGCTGCATGTAATCTTGTAAGGGCTTCTCAGGAAATATATAAGGCTACACCTAATGACAGAGTATATCAAGGTTTTACCCTTGCCTTTGATGCTTCAGTTGAAGAATTGTGGTTAGCATTTTTTAATGGTGGCGCCTTAATACCACAAACAGATGAAATGAAAAAAGCAGGTCCTGACCTATTTAAAATTTTAAGTAAACACGAAGTGAGTGTTGTTTCATGTGTACCCACTCTTTTATCTATAATAGATGACGATATCCCTACCTTGAGACTGCTCATTCTTGGAGGGGAAGCATGTCCTGAATCGGTAGTTGTAAGGTTTAAGAAAAACGGAAGGCGTATATTAAATACCTATGGGCCTACCGAAGCAACAGTTATTGCAACTTGGTCAGATATGAAACTTGGTGAAAAGGTAACTATCGGTAAACCTCTTCCAAACTATTGTGTTTATATTGTTAAAGAAAACGGTGAATTGGCAAAAATCGGCGAACCGGGAGAACTTCTGATAGGAGGAATAGGTCTTGCTAGAGGATATGCCGGGAGAGAAGATTTGACTTTAGAGAAATTTATTAAGAATAATTTCCACAGAGAAGATGTTGAAGGTTGTGACATGCTTTACAGATCAGGGGACCTTGTGGCTTTAGATCCGGCTGGAAATATAGAATTCCATGGCAGGATTGATGATCAGGTAAAAATAAGAGGTTACAGAGTTGAACTCTCGGAAATTGAAAATGTAGCCAATAGTTTTAGTGAGGTAAAGTCATCGGTTGTTAAGGTTAACAGATTTTCCGATTCAAGCGAAGCCTTGTGTTTATATGTAGTAGCAACAGATAAGGAAAAAGGGATAGATAGAGAAAAGCTCTTTTCATTGTTAAAAGAGCGTCTTGCAGCATATATGATACCGCCTCATCTTATGGTGCTTGACGAAATACCCATGCTGCCAAGCGGTAAAGCTGACAGAAAACAACTTCCTCTTCCAAATGGGGACAACATGTTGTCAAAAAGAGATGTGGTAGAAGCTGTTGATAAAGAACAAAAAGTTATTGCCGCAATAATAAAACAGGTATTTAAAATTGAAAATGTTTCTATAAAAGACCATTTCTTTAATGATCTCGGAGGGCATTCGCTGTACGCGGCACAGGTAGTGTCACTACTCAGGAAGGAAAACGGTTTCCAAGGTTTGACCATATCTGATCTGTATGAATCTCCGACTGTTGAAGAGCTTGCAGCTAAATTCAGATTAGCTGTAAAAGGAAAACCGTCTAAGACAGTAAAGGAAAGAAAAGAAGCTAAAAAGTTCAAAGAGACCTCCTCCCGTGCCCATAAATTATGTGGGTTTTTCCAAGGTCTATCCATATTTATGATTACACTAATGATTTGTATACCGATAGGATATGTAGTTTACAATACCTTTAACGGAAATTTCGGAGTCAAAGAAGTATTACTTTCACTACTTGCAATAGGATTGCTTTATAATCCTGTCACCATAGGATTGTCCATTATTTCAAAGTGGGTTCTTGTAGGAAAGTTCAAGGAAGGGAGATATCCTCTATGGGGAACTTACTATTTCAGATGGTGGTTAGCAAGACTATTTCAAAGGATGTGTCCAGAACATTTATTAAGTGGAACTCCTCTAATGCCAATATATTTGAGGCTTATGGGGGCAAAAGTAGGAGAAAATAGCTATATTGGCACTCATGAATTTGGTGCTTTTGATCTTATATCTATAGGCAACGACTCAAGTATTGCCCAAGATTGTCAAATACTTGGGTATAGTGTTTTTGACGGGTACATAAGTTTTGGAAAGATAACTGTTGGAAATAAGTGTTACATAGGAACTCATTCGTCAATGAGTATTAACTCTACAATGATGGACGGGTCAATGATAAAAGAACAGTCTATGGTGGCCTCTAATCAAACTGTTAAAGCTGGTGAATTTTGGGCCGGATCCCCCGCTAAAAAGGATAGTTTTGACAAGGATATTTCTAAACTGTTAACCACAAGTAATAAGGTGAGTAAAACTAAAAAAACTATATTTACAGTCATTTACATGATGATACTTGAGTTCTTTGGGCTTTTATCAGTATTGTTTTTTACACAAGGTTTTGTCTTTGGTGCTTTTTTAAGAAAGATTCCAGCTTGGGTGTTATTGGTGAGTCCAATAACAGCAACAGCAATTGTTTTATTAAGTGTCCTTGAGATTATACTTTTAAAAAGACTCTTTATGAACAAGATAAAACCCGGAGTTTACAGTATATATTCAATGTATTATGTGAGAAAGTGGATAGCGGATAATATTACATATATTAGTCTTCAGCTCTTGCATACCCTTTACGCAACGTTATACACCATACCTTTTCTCAAAGCTCTTGGTGCGAAAATAGGGAAGGATGTTGAGATTTCCACAGTAACACATATATCACCGGAATTATTTGAAGTTGGCGATGGAAGCTTCTTTGCCGATGCTTCAATGGCGGGTACTCCAAAAGTATACAATAATAATGTTATTTATGAAAAAATTAAGGTGGGCTCAAGAACTTTCATTGGAAACAGTGCTTTAGTGCCTATCAATGCAAATATAGGAGACGACTGCCTTATCGGAGTTATGTCGGTTCCGCCTAATAAGGAAAAGACCGAAAATGGAACCTCCTGGTTAGGGACTCCTGCTATGTATCTTCATAAAAGAGATATAAATAATGACTTCTCAAAAGAGGAAACTTACAAGCCGACCAAAACCTTGTATCTTAAAAGACTTATTATTGAGTTTATACGTGTTATATTGCCAACAAACATATATGTACTTGCATCTTATGCTTTGGCAAATGTATTTCATGATATAGCTGTAAACTTCTATTTCTGGTCTTCGGTTTTATTAATGGCTTTGACGATGGCAGCGTTTGAAGTTGCATTGATAGTTTTTGTTGTACTGCTTAAATTTTCTTTAGTTGGAACATATAGAGCCTCTGTCAATCCTTTATGGAGCAGTTTTGTGTGGAAAACGGAGTTTGTAACGGGGATGTATGACAGTATGTTGGGAGACCATATTTTAACACCACTTACAGGTACTCCGATGTTGCCTCTTGTGATGAGATTGTTCGGTTGCAGGATTGGTAAGAAAGTTTTCTTAGATACAATATTTATTTCTGAATTTGATTTAGTTAAGATTGGACGTGAAGCAGCGATAAACTATAATTCAACCATGCAGACTCATCTGTTTGAAGACAGGGTACTGAAGATGGATTACCTTATTATTGGTAATAGAGCAAGTGTAGGGAACGGTTCGGTGATTTTGTATGATACCTTTATGGAAGAGGGGGCAATGTTGGGTGGTTCATCACTTTTAATGAAAGGTGAAACTTTAGAGGCGTATACCCATTGGCATGGTAATCCGTCGAGTTTGGCAGGCTAAAAAGATAACCTAATGTAAAAATATTGAACGTACAAATGCATTGATATAAGCAATTGTACGTTCAGTATTATTTATTGCCATGTTAATTGCAAAGCTTTTTTGGAATATGAAACACCCATTGATCAGTTGCCTTATTTTGGAATCGCCATATTCAGTTGAACTATAAAATTATATATTTTTAGTTGATTATATATAGTAGGTTTCAACTTAGGTATGGTACAATACTTTCGTATAGTTAATAGTCACCTTTGAGTTCAGTGAGCTACGTACTTATTATAAAGCCTGATAGCTAAGGTGAAGGTGATGTAAAATGAAGGGGTTGAAATAGTTTGTTTTGGATAAGCAAGGCGAAAAGTAACCTTTACATAGACGATAGGAATTTAAATAAGATAATTTGTAGAGTTAAAGATGGTGATAATGATTTACGCGAGCAAGTTATAAATGATTATAAGCACTTTATTATTAGCTGTGTTTCAAAGTTCATGAATAAGTATATTGATGTTGAAAACAGTGAAGAATTCAGCATTGGTCTTATTGCGTTCAATAGTGCAATAGACGACTATAACGAAGTTAAGAATCCAAACTTTCTAAAGTTCGCCGAGTTGGTAATCAACCGAAGATTGATAAATTATATAAATAAAGAAAGGAAGAACCAGAATACATACCCTTTTTCTTATTTTGAGGACAAGAATGATTCGACTCTTGAAAAGACGATTGAAAGAAAATCAACTTTTTTGCATTTTGATAGTTGCGAAACAAGAGAAGAAATAGCAATTTATATTACTAAACTAAACAAATTCGGAATATCACTTGACGAGCTTATAAAGAAAACACCAAAACATAGGGACTCAAGACAAATGCTTATTGGTATTGCCAAAACTATTGCAGATAACGACATACTTTACGAGAAATTAACCAGAAAAATGTGCATACCTATGAAAGACTTAGTTCAATATACAAGTGTAAGTCCAAAAACTATAGAGAAAAACAGAAAATATATTGTTGCCACTTGTATAGCTTTTAATAGTGATTTGAACATAATTAAGGGGTTTCTTCAAATGAATTTAGAGAGGGGGATGTAAGCGTGTATAAACAGGGGGTAATTTTGGAGTTGCGAAAAAAAGAAGCGGTCGTTTTTAATGACCATGGTGAATATGACAAGATAGAGAGAATAGATGGAATGTATGTAGGTCAGGCGGTTGAGTATAAAAACACAACCAACAAAAATACCAAACGCTTGATTTCAGCTATTTCGGCAGCTGCTGTGTTCATAGCTATATTTTTCTCATATGGGACATTCAAAGACTACAACCAACAGGTTTTTGCTTACGTGACATTAGATATAAATCCTAGCATGGAGTTCTCAATAGACAAAGTAAACAGTGTAATTAGTTTAAAACCCTTAAATATTGATGCGGAAAACATAACAAAAGCAATAAATGTTAGAGGCAAGAACATTGATACGGCAATAAAGGACGTGATTTCGCAATTGGAGAAATCCGGATTTATGGAACGTAAAAGTGACAACATAATAGTTGTATCAACTTCTGCAAGTGGTTTATGGGATAAAAAAGATAAACGGAACACTAAAATAGACCAAACAAGAGAGTTTGTCGCACAAACAGTTAAAAATTATACAAAAAGCTATGTTATTGTTGAATCAATTGCTTCTACTCCGGAAATTAGGGAATTATCTATCGAGGCAGACATTTCTTTAGGTAGATATATGCTTTATAAAAGAGCGATAAGCGAAGGCTATGATATTTCACTACAAGATGCGAAGACTGTTCCGTTAATGAAGTTAATAAGTTATACTAAATTGGAAGCGGATAAATACGATAAAGCTGACAACGTACAAAAGGATCTTGAAGATTTAAGTGAAAAGAATACAGTTGCATTAAATAATGATGTTGGTAAAAAAAATATAACGCCATCACCTAAATCAGAGTCACCGACGTTTAAACCGCAGGTTGAAAATGTGAATAATGAGCCTTTGACAGATAAACATGAGGCTTCAAAAATTCCTTCATCGGATTCATTACAAAATGAATTGGAAAATGATAATTTGCTGCCTAAAGTAAGTTCAAGTGCGCTAAAGAATGATGAAATACAAATATCTACACCTGTTCCTGAGCTACAGAAATATGATGACAAGCTTCCAAAATCCACGCCAGTAGTGTCTAAGCCGAAGTATGATGAAGAGTTTTCAAGACCTACACCGGTTGCATCTAAGCCGAAGTATGATGGAGAAGTTTTAAGACCTACACCGGTTGTGTCTAAGCCGAAGTATGATGAAGAGGTTTCAAGACCTACACCAGTTGTGTCTAAGCCGAAGTATGATGGAGAAGTTTCAAAACCTACACCGGATGTAACTCCACTTTGGGAAGATAAAATAGCAAAACCTACACACAACTCAGGAGAACCTGTAAACGATGGTGAACTGCCCAAAATACAACCTGGCGCAAGTATACCGAAAATCGATGATACAATGGATAACGAACCAAACGATGTAGGACCTCCGCTTGACGAAAAGATTCCAAAGCCTACATCATGTGTGAAGCCACCGGAACATTCACAAGGAAGAGGACCAAACTTTCCTGATATCGATGGGCCAGAAGGGGATGAAGTTATTCCAAAGCCATTTCCTGATTTGCCTATACCTGAAAGTACTCAAAAGCCAAAACCTGATGAAGAGTCTGTTGAGCCAGAAGATAATTTAGAAGAACAAGGACATGTTCCTATGCAAAACAGGGAAAGGGTCAGAAATGGTTTTGGAAGGAGTTTTTAACTTGCAAAGAATATTCTTAGCATCAAAGAAACTGTGAAAAGGTATGAAATAAATCTATATGGCTATTAATAATAAGGCCATTTCAAGTAATAATCTAATTAAATGATTTTAAATTAGCGAAGGTCTGTATAACATAAAATATATACAGACCTTCAGTGCTGATTAACAGCACTAATTTTTATATGTATATAGACTAAAAATATTGTGTAGGTTGCCTTTTGAAATGGAATTAATCAATGCTTTTCTCGATTGAAAATTCGCCCGCAAAGGTTATACCGTCTTGCATATAGAGATTTCCTTTGAGTGAATTCTCAGAAAAAATTCCGAACAAATTTAACATTTCGAAGCCTTCAGGTTTATCAATCCATTCATAACCGGCAAAAACAAGACAATTATTTATTGTATCATAACTAATAGTCATTTTATAACTTCCGGTAATAGAACCGTAGCCAATATCTGAGGTTTCAAAATGAAAGTTGGCCCAATAATCACCAAAATCGTTTTTTTGTATATCCAAAGTCATCTTGTTAGTAAGTTGATTTGTTATATAAGTACCGTTCCACACTCCGGTTAAATTGTCGGGAATAAGTGTTTTAGCCAGTACTTTGTTAATCATTATATCATTGAATTTCTTAGGCTCTTCATAAAAAGGGAAATGTGCTGAGTTTTCAAACCAAACCAGCTCCTTGCTAGGTGCCGACAAAACATTAAAATATTCTTCGACAAGCTTAGAGGGAGTCTCATAGTCATATTTTCCGCAAAAGAAGTAAACTGGTACATCTACGCTCTTAATTTTATTTTTATAATTAAGGTTGCGAACTTCCTCATCTTCAAATAAGTGATCAGAAAATATCCATCCGCTTTCAACTTTATGATTTGCATCTTGGTATATTTGAGATCCTAAAATCTTGTATTCCAAATCCTCGGTTGAGTTTCTTCTGTGAAGTGAACCACCGAAGTACTCGAGCCACTTAATTGTAGTTTCATACCCTGAATCGTTTTTATAATTACCATTTTCATCGGGTATTCCGACTTTTGTAAGCTCTTTGATAGCTTTGCCGTTATTTGCTTCTTCCGCCGATTTAAGCGCAAAATCATAAGAATGCTGTTCATTTTCAGCGAAACTGACAACTTGACCTATGCCAACAAAAGCATTGTAGTCTTCCGGATATTTGTTAATGGCTTCCATACCTAGTATAGTTCCAAAAGAATGACCTACTAAAATAATTTTTTCCTGTTTAAAACGTTGCTTAAGGTATGAGGTCAGTTCATGGGTATCCGAAATAAATTGTTTAAGAGTCATAGTGCTTTTAGGTATTTTTGATGAGTAAGATAAACCTGCACCTCTTTGGTCCCAATTGACAACAGTGTAGTATTTTTCTAATTCACTATTGTATTCATGCAGGATAGGTAGCATTGAATATCCCGGTCCACCGTGTAAAAACAGGAGTACAGGTTTTGACACATCGTTTCCGTTAATGTATATCCATTGGTCAATTTCACCGATTTTTACTTTTTCTAATGAGCTAATTGCTCCAATAGATTTGTCAGGGGGGGTCGGCTTGTTACTTTGTTCCTTTGAGTGATCCTTTTTTAGAAATAAAGTTGCAGTTATAGCGATTGCAGAAAACACACACAAGGATATTATAATTGTTTTAAAATATTTCATTTTGTTTCTAATCCTTTCTATTTCTATTGTATAATTATAGCATTTAACAGGGTGTGATGCAAAGATTAACACAAATTATCATAGATGCATTTTAAAAATATGCTAATATTATAGTAGATGCTAATAATATTCACATTAGGTCTTTTCAAAAACCTATACAATATTTTTAGTCTAAAACCAATTGGGCGATGGACCAGCTTTTTTTGCAATAACCTTAGAAGGAGAAGCATGAGGAGGAATTAATATTGAAAAGAGAAGTTTTATATATTTCTGATCTTGATGGAACGCTACTTAAAAGCAATAGGGAATTGAGCAATTATTCAAAAGATACGTTAAATACATTGATTGATAAGGGTGTGCATTTTTCGGTTGCTACTGCGAGATCTTCCGCTACAGCCTTGAGAATTTTGGAAGACCTTAATATTAAGGTGCCTGTAATTTTGATGAACGGAGTTGTAATATATGATATTGCTGATGGAAGGTACTTAAAATTGGAAACAATTCCACAAGAAACAGTTACGGCTATAATAGAAATATTTAAGAATCATGATATTAGCGGTTTTATGTATACAATTTCTAATGAAGAACAGATAACTTATTATGAAAATTTATGTACACAGCCCTTAAAGGATTTTCATGATGAACGTGTGACAAAGTATGGGAAAGTTTTTGAAAAAGCCGAAAGCTTTATAGATAAAGTTATGGATAGAGATGTTATATATTTTTCGTTTATGGACGTCTATGAACGGTTATACTTAATGTATAGTGAACTAAAGAAATATCAGGAAATAGAAGCAGTGATGTATAAAGATGTATATAACGAAAATATATGGTTTTTAGAAATACATAGTAAAAATGCGTCAAAACATAATGCGGTTAAATATCTTCGTGATAAACTAAAATATAAGAAGATAATTGGTTTTGGAGACAATTTAAACGATATGCCACTTCTTAAAGCATGTGATGAGTTTTATGCAGTATCGAACTCAGTTGAAGAACTAAAGATAAAGGCAGACGGGATAATTGAAGATAATAATTCCGATGGTGTTGCAAAGTTTATATATAAAAGAGAGCAGTTGTAAAATCAATTTGTTTCAGTTTTTCAGTTTTCGGGTAATTGTGCACTTTTAGCATATATGATAATATTATATTCTGAGGTGATATAATTGTTAATTATAGGTTTGAACGGAAGTCCAAATAAGAATGGAAATACTAAATTTTTACTTAATACAGTCCTTGATAAACTTAAAGAAATGGGAGCTGAGACTTCGATACTAGAAATACCCGAGCTTTTAAGATCGGCAAAACACAGCTTTTGTAATGTATGTAGCAATCCATGTTCCGGTGTATGTTATAAAGATACTGCTCTTGAAGAAGCTTATGAGTTAATGAGAAAAGCTGATGGATTAGTGCTTGGAAGTCCCTCATATTTTGGAACAATGACGGGACAAATGAAGGCTTTCTTTGATAAAACGAGAAAGCTTAGGGGTGAAAAAGCTTTTTACAACAAGGTTGCAGCTGGTGTTACTGTCGGAGCATCAAAATATGGAGGCCAAGAGACAACCATGAAGGCTCTTCACGATATTATGATGGTTCAGGGAATGATGATTATTGGCGATGGGTATGTTGAAGATGACTGTGGACATCATGGTGTGTGTGCCCAAAAACCGGCTGAAAGCGACGAGTTTGCACAGAAGCGAGCGTTGATAATGGCAAAACGTCTTTTTGAGGTATGTGAGGTAATTTCTAAAAAATAACTGGTCAATAGGTGTTTCAAAAAAGTTGATTTACAATTTTTGCAATGCAAAATAATGCTCCTCTGTTTGAAAGCTTTTTAAGCTTTCATAATTAGGTTGGAACTCTATATATTGACTAATGAATTTTTTTGAGACACCTAAGGTAAAAATACTAATCGAAGTATAGGGATTATATAATATGACGGATGAAAAAACACTGCACGAATTTTCAAGAGCTGAATTAGTTTTAGGGAAAGAATCCATAGAAAAATTAAGAAAAAGTAAAGTGGCAGTTTTTGGAATAGGTGGAGTAGGATCTTACGCTGTTGAAGCGCTAGCTAGATGTGGTGTAGGTAAGTTGGTGTTGATAGATAATGACTGCGTCTGTATTACCAATATAAACAGGCAGATTCATGCCACAATGAAAACTGTTGGTAAGCCTAAGGTTGAAGTAATGAGAGAAAGGGTATTAGAGATAAATCCTAAGGTTGAAGTTATAACCCATCAAAAGTTTTATCTGCCCGATACTGCAGAGGAAATATTTGATGACGATTACAATTATGTAATTGATGCAATTGATACAGTCACCGGTAAAATTGATCTGGTTGTTAGGTCTAAAGCAATGAACATACCGATAATAAGCAGTATGGGTACAGGTAACAAGCTTGATCCTACAAGGTTTGAAGTGGCAGATATTTATGCTACATCCATATGTCCTCTCGCAAAAGTAATGAGAAAAGAGCTTAGGAAAAGAAATATTGATTCACTTAAAGTTGTATACTCAACGGAGGAACCAATAAAATCTAATAGGACACAAATGCAGGAATTGTCATGTAATGATGTGGCTAATAAAAATATTAAGCGACAGATACCAGGAAGCGTTTCCTTTGTGCCGTCTGTTGCCGGTCTTATTATAGCTGGAGAAGTTATAAAGGATTTGATAAACAAATAAGGTGATTCCAAAAAAATAACTGGTCAATTGCCATTTCAAAAAATCTGATTTTACTGGGTTGAAACTATATTCATTGACTAATGAATTTTTTTGAAACACCTTAATGGGCTTTGTGACTTAAATAAATATTGTATAGGTTATTTTTTGAAATGGCCTAAAGGAGAATCAAATGTCAAAAGAAAGAATAAAAATATTTACAGGACACTTTGGAAGCGGAAAAACAGAAGTAGCTGTGAACTTTGCTTTAGATTCTGCAAGTAAGATGAAAAATGTGGCAATTGTTGATTTAGATATAGTAAATCCTTATTTTCGTACGGCCGATGCTAAAAGTGAACTTGAGAATAAAGGCATTTGGGTAGTTACACCGATGTATGCCAATACAAATGTTGATGTTCCTGCACTTCCGCCTGAGATAAACACTTTGTTTGAAAAAAAGGATTATAACGTGATTCTCGATATTGGCGGAGATGATCTTGGGGCTAAAGTTCTTGCAAGATATAAGGACGAGATTATAAGTCAGGGATATTGTATGTATTTTGTTGTCAACACCAAGAGGCCTATGACCGATACGGACGAGAGATTAGAACACATGATTTATGAAATCGAAAGTTCATCTGGACTTAAGGTTACAAAACTCGTAAACAATACGAATCTTTTGGAGCAAACTACTGTGGAAGTTGTAGTTGAAGGACACAGGATTATTAAGAGAATATCTGACAAACTTGATATTCCTATTGGATTTGTAAGTGGCTTTGTTGATTTGATTGGTGGAGTGGAGAAAGAAATTGATGTTGAAGTTTTTCCGTTGAAAAAGTTGATAAAATTGCCTTGGAACTAATGGAGGGAATGCTTATGGAAAGTGTTAAGCTACGAGAATTTCTTGATGTAGGGACTGTAATAAAAACAAAGCACTGCCACAGTTCTTCATGGACGACAAACGTTGTATATGCAATCAATGAGGATTATATAGAAATTGATTTAGGTCTTGGAGAGGACTATATTCAAAATATAATTATGATCGGAGATACTGTTAAGTGTAAGTACACTTCTGAGGATTATGAATTTATTCTAGTGGGATGGATAACAAGAATAAATGCTGACTTTCCACAGAGGATTACTATAAAAGCACACAATATAGAAAAGTTTGTAAATAAACGAGATAGTTTTAGATTTGATGTATATCTTTGTGCTATAATAAAAAGAAACCCTATTGAAGACAAAGGGATTTTTGCTGTAATGACTAATATTAGTCACACTGGTGCGGCTTTTGTTGTGAAAGTGGATTTGGACAAGCAATTTGGTATATCCGATAAAAAGGAAAATGAAGCTATCTGTTATTTTGAGATTTATGTATCGCCGGAGCGTCAGATAGACTTTCAAGGTATAATAAGGAGAAAGTCAGAAAATGAAAGAGGGAAAGAATACGGTGTAAAAATAACTGATATTGATATAGAAAGTGAAAAAGTATTGTCAGAGCTTTTAGAAAAACTTGAAAAAAAGAATAAAGAGTTCTATAATAAACGAAGTAGCTTCTGGTCGCAACATAGTAAGTATAATAAGGATGGAGAAAATAAGTAGAAAATCGGATTGTGTTAAATCACTAAGTAATGGGGGATTTAAATGGCTAAAGTAATATTTCATGAAGACCGCTGTAAAGGTTGTAAGTTATGTACAACGGTATGTCCAAAAAAAATTGTTATAATGTTAGAAGATAAGATGAACCAGAAAGGATTTCATCCTGCTGGTGTGTCTGATATGGACAAGTGTATTGGGTGTGCTTTTTGTGCAACAATTTGTCCTGATTGCGTAATTGAGGTTGAAAAATAGAATTCATTTTTATGAAATGGATAAAGGTAGGGGGACTTAGTTAAATGGGTGAAAAATTATTGATGAAAGGCAATGAAGTAATTGCTGAAGCTGCTCTTAGAGCAGGTTGTAAGTATTATTTCGGATATCCTATCACACCTCA
>CAYXPB010000077.1:7912-17946 GCA_964466645.1 uncultured Acetivibrio sp. | reverse complement strand
TAAGCTTTTTCTTTATGGCCTTAAGCCCTTCGTTCATGATAATGATGTCGGTATTATCTCCTACATAGCATGAAGTTGCTCCTAGGTGTATAATTCCCCTTGCACTTGGACAAAGCTCTCCGTAGGCATGTATATGAGCCATAACGTCGTGTCTGAATTCTTTTTCCTTAGCTTCTGCCAATTCATAATTTATATTATCTTTTTGACTTTTTAGCTCTTCAATTTGTTCGTTGGTAATATTAAGACCCAACTCCTTCTCAGCTTCAGCAAGAGCTATCCATAATCTTCTCCACGTTCTAAACTTCATATCCGGAGAGAAAATTTCCTGCATCTCACTGCTGGCATATCTTGAATTTAAGGGACTTTCATAAGTGTTTTTCAAACTACTCAACCTCCATAACCTTTTTTAAAATAACTAAGTTAATTATTTGTCAAAGTTTATTATACCTTCTTTTTGCGCTCAAATCCACAAAAAAATTGCGAGAATATAAATTCTCGCCAGTTAAGTTTATAAATATGAGAATGATCTAGGTCAGTCAATATAAACTAAACCTCTGTACATTATATTATTTATTTAAGAATTTTTCAATTCTATTTAAGCCTTCTTTTATATTTTCTATAGAAGTTGCATAGGAAAGTCTTACGTGAATGTCTGTACCAAAGCCTGAACCCGGTACTAATGCAACCTTTGCCTTTTCAAGTAGCATATTTGCAAAATCATCGGAACCGTTTATTTTAGCTCCATTAATTTCTTTTCCGATTAATTTGGAGATATTCATCATAACATAGAAGGCTCCATTTGGCTTTAAGCAGGATAAACCCTCGATTGAGTTTATTCTGTCAACCATATAATCTCTTCTCTTAACAAATTCAGAGGACATCATATTTATAACATCATCTGGTCCTTCTAAACCTGCCTGTGCAGCTTTTTGAGCTATTGAATTAGGGTTTGAAGTTGCATGACTTTGAACATTACCCATAATACTTGCTATCTGTTCGTTAGATGCAGTATAACCTATTCTCCAGCCTGTCATTGAATAGGATTTTGACACACCATTAACTATTATAGTCAAGTCCTTTATTTTATCATTAAGGGTGGCAATGCTTACATGCTTATAACCATCATATATTAGCTTCTCATAGATTTCATCCGACACAACAAATATTCCCTTGCTTACAGCTATATCTGCAATGGCTCTAAGCTCATCTTCGGAATATATCATTCCTGTAGGATTGCTTGGACTGTTTATAACTATTGCTTTAGTTTTAGGAGTTATAGCTTTTTGAAGCTTTTCAATACTTAACTTAAAACCTTCTTCTTCAGTACTGTTTAGTATCACAGGAGTTCCGCCAGCGATTTTCACCATTTCAGGATAACTCACCCAAAACGGTCCAGGTATAATAACTTCATCCCCGGGATTTAAGATAGCTTCAAAAGTATTGACTAATGAATGCTTTGCACCGTTGCTTATAACGATGTTAGATGGTTTATAGTCAAGTCCGTTGTCTTTCATGAATTTGCTGCATACAGCCTTCTTTAATTCCAAAGTACCGGATGCAGGAGTGTATTTTGTAAAACCGTCGTTAATTGCTTTTATTGCAGCAGCTTTTATATGATCAGGAGTATCGAAATCAGGTTCACCAGCTCCAAAGCCTATTATGTCGATTCCGTCTGCTTTCATTTTTTTTGCTTTTGCATCTATAGCAAGTGTTGATGATGGACTAATTGAAAGTGCTTTTTTTGATAGTTCCATTTTAAACCCTCCACAAATATGTTTTATGTACATCATTTTAATACATTATATGATGTTTTGCAAGTTTTTGATTTAACAAATGCAAAATTATTTTTAAAAACCTAAAAATAATGAGCTGCGATGCACTTTCTGTTAACTTCTTTCAATATTAATGGTAAAAATACCAAAGGACCATTTTCTTTATGCTTGATAGACCTATTACTTTATGCATCCTTGACACATTAACGCTACGCTATTATAAATCACAGTATATGAATCAACTAAAATCTACTTGCTTTGTATATCTATATCAAAAATGCAAGTTGCAATATTCGGTTATTCAAAATAGCTACCCTTTTACTTTGTTAGAAATAGATAGAAAAAGGCGTCTTCTAAATATTTTTAAGACGCAACTTTGAGAGGGTTAAATTTTATATGAGTGAAACTCTATACTCTGAAAAAAATTGGGTTTACATTGAAATGGCATTATCCAAGATCCTTGATAAGTCTAATAAAATTTTCACCGGCTAATTTTTCAATGATTTCATCAGAATAGTTTAACTTTCCTAAATGTTCAAAAATTATATTAATATTTTCAACTCCACAAATATCATCGGGGGTCTTTTCTATTCCGTCAAAATCTGCTCCAAGTCCTATATGATCCGGCCCTGCTAGTGATACAATATGTTCAATATGTTTTATTACATCTTTTATTGTAGCTTTTCCATCATTATTTAAAAATTCAGGGTACAGATTTATTCCTATCACTCCGCCATTCTTTGCAACAGCTGTAATTTGTTCGTCAAATAAATTCCTTGGGTGAGAACAAATTTTTCTTGCATTGGAGTGGGATACTATAATTGGTTTAGAAGTTGTTTCAATAACATCCCAAAATCCTCTCTCCGAGATATGGGATAAATCAACAAGCATATTTAATTGGTTCATTTCTCTTATCAACTTCCTACCAAAAGGTGTTAGTCCTCCACCCGTATCTGCATCTTTTACACCATCAGCTATCTCATTTCTATAATTCCAAGTAAGACAAATACTTCTAACTCCAAGACGATAAAAATTTCTTAAAGCACCTAAATCCCCCTGCAATGCCTCACCACCTTCAATAGAAAGCATTGCAGCAATTTTACCTTGGGATAAAGCCTTTGTTATATCATTGTAATTACGACATAACATTATATCATCCTTATAAATATCTAATTCGTTATAAAAACGGTCTATAATCTGCATTGCACGTTTCATAGCATATGCAGGAGAATAAACAGGATCAATAAAGGCTGCAAAAGTTTGAACAAAACTCCCTAAACGCTTCATCCTTTGTAGGTCAATATGGCAATTATTAATGTGTAGATTTGAATTCATCTCCATTATTTTGGTAATTGTATCACAATGTGCATCAAAAATTATCATAATAAATACCTCTCTGAATAATTATAGTCTATGCATGTAAAATCTAAAATATGCCAGTACCAAGTGTTTTGTAAAAAATCGGAAAATAAAAGCGAAGGCATTTTCATGCTCTTCGCCCTTTTTCTTTTAATTAAATTTTAAATTGCCGGAAACTCTTTTATAGTCCCTAATAAAAACTTTCTAAAGTAGCCGAAGTCTATGGAATTTATATTACCATCTCCATTAACGTCAGCAGCCTCTAAATCATATTCTGTAGGAAAATCTTTTATTGTTCCTAACAGATACAGTCTAAAGTGTCCAAAGTCAATAGAATTCACTTCCCCATCACCAGACACATCACCGACTACAACATTTGCTGCAGGTGGAGTTGGAGTGGCAGGTGCAGGTGTTGACGTTGATACAGGGTTATCAGAAGGAGTTGTTCCGTCTGGTTCAATACCTCCTACTAAAACGCCTTCATCATAAACACAAATGTAATCTGTTTTGACAGGCGTACCTTTCCAGTTATCTTCTTCAGCACTTAAATCCTGATGGCTCCAGTCATCTGAAGGATCCCAATAATTTTGCCAAGCATATGTACCAAGTGCAAACTGGTATTTCTTATTAGAACCTGCAATTATATAACCAGGCCAACTAATTTCAATATAGTAGACTTTATCTTTGTACTGATGTGGGCCTGTCAATTCTGCAGCATAAGCAGTTTCAGCCGATACCTGATCGTATAATTGTCTCATTTCTATTGAATTTGGTTCAAGTGAAGTCATTCCTGTAGAATCAAAATAGTATCTTACAGAAATATTTTTTGAACCCTTTCTGGCAGTGGATTTAACGAAAAATGTAACTTCGGTAGCTTTAGGTCCATCACTTTGAGCAATGTCAACACAAAATGCTTCTAACCAATATGTACCGCCATCAGTTTCTCCGCTTCCTGGATCATCAATATTAACCTTTGGTGGAAAATCCGGGGTAACTTTCATTGAAGCATCACCAAAGTATCTGTAAAGTCCTGCACAAGCTCCTACAAATGCTGCATTATAATCTATTGTTACTTCATTATAGATATAATCTTTTGTGATATCTAGATGTTCGTCTTCCTCACCTGGACCACCAACTAATGCTCCATAGAGTACAAACTTATGAGGAGCTGGGTCCTCACATACCCCCAAACCCGATGCTGCTCTGTGATGGGGGAATTTTGCAGAAATATCACTATAACCTACTATATAACAACGGTTAATAGGATTTTCGCCCATTAAATAATCCATCTGTGATTTTGCCCACTCACCATATTTTGATGGCTTATCACCATTATGTTTGTCATAAACAAGTGCTAATAATTGAGTTGCAGTATTGTACCTTGCAGAACCCCATTTGTTAAGGAATGAGAATCCACCTGGTGTAATTTGAGGAGTCCTACCTTCCATCCAGTTATCAACTGTTTTTGCTATTTGACTCCAAAAATCTATTTCCTCGTAAGGACTCTTATTGGAAGCTGTTTTATAAGCATCCTCAAACTTTTCACTATCTTTATCATACAAATCATTAATTTGTGCTAAAATACATGCAGTTCCAGCCCAAACATCATTCCAACAATGCGTCCAGCAGGAAGGTGCATAATAGTCGAAATATTTCCAGGTTTCGTCTAGATAGTGCTCATCTTGTGTTGCCATAAATAGCCACGCAGCAGCCCAACAATAATCATCTTGCCATTTTGATGAAGCATAATAACCTTTTGGACCGTCATTATTGACTTCTTTTTCATCAAACTTTTCAGCAAAAGCAAATAAAGCTTTTGCATACTTGAGGTTTTCGTCGGCATATTCAGGATCTTCATCTTTAAAATTTAAATAGTTAACTGCAAGAGATGCAGCTGCCGCAGTAACGCAATCGGTTGAAGGCATTTCTTCTGTAGCAAACCAACCTCTTCTAAACATTTCATCATTTTCAGGTGCTTGCCAAAAAGCATGGTCAATATCACCATCACCAACCTGATAGCAAAAAGCAACAACTTCACCTGAATCATCAAGGAAAGTGCTCCTAATAAAATAATCGTTAAAGTATCTGAGTATTGTTTTGGTATGAGTATCCTGTTCTGTTACTTCGTATTGTTCTCTAAACTCATAAAATCCCCATCCAACAGTGGAAGCGGAATATGCTTCCGGCATGCCGAATTTAACATGGTCACCAGCATCGTGAAAACCGCCTGAAACATCAACAGTGCCATTGCCATCGGGATCAAGCACGCTCTCGTACTTACTGATAAAACTTGCACTCATATTGGTGTTTGTAGCATCAAGGGGAAGCTCTGTGTCATAAACGTGGCAATCACCCCTCCAATTGTAAAGATTATTTTCGTCAACACCGGTACCGCACATATTTGCGTCATACATAAACTGAGAATACTGAAGTGCTTTTGCATAGTTAATTTCTACATCAGCGGCTTTAGTTTGCGAAGTGTTGACAGGAATGATTGCGGTTGCAACTATAGCAGCACCTGCAATCAAAGACTTTAGTCTCTTTGAAAATCCTTTTGTTTTTTCCATCCTATTCCTTCCTTTCACAAAAATTTAAAATAATTGGTATGTTTCGAATACAAAAATCCTACTAACCTTAATCTTTATTGAATGACACCTAATATCACCATTAAACTTAAAATGTGAAAGGCACAAACAAATAAGATGTTTACAGCATCAAATAATTATTAACGCTAAAAACCACTAATTCAACTTGTCCGACTATAAATTAGTGTAAGATAGTAATATTTTAAGTATTTCTAAAATTAATATATAAACTGAAACACCTCCAATAACACTTATATATATTAATGAGTAAATAATTACTCAAAAATTACCATTTATTGTTATGCATAATTTTATGAAATCTCTCTACATTAATATTACTACATTTTCAGTGTTCTTACAATTAATTAAATTACTAATTATCATGATGATTTTATGCATTTTACTTTTATTTGTTATAGGTCAAATAAATAAGTTAGAATTTTAAAGACTCCAATTTGCCGTTTTCTGCAAAACTATAATATTTCTCTCCACATACAATAATATGATCTACTACTTTAATTGATATGGCTTCTAAGGCTGTGCAGATAGTTCTCGTTGCCTCAATATCTGCTCTTGAAGGACTTAATGTTCCACCGGGGTGGTTATGGGCAAGAATAACACTGTTGGATTTATGCCTTATTGCAGCCTCTACAAGAAGTCTTGGGTATACAGGCGCCTCATTAATAGTTCCTTCGTGAACTAGTTGTGAAAAATTCACTCTATTTTGAGCATCAAGACATATAATATAGAAAGCCTCATAAGTTCTTCCGCCAAAAAGCGATACAGCATAGTTGCCAGCTTTTGTCGAACTATTCAGTTCGGGCTTGTCTCCCCATTTGTCATTACTATATCTTCTTGCTAATTGAGGAATGAGACTTAAGAGAAATGCTGTATTTTCACCTATCCCGGGAATCTGTGCAATATCTTTAGGATCAGCTTCAAAAACGCCCGATAGAGAGCCATACTTTTTTAGAATTTCATGAGCAAGTTCATTGGTATCTCTTCTTGGTATTGAATAAAAAAGAAGCAGTTCTAAAACCTGATGAGGCTCAAAACTGTCTAGTCCATCTTTTAAAAATCTCATTTTCATTCTTTTTCTATGACCTTCATGCATTGTTCAATCCCTCCAGACTAGTTATACAATTTATCTCAAGCAAATTCGCTTCACTCATAACTTTTCTTGTTCGTTAGGGAATGGGTTGTTTTTTGAAATGGCCTAAAAGGCATTCTTGATCAGGTTTATATTTTCTATAGTCATAATACCACTAGCTTTTTTTGTATACACTTCTACAACATCAAACCGTATATCTGCATTGAATAATTTGTTTTTTGCAATAAATACGCTTGCCAGTTTTTTGATGTTTTCCTGCTTTCTGTAGTTTACTGCCTCTCTTGGCAAGCCGTAAGCCAAGGTACTCCTAGACTTTACCTCAATAAAACAAATATAGTTGTTTTCCCGGGCAATTATATCAATCTCACCTAATCTCTTATATCGAAAATTCATAGCAAGTATAAAATAATTTTGTTCCTTTAGATATTCGGCTGCTATCTTTTCTCCTTCAGTACCAACAGTTCTTTTGTTGTTCAGCGTATTTTCCATTTTTTATCTCCATATTTTTGGTCAATATTACTTACAAATACAAGAATCTCCGCAACAACCTCATATAGTTCAGGAGGGATTTCATCTCCTATTTTAAACTGATTAAGTGTATTTACAAGTTCATCGTTTTGATAAATAGGTATATCATTTTCATTGGCCTTTTCTATTATTTTTTCGGCTATTTCGCCACTTCCAAGACCAATTATTTCAGGTGCCCTATTATTAGCAGATGAATATTTTAAAGCTGCAACTTGTTTAATCTTTTTTTTCTTTTCTGTCATATAAATCACCTTAATAATAATTAAATTTTAAAGTCTATTGATTGATTATTTAAATTCAGCTCTTTAATTATAGCTCGCTCAGCATTTAGGGCATTGACTTCCTCTTCAATAAGTCTGTATTTTACATCAACAAGCTTATAACCTTTATCTAGCAGACTATTATATAACTGAATATAATTTCCCTTTATAAAGCTAATAATGGATTGTTCTTCTACTCTAATATTCAGACTTATATTTTTCTTGTTTACATTAATTAGAGAGTCAATTTGTCCTAAATTAGGAGTGTTAAGCGATACCAGTACCGATGCGTTTTGCGGATCGATTTTTTTGCCTTTAGAACCTTTCATTAAGACGTAGAGCTCACCAGTAGTCTTCTCACCTAGTATGTTAAGGGGAATTTGAATATAAGTGCTGTGATTGTTTAAATCATTAATAAACTTTAAGTTGTTTTGAATATTGTCTATTTTATTTAGAACTTCATTCTTTTGAGGTTGATTTGACTGTTCCACTGCATGTTTAATAAATTCAAGCTTTTCGTACATGTCCTTGTAGGTCTTTTTTGTTTTCAGATCCTCAGCACCAGTGTCCTTGTCGATTTTTACGTAAAATTTTTGTAGTGCCTCTTCTAGCTCTTTTTTATAATCGAAACTCTCTATTGACTGTTTTTGAAGTGTTTCAACCTTTGTGTCCTTATTTTCAATATTTGTATTTGCTTTCAGCTTGCTAAACAATTCCTTCAAACTATTTTCAATAGATTTTTCTATATAAAAATTTGAGCTTTCAAAATTCTTTACATTCTCTTTTAAAAACAGTAAGGCTTTATCGGTAAATATTTTGCCATCAGCATTTAATTTCATTTCTTCTAAAGAATTATGTTCTAAATAGCTGCCGGCAAATTTTAATAGATTTTCTTTGATTTCACCTAGAATAGGAGTCTCTTCTTGGCCAGAAGAATAAAACACCTTTTCTATGGTATTACTTATAAATTCTTGCTTTAGTTTATTATTTAATAAATCAGGAGAAGTTTTTTGACTATAATTTTGTTTAAGTACCCTGCTAACAGACTCCATAATATCTTTATCCGTCAACTTTGATAAAGCCTCAAAGGTATCTTTTAGCATCGGGCCTATTTTTTGTTTTTCATCAACGATTTGATTTAGCAAAGATATATTCTTTTCTTCAAGAGCTATATTATTTGCAAGTAGATATGCTGCTTTTTGAGGGGTCACATTCTTAAAGGCAATAATTGCGTCTGCTATCTTTCCAAAAGTGTCTTTATTAAGCGGAAGATTTTTGTGATTTATTTCCTTTGCGATTTCTAGATTATTCATGTCAGGTTTTATATTAATATCTATCAACTGTTGGTTTAAGTTTGAATAGGAATCATTGATACTATTTTGGCTGTACTCATTTTCTTTGAGTGTTTCGAGCACCAACTGGCTGCTAGAGTTGTTTTTAACAATAAAATCAACTATATCACCCTGTTGTGCATCTAACAAAGACATAGCTTTCGCACTAAAAACTGTACCATCAAGAAGCTTGAGCGTTAGTTCATTAGCGGTAATATCAAGTACTCTTGCCCTAACAATATCACCAACAGCAAGTTTTCTTAAAATATCCGACACATTTAACGCACTTATATCTGCATTACCGACAAATCCCTCTATTTTCATGCCTGCACTCCTCGTATAATATGTTTATCATCAAGGTTTTAATATTGGTGTAGATCTTTCCACTCTGTTATGTTTCTATATATTTCTAACTTTCATACTTTAGGTGATTCCAAAAATTTTCAACCTATTTTATGTATCGGTAATATTCATATTTTTTTAAAGTAGCAATTTGTTAACTTAGGTGATTCAAATAAACAACTGGTAAATGGGTGTTTTAAAAAAGCTGACTTTTTTGCAACACCTTAATAATAAAAAAGTGTTGCTAACTACTAATAAGTAGTTTTGCAACACTTCCTTCTAAATATTATTTTTTATGATGCGGGAAACATTTTTATATCTCCAAGTAAATATCTTCTCATATATCCGAAGTCTAAAGAATTTATATTACCGTCACCATTTAGATCCCCAGCCCTCAAATCATTTTGTGCAGGAAAATCTTTTATTGATCCTAGTAAATACATTCTTAAGTATCCAAAGTCAATTGAATTTACACCGCCATCTTCATTGAGATCACCAACAATTGAATTTGTTGGTGTTGGTGTAGGAGTATTATTATTAGGATTTGTAGGTGCAGGAACACCGTTTGGATAATATTTTATATATTTATATTCAGCTGTTAGAGGAGTTCTTCCGTCAAAAGCTCCAAGCCATTCATCAACTCCAGTTCCTGGCCATAAATTCATCATGATTTTACCTGGAGTTTGAGGTATATTTCTAGTTCCTGTATAAACTTTAACTCCATCAACATAGTAGCTTATATAATT
>CAYXPB010000077.1:0-7812 GCA_964466645.1 uncultured Acetivibrio sp. | reverse complement strand
GTCCTATATTCACCACTCTTATATGGATAGCCAGAGCCTGTATCATCTCTTGTTAGGTTAAGAAACATACTTCCATTTGAGAAGGTAACCTGAGATGGCCTCCATACACAATTAAATGGTGATCCGTTTGCCCAGTCAGCTGACTCACATAGGTTAGAGCTGTTCGTAAAGTTAACTTCAAAATTTGAGTTTACTACTTGAGCAGCGGAAACTTCATGAGTCGTAAAAGCAAATGCAAATGCCAATAAGAAAACTGGTAACCACAATTTTGTTAAATATTTTTTTAACATTAAAACTTCCCCCTTTTGAAATTTTTTATTTATAATATTATTAAGGTTTACGTAAAATTACCGCGGATTAGTTTATGAAAGTTGAAATTTTAATCGAAGTAAATTATAGCATATACTAACAATAAAGTTAAACAGAAAATCTCAAACAACTAACGCGTGTTAGTTAAATTTTAATTCAGTTATAGATTTTTGTCAATATTTTCTTTCAATAATTCAATACTAATATAAAGATGACAATGATTATATTGATCCATGTCGATTATTTATTAGAGCTTCCGTGATGTGTTTGCTGAATTGAATTTTTTATAGTCGTATTATTAAGTGGCCTTAACAGTTCTACAAGAATTTCTTTCTATAATAGTAATATTTACTGTTTTTACTTCCGGAATCAGCTCTTTTTTCTCTATTGACTTTATTAGAGAATTAACAGAAATTTTTGCAGCTTCAGGTAATGATACATTGACTGAGGTAAGAGGCGGAAACATATATTGAGATATTTGCGTATTATCAAATCCAATGATCGATATGTCCTCAGGAATTCTAAGACCAAGCTCACCAACAGCCTTATATGCTCCAATTGCCATTGTGTCATTAGATGCAAAAACAGCTGTAGGTTTATTTTTATTCTGCAGTATCTTTTTCATACCCACATATCCGCTATTTTCTGTAAAATCACCATAGGCAATATAATCCTGAACTAAAGGTATACCACTTTCTAAAAGCGCTCGTTTATAACTATCAAACCTCACACTTCCCGACAATTTATTCAAATCCCCCGTTATTATACCTATATTTCGGTGTCCGAGACCAATAAGATAGTTTGTTGCTTCAAAAGCACCCTTCGAATTATTTAAATTTATATATATTGCTTTATCCTTATTTTCTTCTGTTACATTTATATCAATTGCAGCTAAAATAAAATCCTTGCTCAAAACATTCAATATTTTTTTATATTCATTTTCGTTACTTCCAATAATAACTCCTCCGTCAATCCTTTTTTCGCAGAAGGCACTTTGTATCTTCCATAACTCGTTCGAACTATAAATAGTGGATACCAACACATAATATTGAGTTTTGTTTGACTGATCTATAAATGCGTTTATAAATGGTGAAAAATAAGAATTGTCATATAAAAGATCCTCATTATTTTCTATTACATGGTGAGGTTTCTCATTATCTTTTATATCAACTACAAAAATTCCTAAAGTAGAGTTTTTCATTCCTACAAGTCTTCTTGCAGATGAATTAGGGTAGTAGTTATATTCTTTTATAGCTTTAAGAACTTTTTCTCGTGTTGTAGCAGGTATATCAGGATAATTGTTAATTACACGTGAAACAGTGCTTCTTGATACCCCTACCATTTTTGCTATTTCTTTACTGTTCATAAATATCACCTTACCAATGTTTATAACATTACAGATTTCGAAGCTTTATAGCTTCATTATTGGGTTTGGACTATAAATTTTGACTAATGATTTTTTTTGAAACACCTTAGGCCATTTTTGAAATAGCTTTAAGTCTATACCGTAAAATTCTTTGTAAAACTTGTTCTATGTATAGGGCAAATTCCAAACTTCTTTATTGCATCAATATGTTCTTTTGTTCCGTATCCTTTATGCTTTTTAAAGCCATAGTCGGGGTAAGTAGTATCTAAGGCTACTATAAGCCTGTCCCTAGTGACTTTTGCAATAATCGATGCTGCCGCAATAGATATACTTACGGCATCGCCTTTAATTATAGATTTTTGTTGCATTTTTAAGCTATCGAGTTTCACCGCATCAATAAGCAATAGATCGGGCGTTACTTTAAGGCTTTCAACCGAAATCTCCATTGCCATTTTAGTTGCATTTAAAATATTAAGTTCATCAATTATTTTTTCATCAACAATACCCACATCATAGGCAATAGCTTTCTCTGTTATTATAGCATACAATTCTTCTCTTTGCTTTTCGCTTAATTTTTTAGAATCGTTGAGTCCACTAATGAATATATTTTCAGGAAGTATCACCGCAGCTGCCACGACCGGACCGGCTAAAGGACCACGACCTGCTTCGTCTATACCTGCAATTAACTTCTTACCTTCTCTACGTGCTTCTTTTTCATAATGGCACATTTCTTCGAATCTTTTAAGCTCTTTTCCCAATATAAACTTTTTCTTTTCATATTTAAAAATCAGTTTATCAATTTTAGCGCCATACTCTTCTTTAAAAGAGTACAATTTTTGTACTGCATTATCTATACCCATATCGCTTACAATAGCCTCTATTTGCTTCAAAGTGAGCTTCTTACTCATTTGCACCATTTGGCATGTCCTCCGGTTTTTCGAGTGTTATTCTACCGATCTTTCCACCGCGTAATTCATCTAAAACAATAGCAGAAATCCTAGTCATATCGATTTCACCACCAGAAATAATACAGCCTCTATTTTTTCCGGCAATTTGTAGCAGTTCAAGTCCTGTTTTTTCTTCAATGGAGGCTATTTTATATCGCTCCATAAGGTTTTTAGGATAAAACTTAATTAGCTTTTCAAACAATGTGGATGCAAGTTCTACTGTGTCTAATATGTCGTCCTTAATTGCACCAGTTATTGCAAGGTTCATACCTACTTCAACATCTTCGAATTTTGGCCATAATATACCGGGGGTATCTAAAAGCTGTATCTGACCACTAACGTTTATCCATTGCTTACCACGTGTAACACCAGGTCTATCACCTGTTATGGCACTTGATTTACCGGCAATTTTATTAATCAAAGAGGACTTTCCTACATTCGGAATTCCTACAATCATAGTCTTTATAGGCCTTGAAATTCTACCCTTTAGCTTATCTCTTTCAAATTTGTCCTTCATAAGTTTTTGCATTTGATTCTTTAGTTGATTAATATTTTTACCTTTTATGGAATCAATAAAAATATTGGCATAACCATTTGAGTTATACCACTTGTTCCAACTGTTGCAAACCCTTTCGTCTGCTAAGTCGGACTTGTTTAAAACGATTATTTTGGGTTTGTTTTTAAATATATCATCAAAGTCTGGATTCTTACTGCTAATTGGAATTCTTGCGTCTAGCAGCTCTATTACTACATCCACTAACTTCATATTCTCGCTTAAAATTTTTCTGGTCTTAGCCATATGGCCTGGGTACCACTGAATATTCATTTTTTCCTCCTGTATTTTTATCTAATCATAAATACTTCCAAACTCTTTTAGAGGTCTTATTCTAAATACCGCTTTTCCTTTTATTTTATCAAGGTCAACAAATCCAAATTCCCTGCTGTCTTTACTGTTTTCTCTATTATCACCCATAACAAAAACTTTATTCTCAGGCACAGTACAAGGTAAATCAAAAATTTGCTTTGCTGTAGAACCTTTTGCATAAGTTTCCTTCTGCATAATCCCATTTACATATACGCTACCATTAATTATATCTATTTCATCTCCTGGCAAACCTATAACCCTTTTAATATAATCAATTTCGTTTTGTGGCGGAATTAAAGAAGATAAAACAGGTATGTTCTTAGCTATAGGAATATAATCGAGATTTCCCTTCGTAACTTCAAATACAATTATTTCACCCCTCTTTGGTGGGCCGAAAGTGTATCCAATTTTATTGACAAATAAAACCTGACGATTATAAAGAGTATTCTCCATAGAATGCCCTTGCACTACAACCCATTCAAAAACAAAGGCTCTTAGTACAAGCGCTATAAATATTGAAACAATAACCACTAAAATCCATTTTAAAGTTTCTTTAAAATAGTTTGGCTTTTCATTTTCATAATTTATGCCGAACTTATCAAGTCCCTTTCCCTTATCTCTATTTCCCGGATTATTAGTAAATTCCATAAATTACAACCCTATTCCCTAAAATGTTTATTATATCGTACAAAATTCTTGTGGTATAAAATAATTTCAAAAGATATCTCAATAAAAAAATTTATGTTCTTTATTATATCACTATATTACTTTTTATAAAAGAATCCGTTTTCTAAAGTAGGCATTGATACTTTGCAAAGAAGTTGTAATATAACAAAAGAGACTTAATGTCCCTTTTGTTATATTAGATATTAACCTAATCTTGTTTTTACTTTTGCAGCTTTTCCTACTCTGTCTCTCAAGTAGTATAGCTTCGCTCTTCTTACTTTACCTCTTCTAACTGTTTCAACATGATCAACATTTGGCGAATGAACCGGAAAAATTCTTTCAACTCCAACTCCGTAAGAAAGTCTTCTCACTGTGAAAGTCTCTCTTGGTCCAGTACCTTTCAATCTGATAACAGTACCTTCAAAAACCTGAATTCTTTCTCTGGTGCCCTCTTTAATCCTAACGTGTACTTTAACGTAATTACCGACTTCAAGTTTAGGCTTCTCAGCTTTTAACTGCTCTTTTTCAAGAGCCTCAATAATATTCACTATTAGTCATCCTCCCTCCTGCCTAGACGTTCTTGTATCTAACAGCGGAACGTCCGTATTTCCACAAGATAGAATTATACCATATGTAGTGTTCATTGTAAATGATTATTTACAAAGTTTATAAATTTTATAAATTGCAAGTTAAAGTGACGGTAAAATTGTGTAATGTAAACATCGGCACTATAATCCTTATGGTATCAATGCAGCTTTTGTAGTGAGATTTGTGCTGCCTGGTGTATATGTACCGCCAACATAAATGCCGTTAGTGTTTGTTCCGTTTGAGCTTCCTCCAATATTAATATCATATGTTGTACCTGCTTTCAGGATAGGTGAACTGAAGAACAACTGATTATAGCTACTCGAAGGTGCAAAAGTCAGAACACCAACAGTGTTGTTTTCAATACGTAATAAAGTATCTGCTTCTTTTGAGGAATCTAAGCTTAAATGTAATGACGGCTGAGTAGAATTACTGCTAGGCTTAAGATCATAACTTCCGGTAGAAATTATTGTACCGCCTGTAATAATCAGCTCAGTTTCTGAAACAAAGGCTGCTTTCTGTGCAATGGCAATTATAGTGCCTTCACTGATATCAATTTCTTCACCAGCATCAATTGCATCACTCTCGGCTTCAATATAGATATTGCCACCGGAGATTTTTAACTCATCCTTTGAATGTAAACCATCTTTAACCGCTTTAATTGAAATATTACCGTTTTCAATGGAAATATTATCGTCACTTGCTATACCATGTCCATAATTACTTATAATGTTCAAGGTTCCTTTACCCTTTATTTCTAAATTATCATTACTAAACAATGTACCTTTAGCATCTTCAGAAATATATGTACTTCCATCAGACAAATAATTTACCGTATCCTTAGATATTGTAATAAAAGCTTTGTCTACATCGTCAAAATAAATTGCAGGTCCGTTGGAATTGGTTATATTAACACCACTTAGTCTAAGCTTAACTCTTTCTTTAGTATTGATATAAATCATACCGTTTGTCAAGGTTCCGCTAACGTCATGATCACCTCCGGAAGTGATTTCTACGACTGAACCATCGACTTGAATGCCTTCCCCTGTATATGTAATTGTATTTCCAAGCTTAATTGTACCGGTATTATTTTTCCATGCTTCCGGGTCAGGTGTAGGCGTTACTGGTGTATCTGTCGGTGTAGAAGTAGCTATTCCCTCAACCGGAAATACCTTTATCTGACCTAAGAGGTACTGTCTTAAGAAAGCAAAGTCAATGGAATTTGCATTGCCATCTCCATTTAAGTCAGCTGTTATAATATCATTGAGATCAGCTGTACCCAAAAGATACCTTCTGTAAGCCGCAAAGTCAATCGAGTTTACTAAGCCGTCGCTATTCAAGTCCCCATACAATTGTGCCGCTGATGTTAGTGATAAACAAAAAGAACTGATTAAAAATATTAGTAATACCATGAAACAACTTTTTTTCATACAAAATCTCCCCCTAATAAATTTATTTATATGATTAATTGCATATTTAAATGCAACTACGTGTCTATCTGTAGAAGTGAAGTAAAAAAAGAATTCTTAGTTGTATTATAATACAAAAACCTTAAGCTTGTCTTAAAAAATAGTAAAATCTTAAAAACAGTTAATAAAATCAACCCAAATATAAATCATTAACCAGTAAATTTTTAATCATTTACTTTTTTTATAGGGTGTTTCAAAAAAATCCATTAGTCAATATATATAGTTCCGACCCAATCATGAAAGCTTAAAAGCTTTCAAACAGAGGAACTTTATTTTGCAGTGCAAAGAATGCAAATCGTCTTTTTTGAAACACCCATTGACTAGTTGTTTTTTTAGATTAATATAATCAATTCATTAATTATAAATAATAGCCATACAGAAAATACACCACACGGAATTATTTACAAGTATACATTTATTAATTTTGCTGTATAACTGATTGTACCTTGCTGTAAACTGTAGACAGCTGCTCTCTTGGTTCTTTATAAGGATTTGTCCAATTACGCTTAAGTGCTAATTCCGTTAATGCTGAATGCCCTCCGATTATTTGATTCAAACTGGCAGCATATACAGCCCTAACTTCAGGAGTACTACTTGTCATTAGCGCATTAAGGTATGCATTTGAAGCCGAGCTAGCAGACGCAATCATATTTTTTGCTAAAACTTCATCAGAAAGATCAGTAGTATCTTTTGCTTTATTTCCTAGAAATGATGGCATATTAATGTACCTCCTTAATTTCAGTCACCTGATTTTCACTAATAAACTGTTGAAATCCCGTTATTCTTCCTTCCATAGCTAAGATACCTGATTCAGCCTGTTTCTTCAATTCATCATCACCAATTAATTTTTCCATTGCCCTTGCTACTATCAATGCATCTTTTTCCATTTCTAGAAGCGTTGTCATAGACATAACTTCGTTATGAGCTAGTTTTCTCATATTAGTATCCTCCGAGAACTTAGTATTTTTCTTTTTTCATATATATCATGTGCGTAGATATATATTATATACCAGCAAAAAGACTTAAATTATACCAAGGTCATCGGAAAACTTTTAGAATTAGGTGCATTAGATGATTCCAAATAAGACGTTGCAATTGCCATTTCAAAAAATATCAATTTACATAGAAAATAATGTTCCTATGTTTTCGTAATTGTTTATGTATTTTTTAATTTACAGTTCTCTCATCATAAAAGTTTACAGTTCTCTCGTCGTTCATTGTAGGTCCTCTCCCTTCAATATCAGTATATTCCACATAATGCTAATAGTGTTTGTCCTTAGTGATTTAAATAATAGTATGAACACCTTTTGATTTTTTTACTCATTATTTTTTTCATTTTTGCTGATTGAAATTACAACTCCATCTCCAGGAAGTATCCAATCTTTAAAACCTAATTCCAGTCCGTTATCCATAGGTTCTTCAATCAGCATGTCTTTATGGTTTCCCATAAATCCAAAACTATGCCATGATAATTGATAAGAAGGGTCATTTAGAATAAATATCAGATTATATTCCTTGCAAGGCTTGGTTATTTTATTTGAAAAACATACATCGGAATATCAATGCTGATACTGATTACACCTTCTGCATTACTACGAAGATAAA
>CAYXPB010000076.1:0-18033 GCA_964466645.1 uncultured Acetivibrio sp. | reverse complement strand
CTTTTTAATTACGTTTTGTGCCTTGAGTAAAGCGAAAGGCATGGTTATAATAATGAAAAAACAACAGCCCTAAGAGCTTTAATTGCATCTTAGGGCTGTATAATAACATATTGTTTTTTCTTTAACATTTCAAGCAATGCGATCTTTTCATCACAATCCTTACAATCGTTTAGGAAGTTTTGCCATAAATCTTTTATATTTTCTTTATTAAATCTATATATTTCTTCGGGAAAGGATATCATAATTTCAGTCAATTGCTGATACTTATTTTTTAGCAACTCGGTACTCTTCTCGGTAATATCATCACTTTCAGCAGGAATTTCAACCATGCCCATTTCATTTTGACCGTATTCGGATACAAAGGCAGACTTTTCATCATCCCATTTGAATACAACCCTCTTTGTTCCCTCTATTGTTACCTGACCGTACTCATCGTCAATATCCATATCCAGCATATAAAACTTTCTGACATTGTAATCTACTACGATACTCATATCTTCACCCGTATTTAATTTAATGTTATTTGCAGTCAATTCATATCCCCTATATGGTGGCTGAATAAAATCCAAATATGGGAAACTGATAACGAGTTTTTTGCCTTCATCACTCAATGTATACCATTCCTCGAAATTTCTCTCTACACCTGTCCCATGGTTTCTACATCTTCTTCCTACAATAAATATTTTATCTCCGACCTTTTCCAAACGGTACTCAGTTCCGGCAGATCTATGTCCATAATCTATATAATCAATAAACTTGTCTTCTTTAAAGAATAAAAGCCTTAAGTTAAAATCATTATAAAATTCCAAGACAGTGTACGGTTCATCCTCACTATTCAAACTCTTCTTATGCTTTTCTAATCTATTAGGTTCTCTCCAACGCCAGCTTTCAATACCAAGGTTGTTACAGATATAATCCATATAATAAGGTGTCTTTTCATTGAACAATACTTCAATTTCATCCGGGGTCAAATTCTTTGATTCTTTCGCATTTGTATCAAAAACATATTTAAAACCTCTGGCAAATTCACTATCAGCTTTGATATCAATTATCGAACTGTCTAAATACAACTGAAATATTTGAGGCTTTTGTACACACTCAGACAATACAATATTTCCGCCAGAAATAAATTCATCATATCCATTATCAGAATCCACTTCTATATAACCACCATAACCACCTATGTTTTGAATTGTTATTGCTCTCGAATTTTTCCTTGCGTTTTGCTTCTGTTGCTCCATCAACTCATAATCATCTACTCTCTTGTACTCCACAATTTCAAACTTATTGTTGCAAAAATTCTCTTTTACAAATTCATATAATTGTGAATATACTTCCTGCTGATTAACCTTTGTACTTCCCCTGTCAACTATCTCTAATTCAAACTCGCATTCAGGCAGATAAATACTTGCAGGAAGTTCAATATATTGAGGATCTAAAACTCTACCTTCATAAAAGTGCTTAATATTTTCGGTTACCCAATTTTCTAGCTCATAATAGCCACTTTCTATAACTGAGTTTCCAATCATCACTTTCTCACTAAAGGAAACCACACTTCCCCAAAAACTTATTTTCAAAACCAGCTCCCCACCATCAAAAATCTCCGCCTCATATTCTGAAATCGGTGGTTCATCTGTTTTTGTAAACTTCAATCCATTAAGAAACTCACAAAACTCCCAGATTATACTATCTTTAATCAAAATTGAATCTTGACCGGTATTCAATTCTTTAATCTTAATGCTGGAAATATTCATATTGCTAAGATTTATTATATTATACTGAGTCTGTGCAGGAGTTTTTAATGCTGTTTCATTACCATCATTGTTTGTCCCCTCATCACAGGCTGTAAAAAAAAGCATTCCGATTATTACTGCTACAACTAACTTATTCAACTCAAATCACTCCACTATACAATTTTTATCCGTCCTTAAGTAATGTCTTCAAAGAAACGCTTATAAAGATAACTCTTATGGTCAAGAAAATCGAAAATCTTTGCCTACTTGACACCAACAATTCTTTACTAATCCCAATAGTTCAACAAAACCACCCTAATACTCTTTACTCAATATTTCAAGCAATGCAGCCTTTTCATCACAATCCTCACAATCATTTAAAAAGTACTCCCATACTCTTTTTAAGACTTCGATTCTATCGATATCTTTTTCTTCGGTAACGGCTAAAGCCATTCGAGTAAGCTTCTTATATTTCTTTTTAAGTATATCGGTACATTTATTTTTCATTTCCTTACTCTCAGGAGGAATTTCAGTCAATCCCATATCATCTACAACATATTCAGATATAAAAACAGCCTTTTCATCGTTCCATTTGAATACAACCTTCTTTGTATCCTCTACAGTTAGTTCCTCGTTTACTTCATTATTCATATAATAATTCATATCCTTGAAATAATCCTTTTTTATGTTATATTCTATAGTAATACTGATATCTTTTTTAGAATTAAATTTAATACTAGTTGCATTCAAATTATATCCTGGAAAAGATAAATAATATTCATGAATACTATAAGGAAAACTTACAACAAGCTTTTTACCTTGATCATTCAATAAATACCAATCTTCAAAATATCTACTTAATCCTGTTCCATAACCCCTGCAGCTTTTTCCTACAACAAACACTTTATCTCCCGCTTTTTCGAATCGGTATTCTGTTCCGGCCATCTTGCCACCAAAGTCTATATAGTCAATGAATTTATCCTCTTTAAAGAATAGAAGCCTCACGCTAAAACCGTTGACGAAGCTTAATACAGTATATGGTTTTCCATGACTATTCAAACTCATTTTGCTTTTTTCCAAACTTTGAGGTTCATTTCCATACCAGTTTTCAATTCCAAGATTTTTGCAAATATAATCCATGTAATGATCTTGCTTTTCATTGAACAATTCTTCAATTTCATCCGGTGTTAAATTTCTTGATTGTTTTGCATTTGTATCAAAGACATCTTTAAAGCCTCTGACAAATTCATCCTCTGCCTTAATATCAATTATCATACTGTTTGCATACAGCTGATAAATCTCAGGCTTTTGTGCGTACTCAGACAATACAATACTTGGGGCAGAAATCGATTCATCATATTCATTTTCAGAATCTACTTTTAGATAACCGCCTGAGTTATTAATTATTATTGCTCTCGAATTTTCCCTTGCATTTTGCTTCTGCTGCTCCATCAATTCAAAATCATCTACTCTTCTGTACTCCACAATTTCAAACTTCCGGTTGCAAAAGCTCTCTGTCACAAATTCAAATAATTGTGAATATATTTCCTTCTGATTGACCTTAGTACTTCCATTGTCAACTATTTCCAATTCAAACTCGGATTCAGGCAGATAAATATTTGCAGGAAGTTCAATATTTTGAGGATCTAAGACCTTACCTTCATAAAAGTGTTCAATATTTTGCGATATCCAATTTTCCAGCTCATAATCGCCACTTTCTATAACTTTATTTCCAATCATCACTTTCTCATTAAAAGAAACCACATTTCCGGAAAAACTTATTTTCAAAATCGGTTCCCCACCATCAAGAATTTCCGCTTCATATTCTGGAATAAATGATTCATCTATTTTTGTAAACTTCATTCCATTAAGAGACCCACAAAACTCCTGGATTATACCATCTTTAATTAGAATTGAATCCTGACCTGTATTCAATTCTTTAATTTTAATGCTGGAAATATTAATTGCATCAAAATTTATTATGTTATCTTGTATCTGTGCAGGAGTTTTTAATGCTGTTATATTATCGTCATTTGTTCCCTCCTGACAGGCTGTAAAAATAAGAAGCCCGACTAAAGCTACTAAAACTAACTTATTCAACTCAAATCACTCCATTATATATCTTTATCCGATCTTAAGTAAAATCTTCGAAAAAGCACTTCTAAAATTAATCCTAAAGGCAAGAAAATCATTGTTTGCTTAACACAAACACTTCTGCTAATCTTTGAATGAAGCAACCATAACAGTACTATACAATTTTATAATAAGTGCTGGTAAGTATAAGGTCATCAAATTTAGTACTCCCCGTGTTGGAATACTATATCCTGTCGTCTTAATTAGAGGATGCATGCTCTTGAAAACCAAATAATTATATGCAAAATACGCAATAAATGCTATTGCACCTTTAATATATAACTTCCCATATAATACAAAACCCGCACCCGGAATAATTATGTTAGCTATAACACTTAATCTTCTCTTAAAAGACCTGAATTCATTTCTAACCTCATTTATTTCACAATTCAAATCAGTTTCTACATTGTTCACTATTTTATCCCTCACGCTCTATACTTCCTCTCCTAAAATTTTCAAAACAAACACCCACTGTACAAAATCATACCGTTCTTGGCATAATTATACCAAAGGACAATATAAACTAAAAGCAAATGTTTCAAACAAGTATTAATTCTGATATACTATTTAAGGAGGTGTGTGATATGACTGACACAAAAAGATATTTTTATGACTACGAGGATTATGAGGATGGAGACAAAAATGCTGCTACATTAGCTGAAGAAATATTAAGTGATCCGGACTTAAGCTCTATTAAGACCATAATTGTCGGGTGCTGGGGCGAGTCCTATGATAATAGCTGCCAGGCAATTCTGGATATGTTTTCTCAAAATAGTGAAAAACTCTCTCATATTGAAACCCTTTTTATAGGAGATATGGATTCTGAAGATTGTGAAGTTTCATGGATAGAACAAGGAAATTACAGTGAACTGTTAAAGTCTTTAAAAACACTCAAACACTTGATAATTAAAGGAAGCAACGATCTTAGTTTAGGTGAATTAAATCATCCTGAGTTACAATCCCTTGAAATCATCTGCGGTGGACTTCCTAAATCAGTTATTTTAGAAATCGCCAATTCCAACTTGCCTAAATTAAAGAAACTAAATTTATACCTTGGAATTGATAATTATGGGTTTGATGGAAGTATTGAAGATATAAAAAAGCTTATCGGAAATTGTAATCTCAAGAACTTAGACTATCTTGGATTAGGTAACAGTGAAATTCAGGACGAGATTGTTGAACTAGTTTTAAACTCTGATATTGTTTCAAATCTTAAGGTGTTGGATTTTTCCAACGGAAATCTTTCAAATAAAGGTGCACAGCTTATAATAGACAATGTGGATAAACTCAGAAACTTAGAATTATTAGATTTACATTATCATTTCATAACGGATGATTTTGTGAGGAAATTAAAAGGGCTTCCTATAAATATAAATCTTGATGAACAGATGGAAAATGACGAAGAGTATGGAAATTATCCCATGCTGACAGAGTAAGGATTTTTAGTTTATGAATATTATTCTTATAGGGCAATCAGGAACTAAAAGAAGGGAATTTTTCTTAAAGGCAGCACAAGAGTTAGGTGCAGAGGTCAGTTTTTGTGAGATTGATTCATCACTTGTTCATGTCGCAAAAAACAGTATTGTGAAAATAGATCCACCTCAATATGAGGATTCAGATCTATCTAATCTAGATATACTGATAAAAGAATATACTGCTTTTTTGAAGGACATTGGCAACAACAAGAAATTGACTTTCCTGAACTCTCCGGAAAGTATCATTAATACTCTTGATAAGAGAAAGTGTAAAGAAGTTCTTATAAAAAAGGGGATTTCTGTAACACCTTTAGTTGACGAAATATTTCTTGATACAGGTGCCCTAAAGCGATACATAAGAGAAAATAAATCTTATAGCTTATTTATAAAACCACGATATGGAGCGGGTGCAGCTGGAATAATAGCTTATAGATATCATCCAGAGTTAGGCTCTGAGGTTATTTATACATCTATTAATAAGGTAGATGGAAAGTTTGTTAACACAAAAGGAATACGTAGAATAGACCAAATTGAAAGAATAGAGGATCTGGTCAATTTTATTCTCTCACAACAATATATTATTGAAAAATGGATACCAAAACCCAAGTACAAAAACCTTAGTTATGATATAAGGGTGGTTTACCAATTTGGAAAAATAGATTTTATGGTGGCAAGGTGTTCCGGTTCTCCTATCACAAATCTACATTTAAATAACAATGCTTTGGATATAAATTTACTAAAACTACCTCAAACAGTGATCTGCAAGATAGAGGAACTGTGCCAAGAAGCTGTAGATTGTTTTAAAGGGCTAAATTATGCAGGAATCGATATACTTCTAAGAGGCAAAAATTTGGAGCCTGTAATTATAGAAATGAATGCCCAAGGAGATTTGATATACCAAGATATCTATAATGAAAACAAAATTTACAAAAATCAATTAATCAGGATGGTGAACTATGGATAAGGGGATTAAGGAAGTACCAATGGAAGTCTTAGGAGACATTACCAAAGCCAAATATTCAGTAAATATGAATGAGATAGTAGGTACACATGATATTTTATTTGTATGCCTCGATACATTAAGATATGATGTAGCCTTTGATGAGCAGGAAAAGAACAACACTCCAAATCTTAACAAGTACGGCAAATGGGAAAAGCGTCATGCGCCAGGTAATTTCACTTATCCATCTCATCTGGCAATGTTTGCAGGATTTTTGCCAAGTCCTGCAGAACCAATACCGATGTTTGAAATGGAAAGACTTTTTATGCCTAAGGATATGGCTGCAAATATGCCTGCTCCAAAGGAAGCGTTTTTGTTTGAGGGCGCAAGTTTTATAGAAGGGCTTGAAAAAGTGGGCTACGAAACAATATGTGTGGGTGGAGTAGGTTTTTTTAATAAAAGAACGGAAATAAACAGAGTGCTTCCAAAGTTTTTTAAGCGTAGTTATTGGCATCCATCCTTTAGCTGTCATATAAAGGATAGCTTTGAAAATCAATTGAATTTTATTGAAAGAAAACTTAAAGAATACGATACCGATAAGAGAATTTTTATGTATTTGAACATAGACAGTATTCATTATCCGAATTATTTTTATGTTGAAGGCGCAAAGGGAGACTCAGTAGATACCCATGCTGCAGCACTCCGATATGTAGATAGCCACCTTGAGAGGTTGTTTGACTTATTCAGAGCAAGGGGCAAAACCTTTGTTATAGCCTGTTCAGACCACGGAAGCTGTTATGGAGAAGATGGTTACCATTTTCACTGCTTGTCACATGAAATAGTTTATACTGTTCCTTACAAACATTTCAAATTGTAAGAAGGTGAGATTGTGGTAATACATAACGCTTATAAGCAGTATATGTATAGTTATCCCCATAAGACTGCTTATCAATATATTGAGAATTTACAGTTAAAAGAGTATAGTTCAGAATTATTCAAAAGTCCTACAACCCTATATTTTCATATACCCTTTTGTGTCAGTAAATGCGGCTACTGCAATTTATTTTCCATCCCTTGCGAAAGTGCTGAAAAAATAAGCTGTTACATTGAGGCAGTTAAACGCCACGGCAAAAACTACAGGGAAGTATTGAATTTTGAAGGTGTCCAGTTTGAATCATTGATTTTTGGAGGTGGGACTCCTCTTATTCTTTCCATAAATCAATTGGAAAAGCTGTTTGATACAGCACAGTATGATTTTGGAATAGATTTAGGCAAGGTTAGTATATCTATAGAAACCTCACCTAACCAGACTACACATGAAAAATTGGTATACTTAAAATCCAGGAATGTAAACAGGGTAAGTATCGGCGTTCAATCCTTTGTGCAGAAAGAGTTGGATATGCTAAAAAGGTTTCACAGTGTGGACGAAGTCAATAAAGCGCTTAAGGTTATAAAACATGTAGGCTTTGACAACCTTAATATTGACTTGATTTATGGGATTGGTTCGCAGACTTTTGAAAGCTTGAAGTATTCCTTGGATATGACTCTCTCCTACGAACCAAATGAGATATTTGTTTATCCTCTTTATCAAAAGCCAAATACAGGTATATATAAGGAGTTTGATATAGATAGCGGGCTTCAATACAGAATGTATTTTATGATATGTGAGATTTTAAAAGATAAGGGATATTTTCAAACTTCCATGAGAAGGTTTGTAAAAGATAAACCTTCAAAAGAGGATAGCTGCGGATTTGGAAATATGATATCTCTAGGCTGTGGAGGCAGAAGCTACATTGGAAACCTTCATTTTTGCGAAATGTATACCTCAAAACAATCCAAATGCATGGACGTTTTGGATAAGTATATAGAACGAAATGAATTTTTTAATGGGATAAGCTTTTATAAGCTGGACAATGATGAAGTAAAACGGAGATTTTTAGTTAAAAATCTCTTTTACTATAGGGGAGTGGCTTTATCTGAGTATAAGGAGGTCTTTGGTACATATTTATTTGAGGATTTTCCTATATTCGAAAGCTTTGATAAGGAAAAGTGGATTATAGAAAGCGATGGAAGAATAAAACTAACACCTCTTGGTCTTTCATTGTCAGATTATATTGGACCTATGCTTATATCTGAGGTTGTTGCACAGAAAATGGAGAGTTTTTGTGATGATTAAAAATGTGAAAAACATATATTATAGAGGCTTATTATCTTCTTGCAATTACTCCTGTACCTATTGCTGCTTTGCAAAAAGCAAGCCTGATAAAACGGAGCTTTCAAGGGACAAGGAGTGTTTGAAAAGGTTTTGCGATTTTATTGATACTACAGAGTTTAAAAATGAGGTCTCAATCTTTTTTACGCCCTATGGGGAAGGGCTTGTACATGATCATTATGTTGAAGCTATTGGGAAACTTGCCATTAATCCTAAATGTAAGTATGTATCGTGTCAAACCAATTTAAGTTTTAATGAATATGAGTTTTTAGAGAAATTAAGAGCATTAAAGGTTGACTTATCAAAGGTCAAGTTGTGGGCAAGTTGTCATCCGGAAATGGTTTCTATTGATAAATTTGTAGATAAGGTAAAGCTTCTCAAAGCCAGTATTGATTTATGTGTGGGAATAGTTGCAATACCTGGGGCTCTCGAAAATGTGTTTGAATTTCGTAAACAATTGCCTAAGGATGTATATATGTGGATTAACGCAAAGGAGAGAGAGAAGACAAGATATACAGAATCTGAGGTTAAGTCCTTGATAGAAGTGGATCCTCTATTCTATAATGAGTTGAAAAGAAATAAGGTTCAGAACAGTTGTTGTAATGCCGGATCTGACAGTGTTTTTATCAGGGCAAATGGGGATGTTTTTGCCTGCCACATTAACAAAAACAGGATGTTTAATATATATACAAATCAAAGTGTGGTGGAGCCCTTTAAATGTGACAAAAGGTTTTGTGACTGTTATTTATCTTATTCCAATAGGTATGATCTAGAGCTTGAAAGATACTTTGGGGAGTATACACCTATAAGAGTTCCCTTAAAAAAAGATATAGAAGCCATATTTATAGATGTCGATGGCACTATAACCAATGAATTTGGGGTAGTAAGTGAAAAAGCCATAGAACATATTCGGTTTCTAAAGGATAAGGTCAGGATTTATCTTGCTACATCGCTACCTTTACATATTGCATTAAAAAAGTGTAATCCTATAAAAAGCTTTATAAGTGGCGGTGTGTTTGCAAATGGTGGACAGGTTGTTGACTTTAGTTTGAATTATAAGGAGACGTTGAGTATTAAGGAAGAAGTGCTGGAAGTATTATCGGGTATACCGAAAACTAGGGTGTATAAAGAGAAAAACTCTGTATATAAAGTACTTGCTTTTAAAAAGGATATTACGGCAAATATAGAGTCTAATTCTATGTTGAAGGTATCTTATGAAAAGGATATTGTAAGTATAAACTCTAATGATGCAAGTAAGCTTATAGGGGTGCTTAAGATATGTCAGCTGAATAATTTTAGTGAGGATAAGGTCTTTGTCATGGGTAATAGCTTAAATGATTCGGATATGATTAGTCATTTTAGAAATTCTGTAGTTACAATAGATTCAAGAAGTAAGGCTTTGAAAGAACTAGCTGGGTATGTGTTTAACATTGAGCATTTGTCAATGTTTATTTGCTGAATCTTTATGAGAGACTTTGTAAACATCTGATGGTTGTAAAATCTACACGGTGTCATTATAATAAATTTATGGTGAAATGCCAACGAGGGATACGCCCTATATAAGTCATGATATTTAAAGAATTATTTCTGTAAAATTCTATGAAGAGATATTTAGATATATAAAAGAATTAATAGCAAAGGAGGTTCCTTATGGAATTTATTACGTTCGAAAACGTAGAAAGAGAATATCATGTTGGTGATGCTACTATTAAGGCAGTGGATGGTATTAGCTTTCAGCTAAAACGAGGTACCTTCAACGTGGTACTTGGACAGAGTGGTGCTGGAAAAACTACTGTGCTCAATCTGCTAGGCGGTATGGATTTGCCAACCGCTGGTCGGATCTCTGTCAATGGACACAAAATATCTGGTATGTCAGAACGAGAACTCACCAACTATCGCCGAGCACAAATCGGTTTTGTATTCCAGTTTTACAATCTAGTACCAAACCTAACGGCATTGGAAAATGTACAACTTGCTGAGGAAATTTGTGTTGATCCACTTGATGCAAGAGAAATACTTCAGCGAGTAGGATTAGAAAAAAGAATGCACAATTTTCCCAGTCAGTTGTCAGGTGGTGAACAGCAGCGTGTTTCAATAGCAAGGGCACTTGCAAAGAATCCACAAATTGTGTTGTGCGATGAGCCAACAGGTGCACTAGATTCAGAAACTGGCAGAAAGGTACTACGTCTCATAAGAGATGTAGTGCTGGATTTAGGGAAAACGGTAATTATAGTAACACATAATGCACCCATTGCTGAAATGGCACAAACCGTATTGCATATGAAAGATGGCAAAATCGCTGAGATGAAGTCTAACGAGCACCCCAAAGATGTGGAGGAAATCCTATGGTAGAGGGGACACTATTTAAAAAACTACTGAGAGATATGAAAAAATCAAAGGCACAGTTTATTTCCATATTTATTATGGCAACTCTGGCGATAGCTATCATGACAGGTCTTGATAGCATTTGGTTTACCATTCAGAACAATGCCAATGCCATGTATCAGTCAACAAATATGTCCGATCTATGGGTAACGGTCATGAATCCCTCAGAGCAGAAGCTTTGGGGAATAAAACGAATTGATGGCGTTACCCATGTTGAGAAGCGTTTTTCAACGGATGTAGATACGGACTTACCCCGAAAGGCTACACTGCGTATCTATGCCTTAGATGAGCACAATATATTAGACCAGCCTGTGCTTCAGGAGGGGCGGTTTAGCAAAAGTAGCAAAGGTGTAGTGTTAGATAGTTCCTTTGCTAAAGCACATAACTTGAAGATTGGAGACCCTATTTCTATTAAGCTGAACGATGTATGGATTCGCTTGCCAATAGAAGGGTTGGCACTTAGCAGCGAGCAGGTCTATTCTGTGAAGAATACAGCATCTGTCTTTCCTGATCCGTCAACCTATGGTTTTTTAATGACCCATACCAGTGTGCTGGAAAGAGCTTACGGTCAGAAAATTTACAATCAGATCAGTGTGAAAACTGGGCCCGGAGCCGACCTTGTATATGTGGCACAAAAGGTAGATGAGGTCATGGGTAACGAACTAATTGGTATTACATTGCAAGAGAATAGTATTAGTGTAAATAGTGTGAATGGTCGTATACAGCAGTTTAGAACACTTTCATTGGTATTTCCCTTACTATTTTTCCTTGTAACAGCGCTGATTACACAGAGTACAATGGTACGTCTGATTGAAAGTCAGCGTGCACAAATTGGGATATTAAAAGCGTTGGGCTACAGTAAGCGGAGCATTCTATGGCATTATACTTCCTACGGAATTATGCTTGGGGTGCTTGGGTCAGCAGTTGGGCTTATCATTGGAGTGAATCTGTTTGGTAAAGTTTTAGTTCCCCGATTAAAGCTGATGCTTAGCAGTTTTAGTTTTCATATTAATTTCCGGAATTTTCTATTTGCATCACTTCTGATTCTTCTTTGTACAGGTGGGATTTCATTTCATGCCTGCTGGAAGCTTCAGGGTGATACCCCTGCAGTTCTTCTTCGTGAGAAGAATCCTGAAAAGGGAAACCGTGTTTTTCTGGAACTTATTCCTTCCTTTTGGAGGAAGATAAAGTTCAGCAGCAAGCTTATTGCTCGCAATACTCTGAAAAATAAAGTCCGTCTTATTATGAGTGTCATTGGTGTTACAGGCTGTGTCGGCGTTATTCTTGCTGCCTTGACCGTTAGAACTACCTTAGTAGGAATTTCAGATCAGCTGTACGGTAATACATTTACCTACGAACAAAAGGTACTTGTAGATTCTACAAAGACGGATTCCTACTATCTTAGCAGCTTAGGGCTTAATGGTGTTACACAACAAATCCAAGAATCTGCTATTGAAATCATTCTGCCCAATGGTGAGCATAAAATGGAGCCCATCACAGTTACGACCAAAGATAGCCCCTTGATTCATATGAAAGACCCTGATGGTGAGCCTATTGCTATGCCTGACAATGGAATTCTTATGACTCGAAAGCTAGGCAAGAACCTCGGTTTAGAGCAAGGCGATATTATCCAAATCAAACGTACTAGGAAGGGGTATGCTCCTGTACAGATAGTTGGGGTTGCCTATATGACCTCGAACCAGGGTATTTACATGAGCGATACTTTCTGGGAATCCCTGGGCGAAGCATTCTCACCGACAGGTCTGCTTATTCAATGGAAGGGAACTCCAGATCAAAGGTTTTTGGAAAGTGATATCGTAGTAGATTCGGCAACACGGGAAAGCCTGCAAACTGGATTGGACTCCAGTATGGAGGTAATAAATTTTGCGGTAGTGGCATTAATCCTTATGGGTGCGTCCTTAGCATTTGTGGTGCTATACAATACCAGTCTTCTTAATTTTGTAGAGCGTATAAGAGACTTGGCTACCCTGCGGGTTTTAGGTTTCCATTATGAGGAGATTCAAAAATTGGTGCTAGTTGAAAATTACTTTTCTGTACTTTTAGGAGTAGTCCTTGGCACTCCTGTGGGACGCTTCATGTCTTGGATTATTGCCAGCAGCTTGGATGAGGGCATGGACCTTATGGGTAATATTGTACTGTCTGATGTACTGATTACTGTAATAACTACTTTATGCTTTGCTTGGTTAATTAACCGTGTTTTATCTAGAAAAATGCAAGAAATTGACATGCTAGAAGCATTGAAAAGTGTTGAATAATAATAGATGGAGGAGTTCTTTATGAAAGATTGGATTTTATCTCATAAAAAAACAGTGGTAATAGGAATAGTGTTGCTTATCTTGACCATTACAACTCTTGGTATTTCATTTCGGCCAAAAGATACGAATGCCGTTACAGATACAGGATATTCTTTGCTAGAAGAGCAAAGCACAGGCATTGTGGCATGGGGAGAAGTAAAGTATACTCATATGAAAGATATTAACATAGATTTTCCCTCCATAGTGATGGAAGTAGAGGTACAAGAAGGAGACCAAGTAACGCTAGGTCAACCACTAGTAACTCTTGACCTTTCTGAATATAATGGAATTGTCAAAAAACTGGAGCATCAGCTCTCCGCAAATCAGTCGGCACTACTCATAGCAGAGACGGATATTTCAGCTTTACAGGCAGATATTGAGCAGGCACAGAGGGAGCTTGATCGCAAAACTAAAGAGTACCATAGCGATACCAATGCAGATATAGTTTTACTGAAGAATTCCTTAAATCTTGCTTACGATGAACTGTCATCTGCAAAAACGGATTTGGAAAACTATCAAAGCCTATACGAAGCTGGTGCAGTTTCAAAGACAACACTAGATGCTTACAAGACTTCAGTGGATCAGCGTCAAAAAGCTGTGGATGATATTGAAACGAATCTTCAGAAAATTAAAATCGCTCTACAGGAGGAGTTGAATAAACTCAATGTTGCACTCAAATCTAAGCAGGAGCAACTTTCCCAACTAAAGCGAGGCAACACAGCAAATGTAACACAGCAGCAAGATAGTATTTCTTCTCTACAGGTTGATTTAGATGCCATGATAAGAAAGACACAAAAAGAATATCTGAAAGATAACAAGATAATCTCGGACATAGAAAAAGGTATTGTACAAAATATTGCAGTAAACGAAGGAAGTCACCTAGGTGTTCAGGGTTCACCTACTAGGGTTCTACAGATTATAAATGTGGATTCAATTATTATTAGCGCAGAAGTGGATGAAGAGTTTATCAAAAATGTGGAGGTAGGAGAAACTGTAGAAATTGTTCCAACTTCCTTACCAGATACTACCCTTACTGGCACAGTCACTCAGATTCCTAACACTGCAATAGAAAAGAATGGTAGACGTATTGTTCCTGTACTTATTAAGCCTGAGGACCCAGATTATCGACTGAAACCAGGTTATACCGCAGATGTCTATTTTAGCAATTAATGAGCCGCGTTGAGACGGTAGTGACATATGTGTGATGGGATATATGAAAGGGTATTGAACTTTATTTTAAAGTGCAACACCCTTTTTGCTATATACATTAAAAATCTTTATATAGTCCATTGTCCGTGAGCTATACATACAAGATACCACTGACCGTCATACTTTTCAAAAACCAACCTTAGGCTCGCCCAATCCATACCTCCATAATCGGGGTTAAACCCTGAAAAATAGTAATCTATAAACTTGCCTTCAGGATAAACCTCCGCAATATTGACAAGAGTGTTTCCTGCTTGCTGTACTTCATTGTAAGCTATTTTTTCTGCATTAGCAAAATCCTGATCATATACAAACTTTTCATAATACTGCGCAAAGGTCAATTTAATTGGATCACCTATTCCATCAAATTCTCCCCAGTAGTATATTTTTTCTGAGGTTAAGGCGCCAGATAATTGTTCTTTCTTAAACTCCATATTCTCTACCAAATTAATATGCGAATAAGGAGAAAACAGTACCCCTTTAACAGGATGCACAAGTGAAGCCAACTTTTGCATATCTTTTCCTTTAATAGCGTTAACAGCTATTTGTGATCTAGCTTCAACTTCCGCTTTCATCTTACCTGAATCCTTCTCAATAATTTCCTCATTTCTTACAAAAGGCTCATCAAATATAGCATGTATATATATATCTTCCTTTTGTCCTTCAATAAGAAACTGCACTTTTTTGATATCAGGCAGCTCGGTCATTGTATTAATTATTGAATATAAAGTCATCAACTCTCCTGCCGTTCCTCCGGGACTGTTATCAACAAACTCTCTAGAAAGATTGAGTGTTAAGATACCACCTTCGGTTGATGCCGATAAAAGTTTTGTTCCCTTAGGTATTGCTGCACGCAGGCCTTCACTTTTTGGTTTTTTTTGCAATTCTTCAAACGCTAATTTTTCTATTTGTGTGCCAACACTTATTTCAACTTCCCTTTTCTCAGCAACCACTTTGTCTGCATTGGAATTTGCATAATAAAGTGTAACTATTTTCTTTTCTACAGCATCTTTAATTACTGCGTTTGTACTTTCAGGTAAAACTCCTGCGTTAGTATTTTGCGGATTATTGACCGAATTGGTTGGACTAGGTCCCACACTGCTAGGATTAAAAATCAATCCTCGTAAATTACCAAAATTGGCCACACCAACTGATACCACAACAATTGCTGCTGTCACTGCTAAAACTGGCTTCATAACGAGTATTGCTCTATGAAATGCCCCTCCTAGCCAAAACTTCTTATTCTTGCTGTATCTATTCATATCAATCGCCTCCATTACATTTTTACTAATGTTCTCACTCAAAGGTAAACTGTCTTTTGCATAGGTTTCCGTAAATTTCAACACTCCATAGTGTCTTCTGCATTTCTCACAAGAATTCAAGTGTTCTAAAACTCTCTCTTTATCCTCATCCGAAAGCAGATTTTCAGTATATTTAATTAGGTCTTCAACATTAAAATTGCATTTCATTTTTATTTCCCCCTTTCTTGCAGCTTTTCATACTTCCTGCATATGGTCTGCTTAGCCCTTTGTATCTTCATCTTTGCAGCGTCGGGTGTGATTCCTAATATATCGCCTATTTCCTTAAAGGAAAAATCCTGCATGCAGCGCAAAAGTAATGCGGTTTTTTGATCTTCTTTAAGTTGATCTATAAGTTTTATAATTTCTACTCTCTGCTCCTTCATTTCATAGGCTATCTCAGGATAATCGCTAAAGTTTGCACGCAATTCCGGTATAGTAGCGTAGTAGTCAATATCTTTAGCATTTTTTACTTTTCTGTACTCACTCCTAAGAGTATTTATAGCTATACGGTATATCCAGGTGGAAAAACTCCATTTATTATTGTATTTATATAGGTTCTTATATACCTTTATAAACACTTCCTGAGTTATTTCCTCTGCGTCCTCTCGTGATGACGTCATTTTTGAAAGGAAATTGAATATCTTCCCCTGATACAACCTTATTAACTCCTCAAAGGAATTTATATTGCCTTTCAGGGTATTTTCAACCAACATGTTGTCTCTTTCTTTGTTCATAGTTAACACACCAATCATATCCTATTCTCCTCAAAAAAAGCTTGTTCTTTTAAGTTTAAATCTTTTACTCCAAAAGTCTTATATCTTAAGGCTATAAGACACTTTCTGAAAAGATATAGTTCTTTTTTTAAATCGTACGATTCTTTTTTAGGTGATTCCAAAATAATAACTGGTCAATGGGTGTTTCAAAAAAGTTGATTTTAATGGGTTGGAACTATATATATATAGTGACTAACTATTTTTTTGAAACACCTTAAGTGATGCTTTATATAATTATACTCATTAAATTACCCATAGTAACGGTAAAAAAAATATTTTTATAATATTAATGCAAACAATAATAAAGGCCAGGATTCATATATAAAAGAATCCTGGCCTTTGTATTTTTAAAATCAACTTACCTTTGAAATTTCAAATTGGCTGTAATAAAGATTTGCATAGAAGCCACCCTTAGCTAGCAATCCGGTGTGATTTCCCTGCTCTACAATATCGCCGTGATTCATAACCAAAATGAGATCAGCATCACGTATTGTGGAAAGACGGTGTGCAATTACAAAACTTGTGCGATTTTTCATAAGATTAGTCATAGCTTTTTGAATTTGCACCTCAGTACGGGTATCTACCGAACTTGTTGCCTCATCAAGAATAAGTATCTTAGAATCGGACAAAATTGCTCTTGCAATTGTTATCAACTGTTTTTGCCCTTGAGATACATTACTTGCTTCCTCATTAAGCTCCATGCCATAGCCTTTTGGTAGAGTATGAACAAAACTGTCAACATGGGCAGCTTTTGCTGCGGCAATAACCTCATCATCGGTGGCATCAAGACGTCCATAACGAATATTTTCCATAATACTTCCATTATAAAGCCATGTATCCTGTAGTACCATCCCGAACATAGAACGCAAATCTTCACGGGTAAACCGCCTTATATCATGGCCATCAATTAGGATTGAACCCTGATTTACATCGTAGAATCTCATTAACAGCTTGACCATTGTTGTCTTACCGGCACCAGTTGGACCAACAATAGCAACCTTTTGACCAGGTTTTACTAAAGTTGAGAAATCATTTATTATAATCTCATCCTCACTGTATCCGAAATGAACATTCTTAAATTCAACTACACCATCAATGTTGTCAGGCCTAACTGAATCAACAACTTCCGGCACCTCTTCCTCTTCATCTAAAAACTCAAATACACGTTCTGCTGAAGCTGCTGTTTGTTGAAGGATATTAGATACATTAGCGAGCTGTGAAATAGGTTGTGTAAATTGGCGTACATATTGTATAAAAGCTTGAATATCACCAACTTTTATAACTCTCTTTGCGGCATAATATCCACCTAAGAGGCATATTGCCACATAACCTAAATTCCCTATAAAGCCCATAAGAGGCATCATAATACTAGTCAAAAATTGAGATTTCCACGAGGAACCATAGAGTTTACTATTAAATGTATCAAACTTTTCAATACTCTTTTTCTCTCCATTAAAAGCCTTAACTACTATATGACCTCCATACATTTCTTCAATATGGCCGTTTAAATTACCAAGAAAATCCTGCTGCTGTTTAAAATACTTTTGTGACTGTTTTACA